>DASURS010000345.1:0-27534 GCA_036279935.1 Pyrinomonadaceae bacterium
GGTGATCAACTGTCGCGTGAGTTCGCCGGGCATTTCAGGTTCGTACTGGATGGCGGATCCTGCTATTGGCGGCGCGATCATCGGCGAGGCCGTTCACTTCGTCGACCTCATGTATTGGCTGCTGGAATCGGAGCCGATCAACGTTTCCGCGTATTGTCTCCCGACAGGCAAGACCGATCCGATCGGCGAAAACAATTTGGTAGCAACGTTTCGGTTTGCGGATGGATCCATTGGTAGTCTGAACTATTCAACAATTGGCTCGAAAAAAGCTCAAGGCGAACAGGTCGAGGTATTTGCGAAAGGCGTTACCTCGTCGGTTCAGGACTTTAAGCGGTTCAAGTCGGTCTCGAATTTCAAACATACGAAATCGACCCTGTGGGCGCACAAAGGTTACGAAGCACAACTCTCCTCATTCTTTCGCAATCTCGCTCGCGGCGAGTCGCCTGAAATCACGGTGCGCGACGGCGCGCGGGCGACTCTCGTTTGTGTAGAGATGTTGAGATCGGCCCAGACCCTTACTTCACGAGAGATCAACCTGGACGGACTCTTGACCGGTGGACCGGAGGTCCTCGTTTCGTGATGAACAGGATGGGACGTGGGAACAATGGGGAAAGCTGACGTTGTCAGAGCGGAGCATGACTCCCAGGATAAACCAATCAAACTGTTGTTGGTGGCGCCGGCGTTAAGAATCCTCGGCGGCCAGGCAGTTCAGGCCAACTACCTGCGCGAACACCTCGGTCGCGAACCGGAGTTCGAAGTCTCGTTCGTGCCTCACAACCCGCGTTTGCCTGGTCCACTGAAGCTGTTGCAGCGGATCAAGTACGTGCGGACGATCGTGACGTCGCTGGCTTACTGCTTCAAGCTGCTGATCAACGTTCCCAGGAACGACATCGTCCACACGTTCTCCGCGTCCTATTTCTCGTTTCTGCTCGCGCCGACGCCAGCGATACTCATCGCGCGGCTCTTCGGCAAGAAAGTGATCCTGAACTATCGCAGCGGCGAGGCGGAGGACCACTTGCGAATGTGGCCTCGCACGGCCGTTCCGATCATGAAGCTCGCGGATGAGCTGATCGTTCCGTCTCAGTATCTCGTCGACGTGTTTCGCAAGTTTGGTTTACGCGCTTCGGCGGTGGCGAACATCATCGATCAGTCGCGGTTCAAGTATCGCGAGCGGAAACCGTTGCTGCCCATCTTCTTCTCGAACCGCAATCTTTATCCGCTGTACAACGTCGCGTGTATCCTGCGGGCGTTCGCGAAGATCCAGCAGAAGTTTCCCGAGGCGAAGTTGATCATCGCGGGCGACGGCAGCCAGCGAGCGTCGCTCGAAGCGCTGTCGCGGGAGTTGAAACTGCAAAACGTCGACTTCCGCGGGCGCGTCAATCCGGCGCGGATGAACGAGCTTTACGACGAGGCGCACATCTACCTCAACAGCTCGAACATCGACAACATGCCGGGCTCGATACTCGAATCGTTTGCTTCCGGCATGCCCGTGATCACGACCAGCGCCGGCGGCATTCGCTATATCGTGACTCACGAGCGGACAGGACTGATGGTTCCGAAGAACGATCACGAGGCGATGGCGTCGTGGGCCATTCGGCTGCTCGAGTCGCCGGAGCTGGCGTCGTCGATTGCGCGTAACGCGTACCAGGAGTGTTCGTCGTTGTACGTTTGGGAAGCGGTTCGCGACGTGTGGGTAGAGCACTATACAAGGCTTGCGGGCCGCGAGCCGAGCCGCAAGCGATCGCTCGCGGCGCGGCAGATGATGCATTTGGGATAATGACGCTTCAGAGCAATGACGTTGACTCGAACCGTAAGACTCCAGCCGTTACGGTTGTGGTCCCGGTCTACAACTCCGCGCGTTACATCGCGCAGGCGCTCGATTCCATACAGGCCCAGACGTTTACGGACTACGAAGTGATCGTCGTCAACGACGGATCGAGCGACCGCGACGAGCTCGAACAGATACTCAAGTCGCATCCGCTGCCCGTCATTTACATCTCGCAGGAAAACAAAGGCGTCAGCGCCGCCCGGAACGCTGCGATCCGTATCGCGAAAGGCGAGTTTTACGCGCAGCTCGACGCCGACGATCAATGGACGCCTGACTATCTCGACGTGCAGCTCGGCATGTTGAGTAATAATCCGGACGCTGTGCTCGTTTATCCGAACGCGACGATCGTTAGCGACGGTTCTGAAGCGACGCTCGAGTTCATGAAGATCTCGCCGTCGGAAGGGGACGTGAATTTCGAGTCGCTCGTGCGGCAGCAGTGCGTCGTCATGACGTGCGTTACGGCCCGTATCAGCGCGATTCGCGGTGCGGGGATGTTTGACGAGAGTCTGCGCAGTTGTGAGGACTTCGATCTGTGGCTGCGCATCGTCAAAACTGGTGGGAAGATCATTTATCACCGGCGTCCGTTAGTGCTCTACCGGCGGCACGAAGGGAGCCTTTCGTCGGATCGAGTGTGGATGGTGCGAAACCTGCTCGCCGTATTTGAAAAGTGCGCCGCGAATTTTGAGTTGACGCCGGCGGAGAAGAAGGTCCTCGACGAACAGATCACAGGTAACCGTGCGATGCTTTACCTGTTCGAAGGCAAGCACCAGTTGAAGGCGGGCCAGACAAGTGCGGCGCTGGACAGTTTTCAAAAAGCCAACGAACATTTACGGACGACGAAGCTTGCGTCAGTGATCTTTCTCCTGCGCCACGCGCCACGCCTGGTCGGTTGGGCCTTCGCGATGCGCGAACACGTGTTTGCGAAGCACACGGATCATCATTTAAGCGGAATCGATCAGCCGCGCGCCTCGTCCTCCCTTTGAGCCCACTCATGCGACTCGATGTAATTCTTCCGACTTACAACCGCCAGGATCTCCTCCCCTCAGCCTTGAACAGTTTGCTTGCCGCTGATGTTCCCGCCGGTTTAGAGGTTTCGATTACTGTCGTCGATAACAACTCGACTGACGGCACGCGACAGGTGATCGAGTCGTTTCAAAAACAATACGGAGACAGGATTCACTACTGCTTCGAACAGAAGCAGGGACGATCGCATGCGCTCAACGCAGGCATCGCCGCGACGAGTGGCGACCTCATCGGCGTAATCGACGACGACGAAGAGATCGATCGCGACTGGTATACGACCGCGTTCGTGATGTTCAGCAAAAGGGATCTCGATTTCATCGGTGGTCCATACGTGCCGAACTGGAGTACGCCGCCGCCGGACTGGTTGCCGCGTGAGTACGGCGGCGTCGTCGGTTGGGTCGATGGCGGAGACAAAGAGCTGCCGTACGACAGCAACTATCCGGGCATCCTGATGGGCGGAAACGCCGTCTTTCGTCGAGCGGTGCTGGAGCAGATTGGTCCATACTCGACGTGGCTTGGCCGGACGGACAAAGGCCTGCTAACTGGTGAGGATGAAGAACTTTACGGCCGTCTGCTGGCGCACGGCGCGCGGGGCGTGTACCTGCCAAACCTCATCATCTACCACTACATTCCGGCTGAAAGAATGACGAAGAGTTACTTTCGCCGTTGGTGCTTCTGGCGCGGCGTGTCGCTTGGTTTGCTGCACCGCACGAGACGATTGCCGTGCGCTTACCTGTTCGGCATTCCGCGTTGGCAGTATCGCAATGCGTTGCGTGGAATGCTTTCGACGACAAAGCATCTCGTGACGAAGCCGAAGGATCCGGCGCAGGCGTTTGCTGCGGAGCTCGGCGTCTGGGATTGGCTGGGCCTGCTTTACGGGCGGCACTTTCGGAAGGAGGCCCAGTTAGATGGGTAATGCCGCCGAAGTATCCGTAGTAATTCCAACTTACAACAGATCCGGGCAGTTGCGCGCCGCGATCAACAGCCTGCTGGGCCAGGATACGCGGATCCCGTTCGAGATCGTCATTGTCGATAATAATTCCCGGGATGATACAGCGGCGGTGGTCCAGTCGCTCATGGATGATCGAGTGCGTTACGTTGTCGAAACGGAGCAGGGAAATGCGCACGCGAGAAACCGCGGAGTCAGGAGCGCGACCGCCGACGTCATCGCTTTCATCGACGACGACGTTACGGTTGAAAGCAACTGGCTCGCGACGTTGAAGCAGGCGCTCGACTCGCGTGCGGATCTTTCGTTTGTCGGTGGCAGAGTGTTGCCGCAGTGGACCGCGCCACCGCCGTCGTGGTTGACGCCGGAGCATTGGTCTCCGCTGGCCCTGCTGGACTATGGGCCAGATGAGGTGATCATCGGCGGCAAGAGCCCGCGCGGTTTGTTGACTGCGAACATCGCGTTTCGGAGAAGTGTGTTTGATGAGGTCGGAACGTTCTCGCCGCACTTGCAGCGAGTTAAGAACTTCATCGGCTCGATGGAAGACACGGAGTTTCTGATGCGCGTCTGTCGCAGCGGCAGACAGGGAATGTATTTGCCGCAGATGATTGCGCGCGCTCCGGTCGAGGTTGAACGACTGACGAAAAGCTATCACCGCCGATGGCACACCGGACACGGCCATTTCTACGCCGTGATGCGCGATCCCGAGTGGGAGCGTTCGAGCTTCTGCGTGGCCGGCGTGCCGGGGCATCTCTACAAACAGACCGCCGCGCATGCGCTCGGTTGGATGTCGAGTCTCATCACTGCAAACACCGACGCGGCTTTCACTCACGAATGCCGTCTCCGTTTCTTCCACGGTTTCTTCCGCCAGCGCCGCCGCCAAGTCACGCAAACCTAAGTAGATGCAGGGATTATTGCGGTTGTCTTGTAATTCGATCGGGAGGGTTTACAGCCCTTCTTCGAAATGTTAGGTTGCCAAACGTCTAAGGACGCGTGCGGCGCTTTTGGACCACGCCACGCAAACGAATACGAAAGGGCATTCGCTCGGTTGTTTCAATCGAAACAAACGGATTCGGAACTTCGGACAGCTAGGTCTCCGAAGTTGTAACTCAAAACTACAAGTGAATCGTTATTGAACGCTTCGCATAGATGCGTCGGTAAGAGTGTGTACCCCCGTGTGCTCGCCATCGCAGCGACACGCAAAGCAACACTCTTGGTGCGGTAAAGGACGGTAATGCGGCGAGTTTTAGGTTCCCTCTTAACTATTGTTCTGGGTTTTTTAGCGGTAACGAGCTGGACTCAACTAAACGCGCAAAGCCAGACACGACTTCTTAACGCGGCACTCGCAGGGACAAGCACGCCTCTGCGAGTGCTCAGTTGGAACATTCAGTTCGGACAGGGTACCGACGGCGTCACAAATTTCGATCGCATCGCGACGTGGCTTGCGCGCATGAATCCGGACTTGATCGCGCTCTGCGAGATGCCGCCAGACAACATCCCGACATTGATCACGTTGCTCCAGCAAAAGACCGGGCGCACGTGGTATTCACACTTCGTTCCGAAAGCGCCCGGCATCGCCGAAGGCAACCTGATCCTTTCGCGATACAACTTCGCCGCCGTCGGCTCTCGCTATCTCAGCTATCAACGCTCGATCGCGCAAGCCACGATCAACATCGGCGGCCGTGATATCAATTTCTTCGCGACGCACCTCGATCACACGTCATCAGCGCTCAGACAAACTCAGGCGGCCGAGCTCCTGCAATGGACCGGCGGTTTTGCCGCGCCGCGCATCGTCTGCGGCGACATGAACGCGGCCAACGACACGCCCGAGGTGCTTGCGCTGCTCGCGGCCTATCGCGACAGTTGGGTCGACGCGCTCAACCAGGGCACAGCCGCCGCGTATCCGGACAATCCGGTGTGGATGAACACGCGGACCCGCCGTTGGCGCATCGATTTCATCCTGTACGCAGCCGACGTGACGAGCGTGACGGCGAAGAGCGCCAACATTCCCGACACGCGCGATCTGAGTAACCCAAACGTGGTCATGACGCTCGGAACGCTCGACGACAAAGGCGTCAGGCCTTCGGACCACAATCTCGTCGTGGCGGATTTCGACGTCTGGGCGGATACCGTGACCCCGTCTGCGCCAACGGCGCCGTCGCCCGTGTTGTTGACGGTGCCAAACACGAATCGCGCGATTGCGCTTCACTCCGTGCTGTTCACGAAAGAACCGTTCGCGGTGAGAACGCTGCTGAACCTGAGCTCGGACGAGCGGACGCGAATCAAGCTCTTCGCGACGAACCTCGACCTGCTGGCGGGCGAAACACCGTCCGCGGTTACGGTGCGTGCGACCGACTCGCGCGGCAATAGCTACGCGCTTGTCGTGGAGCAAGTAACAAAATTTCCGAATCTGAACTGGTTGACGGAGTTGACGGTGAAATTGCCGGACGATTCGACAATCAGCGGCGATCTTTCGCTAAACGGAAGCATTCACGGACTGACGAGCAACAGCGTCGTCGTCGGAATCAAAAATCAGTAGTAAACAAAAGGGAAACGAAAGATGATCTTAGTGTTGCGAAGCGGTTACAAACTCGGCAAATTTTTGACACACGTGTGTTACCGTGCTATCGTCCGAAAGTCTTGAAGACGCGCGGATGCGACCGCGGTGGCAACAGTGGTCCATGGGTTCCGTGCGTTACGGAGATGGCCGATCCAACGGTCACGTGCGCTCCCGACAGACGGCCCCGGTTAGAACAAGTTCCACCGTTCTAATCTTCCAAGATCTCAGGCGAAAGAGATCGAAAACACTACAACTTAGCTTCAGCCGGTCACCGGTCCACCAAAGCTGGTGTCCGCTTAAGTTTTTCTCGTGTGTGTGTGCTGCGGTTTACGTGTGCACATCGTTAGGGATCTGATCTGGGTCTGTTTTCAAGAATTGGAGCAATCATCCCGATTAACCCTGCCTGCTTGTGATTCGAGTCAAAATCAGAAAGGAGGGAGTAGAAGTGACCGTTAGACGGCTCATTCTGTTCTTTGCATTCATTCCCGTACTAATTTTAGTTGGTTTCGTTAAGTCATCATCTGCTCAGGAAGTAGTTCTTTATGCGTCTCAGGCCCCGGTGAAAGTCGGTAACTGGACCGCCGCTGCCGATTCAACGGCTGCGGGTGGCGCAAGATTGTCAAACACCGACCTCGGCGCGGCGAAGATCACGACCGCGTCCTCAAGCCCGAAAGACTATGTAGAGCTCAGCTTCAGTGCTTCTTCAGGCCGGCCGTATCGCCTGTGGATTCGCGGCAGAACTCTCAATAATTCCCCTTATAACGATTCCGTGTTCGTGCAGTTTTCCGGCAGCCTGAACGCCAGTGGCAGCGCTGTTTACCGGATCGGCACGACCTCGGCGGCCGAAGTCAACCTCGAAGACTGCTCCGGTTGTGGCGTCTCAGGATGGGGTTGGCAGGACAATGGCTGGGGCATCGGCGTCTATGGACCGGAGATCTGGTTTCAATCTACCGGTACTCAGACGATTCGCATCCAGGTTCGCGAAGACGGTTTTTCGATCGACCAGATCGTACTCTCGCCCGGTTCGTACCTGTACAGCCCGCCTGGTGCTCTCAAGAACGACAGCGTGATCCTGGCGGCGTCAAGTGGAGCTCCATCTCCCACGCCCACGCCGACACCAACACCAACTCCGACATCGTCGGGAGAGTCTGCGAACAACACGCGCCTTCCACCGGAAACGCAGATCGTCGATAGCACGGGCGCGGTCTGGACTCGTACTGCTACCGGCGCGATCCTGCGCAACGGCGCCGGAACAGGCGGCACAGGATCTCAGATCCTTTACTGCAACCGTCTGGTCTATGTGCTCGGCACCGACTCGCAATGGTACCGATGGAACGGTGGCTGGACGGCAACCGGTTTCGTCGATCCCTGTGGAGGCGGAGCGACACCGACGCCAACTCCAACCCTGGTCGAATCGTCCAACAACACGCGCCTTCCACCCGCGACGAGCATCGTCGACTCCGGTCTTAACGTCTGGACAATTTCCAACAGTGCGATCTTACGAAACGGCGCGGGCACGTCCGGCACTGGCTCACAGATCCTCTATTGCAGTCGAATTGTGTACGTCTACGGCAGCGACTCGCAGTGGTATCGCTGGAACAATGGCTGGGCGGCTGTCGGTTATACCGATCCATGTGGCGGAACAACTGCGAGTCCAACTCCAACTCCGACACCAACGCCAACACCAACTCCTGCGCCGTCGGGATCGACGTCGTTGCGCGTGCTTAGTTTCAATGGATCGTTCGGGACGGGAACTGACGCGGTCAGGTTATTTGATCGGACCGCCCAGTACGTCGCCAGCATCAACCCGGATATCGCCGGGATTTGTGAAATACCTTCGGAAAACATCAGTGCGCTGATCAGTTCTCTGCAAAACCTGACGGGACGGACCTGGTACTGGTATCACATTCCGAAGTACTCCGGCACGACCGAAGGCAATCTAATCCTGTCGAAGTATCCCTTCTCGAGCACAAGCGGGCGTTACATGAGCGGTTACCGTTCGGTGGCCCAGGCCACGATCTCGGTGGGAGGCAGAACGATTAACTTCTTTGCCACGCACCTCGATCCCGACTCGTCGACCACCCGTTACAATCAGGTCGGAGAGCTCATGGCGTTTGCTTCCGGGTTCTCTGAGTCGCGCATTATCGTGGGCGACTTCAATGCCGGGCCTGATACCTCGGAATCGGTGCGTATGACGAGCGCTTACTACGATAGTTGGGTGAGGGCGATGAACGCGGGCGCCGCGGTCGCGTATCCTGACAATCCCGTTTACCTGCACACGCGCACGCGGCGTGGCCGGATCGATTATGTCTGGCATTCGATTTACTCGCCGAACCTGGTCCTGCAATCGACGCAGATTCCCGACACGCGGAACCTGAGTCAGACCAACGTCGTCGTCCTGCTTGGTACGCTGGACGACAAAGGCGTGCGGCCATCGGACCATAACCCGATGATCGCCAACTTCATCGTGCAGTAGCCACAAAGAGGGTAACCACAAAAGGCACAAGAGAAGACACAAAAAGGCACACCGAGCATTAAGCACCAAGGGCCAGGTACCAATTGCGGTACCCGGCCTTTGTACTTTGCTTCTGCCCTTTGCGGGTGGTGCCTTTTTGTGTCTTCTCTTGTGCCTTTTGTGGCTACCCTTTTTGTGGCTAAGGTTTCGCGAGTTTGAAGTTATCGAAGATGACGGTTCCCGGGTTGTTTCCTTCGCTCCGCCAGGTCCCGCCTTTCAGTTCAAACGTCACGTTACTCAACGGAATGGCCGAGGTGTTCCACGCTTGTGCGAAGAGTTGTGACCATGCGCCGGGTACGTCGCCGCTCGCGGGCGCGGCTTCGAAGATCACCTGCCCCGTTCCGGCGTCGTGACGTATCCGCCAGAACGCGTGATTGACCGGGCTATACGCGATGCTCAAGAGCGTCTGCTTCGCGCCGCCGATCTTGCTCTGCACGATCAGCGTTCCCGCCTCGACATACATCCGATAGCAGTTATCGACGTTCAGGCCGATCGTGTAAAACGCGTCCGCCGCTGTCGAAGCGCTCGGCGCCTGCACGAGCTGCACGTACGCATAAGCACCGGTGAAGTCGAACGCCGCCGCCGACTTGATGCCGTTGTAATGCGACCCGCCGGCGTTCTGCTTCAGCGGCCCGATGCGGAAAGCCGTCGTCTCCTGTAGCGCTACGGTTGCGTCAGTGAAGCCGCTGAACAGGTTATTCGCGGTCCACTTGCTGGTGTTTATCGAGCTATCGTTGAAGTCGTCGGCGAGCAACAACGTCTCGCCGGCCGATACGTAGCTGTACCCGTTGGTAAGCTGTGCGCTTTGACCGTCGGGATTCTGGACCACGACATTCACGGTTCCGGCGGTATGGGCCGCCGTTGTCGCGGTGATCGTGGTTCCGTTCACGACGTTGACGTTGGTCGCCGCTGATCCGATGGTGACGGTGGCGCCCGAGACGAAATTCGATCCGGTAATCGTTACGGACGTACCGCCGCTCGTGCTGCCGGAGTTTGGTGTGATCTGGGTCACAGCCGGCGCCGGTAAAGGTGCGTTGGCGTACGTAAAGCCATTGGTCTTCGTCGCGGATTGTCCGCCGGGGTTCGTGACCACAACGTTTACGGCGCCGCTCGAATGGGCCGGAGTCACAGCCGTGATCGTCGTGCTGCCCACTACGTTGACTGAGCCAGCCGCTGTGCCGCCCACTGTCACGGTCGCGCCCGCAGCAAAACCGGTCCCCGAAATGGTCACTGCCGTGCCGCCCGTTGTCGGACCAGACCCCGGTGAAACAGTAGTGACAGCCGGCGCTGTGTTAGCTGGTCCACCGAAGAAGTCAGACATGTTCGCGGCGGTGGCGCCCGCGCCCGGATAGCTCGTTAGACCAATCGCTTCAGCCGTCAGCCGCAGCGTGTTCTCGTGCTGGTAGAGCGCGCTCGACTGGAAGCCCTGCGGCGTCTTCGTACTGATGACCACGGTCGCTACGTGACCGCCGCCGTGCTGCGTATCCGCGTCAACTGACTCGTCAAACGTGATGACGAGCAGCCCGCTTTGCCGGAACGCCGTGCTCGAGATGAGCGGATCGATGTTGGTCTTGAGCCAGTTATCGGCCGCCGCGAGTTTGTCCGCATTCGTACAGTTCGGAATCGCCGCGGGACAATCGTGCGCGTTGTTCTGCTGGTTCGGAATGATGAACGAATAGTTCGGCAGTTGATTGCCGGCTAAGTCAGTCGCGAACTGCGTAAACGGCACGAGGTTGTTCGCCTGGCTCGCGTTGTCGCGCACGTCGGAGAAGTAAGCAAACGGATTGTGCCGTTTGACATACGGATATGAGTCGCCGCCGATGTAGCCGGTGGACGGCAGGCTCTCCGCGTATGCACGCCACGACTTACCGGCGAAGTTGAGTTGCCGAACGATGTTGTCGGCACTGACGACGCCGGTGAAGTTACTGTCGTTCGTGATCACCTGGCCCGTTGTGAGCCAGAAGTAATCGCCGATCGACGGCTGCGTGTTCGCGAAATAGTTGACCGCGAGACCGTAGCGATTGGCGAGCGCGTTGAGATAGGGCATCGACGAGCTGCCGATGACGTTTTCAAAGCTCTGGTTTTCCGCGACGACGATGAAGACGCGGTCAAACAACGGGACCGCCGGCTGCGGTGTGGGTGATGGCGTCGGCGTCGGTGTTGGTGTCGGTGTCGGAGTTGGCGTCGGAGTCGGTGTTGGTGTCGGAGTTGGCGTAGCTGTACCGCCGCAAGGATCGACAGGTCCTACGGGTATCCATCCATTGTTCCACTGCCACCACTGCGAGTCTGTACCGTACGCGTAGACGATGTGATTGCAGTAAAGGAGTTCTGGGCCGGAACCGCCTGTTGGCGCGCCGTTGCGAAAGATGGTTCCGTCAGCAGTACGAGTCCAAACGGCGCCCACGCTGTCGATAATTTGAGTCGCCGGCGGTACGCGCGTGTTATTCGCAGACTCCGAAGTCGGCGTTGGCGATGGAGTCGGCGTTGGAGTTGGAGTGGGCGTCGGCGATGGCGTTGGGCTGCCGCCACACGGGTCAACGAACCCTACGGGCGTCCAGCCATTGTTCCACCGCCACCACTGTGAATCAGTGCCGAGCACGTAAACGATGTGATTGCAGTAGAGAATTTGCGACCCGGCGCCGGACGTGCCCGCGCCGTTGCGCAGGATGCTTCCATTTGCGCTACGTGTCCAAACAGCCCCGACGCTGTCGACGATCTGAATCGCCGGCGGCACGCGCGTGTTATTCGGAGACTCAGTTAGCGGCGTAGGCGTTGGAGTCGGGCTTGGCGACGGCGCGGTGCCGGAGGTTGTGAACGTCCACGTCGGGCCGGTGGCGCTGACGTTGGCCATCGTCTTGCCGACGATGCGCCAGAAATAGGTCGTGCCGGGTTGTAGCGTGAGTGGCAGCGTATACGTTTCGACGACGCCGTCATCGACCGAGCCGGTGTTCAGGCGCGGCTGGCCCGGTTGCGCGCCGCTCTGGTCCGTACTGGCGTCGGCAACGAGCAGCGGCGGATTGGGCGACGTTCCGAAGTAGATGTCGTACTTGTGGGACCAGCGGCCGCCTTCCCAGCGCAACGTGACCGTGGTCGATTCGCCCGTCGCGCCGTTCGCAGGCAATTGATAAACGGGGTCTTCCGGACCAAGCGGAACGAATGGCTGATTCTCGGTCGTCGAGTTCCACTTCCATTCGAACTGATCGACGAACCAATTGAAGAAATAGGGCTTAAGCGTGAAGTAATTATGCTCCTGTTGCGAGTTTGACGACGGACCGGTCCAGTTGGACGAACCGAAGATCGTCATGCCCTTTCCATACAGAATGACAGACTTCTGGTGGTTGAGGCCGAGATGCTTGCGGATCTTGATCTGCACGCCGGCCATGTACATCCGATCGATATTCCAGGAGTCCCACTGTCGCGCCGGGTTTCGGTACTCGTCCGGATCGTGGATCAGGCGCACGGGTACCCCGCGATTTACGGCTGCGATCGTCGTGTCTGTGTATCGCTGGTTGGTAATGCGATACATGATGACGTCGATCTTCTGCATCTCCTGATTCATGTTTTGCGCCGTGCGGAGATAGAAATCCTGGCTGTCGTCGGCGCTCGGCGGGTAATTCAGCTCGGGATCGATCGAAAACGTCGGATAATTGCGCGTCAGCGGACCGTTGATGTTTCCGTAATCCAGGTAGTTGAACGTATCGGTCCAGAGGTCGTCGTACTTCGTCTTGAAGCTGTTGATGATGGACTGGTCGTTGGTGAAATAGATCGCTTCATCGATGTAGTTGGAGTTCGGGGTCGTGGGCACGAAAAAGCTAGCGCCGTAGTTTGCACCGCTCCACTCGATCTGGTTCTGCCCCACGAAGAGCATCATCTTCCAGTGCAGGATGCCGCCGCCGCTCTTGTACCGCATTGGGATTCCGGCGGCTTTGAACTGGTTAAGGATCTGCTCGTTTCCGGCGTAGGTCGGGTTGGCGCGCGGGTCCACGAGAATACGGACCGGAACACCTGCCTGCCAGCGGGCCACGATCTTGTTTGCGATCGACGTGTCCTGCATGAACCAGTAGGCGATGTCGATGCCCTGGGTTTCGTTATCGATCAAACTCCACAGAGGCGCTCGGCAGTCTTCATAGGCGGTGTCGCAGAGCCGCTCGACTGTCTGGGCCGACGCTGAGAGGGAGGCAAAAAGTATGAATGCAATTGCGACGAACAGAGATTTACTACGCATATAAACAGAACAGAGCTGAGAACGTTTCGTTACCCAACCAGCACCGGAGAGTGGATGCTGATTCGCTATAAAAATCGGAATCCGACGATTTAATCGACATTTATAGCAAAATGGATCGGGACTTTCAGTAGTAACGCGCAAAACCTTTCCCTTTTGGCGCTGCCACGTTAAGCTCACGCAACGATGTCGATTGACTCACTGCGATGCAAAACGTAGGCCAGCAGTTGAACAAGGGGTAGGGGAAATTTTTGTTTGTATGCTGGACGATGGCGGCAGTTTGGTCCCAAATCCAGACTCGGAATCTGAATTGCAGACGGACGTAAGGGGTTTTCCAGTTTCACATGAAGTTCTCGGTCATTATCGCCACCTATAATCGCGCGGAAGAGCTGGTCAAGACGATCGAAAGTTTGAAGGGACTCGAGACGACCGAGCCGTGGGAAGTAATCATCGTCGATAACAACTCTTCCGATAACACGCGTGAGGTCGTCGAGGGTGTTAAGTCGTTTCCCGTACCGCTTCGTTATCTGATGGAACGGGAGCAGGGACGATCGGCGGCGTTGAATGCCGGCATCAAGGCGGCGCAGGGGGAAGTCCTCGCCATCACTGACGACGACGTGCGCGTCGATCCGAATTGGTTGACGAACGCGGAGCGCGCGCTGAACGAGTTCGACTGCGATTATGTCGGCGGCAAAGCGTTGCCGATTTGGAGCGGGAGGCTGCCGAACTGGATGCCGAATCGCGGCGGAAAGCATTGGGGCGTGATCGCGCTGCTCGATTACGGGCCGAAGCCGGTCGAGTTTGGTGAGCAGGTGCCGCTCGGCGTAAACATGGTTTTTCGTCGCGAGGCGTTTGAGCGGGCGGGGCTTTGGGACAACAGCATCGGGCGCAAGGCAGGCACTTTGCTGGGTCAGGAAGTGCGCGAGTGGGCGCAACGCGCGCGCGCCGCGGGTTTGCGGGGGTTTTATTCGCCCGATCTGGTGGTCCATCACGTGATTCCGGAAGACCGTTTGACCAAGCGATACTTTCGCCGCTGGTTTTACTGGCACGGGATCAGCCGCGCGATTCTTTATCAGAACAACCGGTTGGACATGGAGTCGCCGGAGCGCACGGCGCTCGATTTTTCGACCATACCGCACATCGCGGGCGTGCCGCGTTATTTGTACCGGACGTGTTTGACGAAGTTTGTTTCGGCGCTCGCGCGGCGCGACGCGATTGCACGTTTTGAAGACGAGCTCTGGATCTGGTTTTTCGCCGGCATCGTCAGCCAGCGCTGGAAAGATAGCCACAAAAAGGCACAAAAGACACAAAAGGAAGTTCTTACCCTGATTTCCTTTTTATCGTTCTTGTGCCTTTTGTGACTTTTGTGCCTTCTGTGGCTAAAGAAACAAGCCAAACAAAGCTGATCTTCCAAAACGTCTCGGTGAACTACCTGGTCACCGGGACGGAGCTTTTGATTGGCATCTTCATGCTGCCATTCAACGTGGCGCATCTGGGCCAGTCAGCGTACGGTCTGTGGATACTCGTCGCCTCGATCACCGTCTACTTTTCCATGCTGGACATGGGTTACGGCGTCGCGCAGGTGCGGTTCGCGGCGAAGTATCGCGCGCAGGGCGACGCGAACGCGCTGAACGAGATCGCGAGCACGATGTTCTGCATGTTCGGCGCTGTTGGACTGTTGACGTTCAGCGTCGCGGTCGCGATCGCGTTCAATCTTCAGAACGTGTTTCCGCTCACCGGCGATCAACTGCGAACCGGACGGATCGTGTTTCTCTTCATCAGCGCTTACGTCGCGCTGGGCTTTCCGTTCAGCGTTTTCGGCGGCATCGTCAACGGCTTTCAGCGCCAGTATCTAAACGGTGCGGTTGCGTTCGTCACGGCGATCGTCGTGGCCGTGGTGAACGTGGTGGTCCTGCTGGCGGGTTACGGCTTGCCGGAACTGGTTGCGGCGACCACGGGCGTCCGCATTCTCAGTTATCTCGCTTACGCACTGAACGCGTATCGCGTGTTTCCGTCCCTGCGCATCCGGCCGAGTTTCTTCAAACGCTCCCGACTGCGCGAAGTGACCGGTTTCAGCGTCTTCATTCTGATCATAGACCTCGCTAACAAGCTGAACTATTCGACCGACGCGATCGTGGTCGGCGCATTTCTCGGCACTGCCGCGGTGGCGGTCTGGGCCGTGGCCCAACGACTAATCGAGATCGTCCAGCGCATCACGGATCAACTCAACGGCGTACTGTTCCCCGTGGTCGTCGACAGTTCGACCGTCGAGCGCGTAGACAAGCTGCAGAAGATACTGATCCAGGGCACGCGGCTGTCGCTGGCGATGGTGATTCCGCTGGCCACCGTGCTCGGCCTGACGGCGCGGCCGCTGGTACTGCTGTGGGTCGGACCGAATTTCGAGGCCAGCGTGAACGTGATCTACATCCTGAGCATCGTCGTGGCGCTACGCGTCGGCAACGCGACCTCGACAGTCATCCTGAAAGGCTCAGGACTTCACAAAATTCTTGCATTATCGAACTTAAGCATGGCGGTCAGTAATCTGGTCTTGAGTGTACTGCTGGTGCGCTGGTACGGTTTGATAGGCGTCGCTGTCGGAACGTTGATACCAATGGTCGTTTTCTCAACGTTTGTGGTGGTTCCGGTGGCGTGCCGGCGCGTTCAGATCTCGTGGTGGACGATTTTTCGCGAGAGTGTTTGGCCGGCGGCATGGCCCGCCATCGTGATGGCCGGGTTTATTTTACTGACGCGCGGACAGAGCGCCGGTTCGTGGCCGCTGATGTTTTTGCAGGCGGGCGTGGCGGCTGTGATTTACGCGACACTGTTTCTGGCGTTTGCCATCCGCCGGACAGAGCGCGATTGGTATTTTAATAAAGTGAAGGAAATTTTTAGGCGACGCTCGGTTCGCGGCACGGCGGCGAAAGAGCTGAGCATGAACTCATGAAAGCAATCATTCTCGCAGCAGGAAAAGGCACGCGTCTCGACGGCGCCGCGGTCAAACCCAAGTGCCTGGTGGAAGTGGGCGGCGCGTCGCTTTTGCATCGGCAGATCGAAACGCTCCGCAGTTTGAACGTGGATAAGATCGTGGTGGTGATCGGGTTCGGCGGCGACAGCATTCGCGAGGAGTGTGACGACGAGATCAATTTCGTCGAAAACGTCCAGTTCGCCGAGACGAGCAGTCTCTATTCGTTGTGGCTCGCCCGCGAGCACCTGTCAGACGGCTTCGTCGTGCTCAACTCCGACGTGCTGTTTCATCCGCGAATGCTCGCGAACCTGCTCGAGTCCGATCGCGACGATGCGCTGCTGATCTCCGATACCGACCCGACTCCGCTCGGCGACGAGGAGATGAAAGTCAAAGTTGAAGAAGAGCGAGTGGTCGACATCTCGAAAGACATGGATCCGATGGAAGCGGACGGCGAAAACGTCGGGATCGTGAAGTTCAGTCCGTCGGGCGCGAGACTTCTTGTCGACTACATGAATACGCTGATCGAATCGGGCGCGGTGAAAGACTGGGCGCCGCGCGCGTTCCGCGAGTTTGCGCGGCGACATCCGTTGCACGCGTTGAGCACGCGCGGCTTGCCGTGGATCGAGATCGACTTCCCTGAAGACTATCAACGCGCTGTCGACGAGGTTTATCCAAAGATCGAAGCGCAGGCTGAGGTTTGGACGCCCGGTCTCAGCTCTGCTCCGAATGCCCCTTTTCCTGCCGCCGTCACGTTCGATGAGCCTTAAGCGCGTTATCACCACCGGCCGCGAGATAGACAAGCAATGGCAGCGCTGGCGTTCTCCCGAACGGAGGCGACTGCTCGTCGATGCGCGGACGGCGATGAACTATTCAACCATCGCGCCGATCGTCCAACGCATGCAGACGGATCCGCGGATCGAGTTCTACTTCACCGCGAGCGAAGACCCTTCCCGCATTCCAGAGATTTATGCCGAGGCTGTTGAGCCGTTCAAGTTCGTGACGCCGCGACAGGCGTCGCTCATTCGGTTCGACGTCTATCTCGCTGCTGATTTTCTGTGGGTGAAGTTGCCACGTGGAGCGCGACGCGTGCAGACGTTTCACGGCGTCGCCGGAAAGTATCGAACAGTTTACGATTCGCCGTCGCATTCGATGCGCGAATGGGACCGACTGTTCTTCATCAACAAACGCAGATTGCAGCACTTCATCGACTGCGGTGCGCTTGATGAAAACAGCGACGCCGCGCGGCTGATCGGAATGCCGAAGCTCGATTGTCTCGTCGATGGAACGTTGAAGCGCGACGACGTTTTGCAGTCACTCGGGATCGATCCGTCGCGCCGGACGATACTTTACGCGCCGACGTGGTCGCCGCACTCTTCCGTCGTTTCGATGGGCGAAGAGTTGGTGGACCGGTTGGGCCAGGCGGGGTATGCGGTGATCGTGAAACTGCACGATCGCTCGCGGGCGCTTGAATACGAGCATTCAGGCGGCGTCGATTGGGGAGCGCGGCTCGAACCGATTTTGCAGCGTCACGGCGGGGTGCTGGCAACGGGCAGCAATTCGTCGCGATACCTGCCGGCGGCCGACGTGATGATCACGGACCATAGTTCCGTCGGTTTTGAGTACTTGTTGCTGGATCGGCCGTTGATTCGGATACACGTACCGGAGTTGATCAAGAATACAGACATCGAGCCGAGCTACGTCGAGTTGCTGGCGCGCGCGTCGACGAGTGTGAACGACGTCGAGGAGACGGTGGCGGCAGTTGAGCGAAGTTTCGCTGAGCCGCGGAGTGGGTCGGAGGACCGCGTCGCAGTTGCAAACGAGATGTTCTACAAGCCGGGAACGGCGACGGAACGGGCAGTGAAAGAGTTGTATGAACTGATGGAGCTCGCGTGAACCTTCAGAAACTGAAAAATGCGTCCTTTCACGAACTGCGCGTGCGTGCGTCGCAGCGTGTTAACGCGTTCAGCGAGCGGCGCGGATGGTCGAGTCTGGTCAAGCTGCCGGAAAAGCTGCCAACCGCACGTCTCGAAACATCGAGGTTCTTTGCCGGCTTCCAGGATTTAGAAAAATCCGTGTTGGAATTTAAGTCGCGGTGGCCCACAAACACGATCGTTGAACAGGCCGATCGCATCTGTGAAGGAAAGTTTGATCTGCTCGGTTTTAAAAATCTGAGTTTCGGCGATCCCATTGACTGGCATTTCGAACCGATCACCGGCAAACGCATTCCGCTGCTGCACTGGAGCAAGCTCGACTATCTCGACGCTGGTGTGGCAGGCGATAAGAAGATCGTCTGGGAGTTGAACCGGCACCAGTACTTCATGAAGCTGGGCCAGGCGTACGTGTTAACCGGCGACGAGCGGTACGCGCGGACGTTTGCGGCACATCTCGAAGCGTGGATGGATGCGAACCCGCCGAAGCTTGGCATCAACTGGGCCAGCAGTCTGGAAGTCGCGTTTCGGTCGATCTCGTGGCTCTGGGCGCTCTACTTCTTCAAGGACGCGGTTCCACAGAAAACGATGAACCGCGCCTTAAAATTCTTGTACCTAAACGCGCGGCATCTCGAGTCGTACCTGTCGACGTACTTCAGCCCCAACACGCACCTGACGGGCGAAGCGCTCGGACTGTTTTATCTCGGAACGCTGTTGCCGGAGTTTGATGGAGCGAAGCGCTGGCGCGAGCTCGGCGCCGGCATTCTGATCGACCAGATCCCCGTGCACGTGAAAGGCGATGGCGTTTACTTCGAACACTCGAGTTATTACCACCGATACACCACGGATTTTTACCTTCACTTCCTGATTCTGTCGCGCAATCCATCTGTAGAAAAAGCGCTCGTCTCCTTACTCGATCACCTGATGTACATCACGCGTCCCGACGGCACGACGCCGTTCTTCGGCGACGATGACGGCGGGCGTCTCGCGATGCTCGATGCGCGCGGCCCGAACGACTTCCGCGCGCCGCTGGCGACCGGCGCCGCGTTGTTCGCCCGCGGAGACTACAAGTTCGTCGCAGGCGATGCGGCGGAAGAGCTGTTGTGGCTCCTCGGCGTCGAGGGTCTGCAAAAATACGACGCGCTCAAACCACACGAACCCGAAAAGACTTCGTACGCATTTCCTGAAGGCGGTTACTTCGTCATGCGCGACGGTTGGACCAGCAACTCCAACTACCTGCTCTTCGACTGCGGCCCGCACGGCTCCCTCAACTGTGGACACGCGCACGCGGACGCGTTGTCATTCGATCTCGCCGCCAACGGCCGAACGGTCCTGGTCGATCCCGGAACGTACACCTACACCGGTTCGAAGGAGCTGCGTGACTGGTTTCGCAGCTCGCAGGCGCACAACACGGTCACGGTCGATGGCGAGTCGTCGTCTATTCCGGACGGTCCGTTTACGTGGAAAACGGTCGACGAGTGCCGCCTGCTCGATTGGGTAACCACGGATGAATACGACTACGTTTGCGGGGAAACTTCGACCCTGACCCGCAGTATCGTGTTTCTGAAACAAAATTCCTGGATCATCCGCGACACGCTCAAATCGCCCGGAGAACATCGCGCCGAAGTCAATTTTCACTTCGATTCGAAGACAAATCCTTGTCTGAAAAACGAAGTAGTCCATGAACCCGCGTCCGGTCTTACAATCCGTGTTTTCGGAAACGGCCGCTGGATCGAGGAAAACCAGTGGGTTTCGCACTGTTATGGTCAAAAGGAGCCGGCCAAAACATTCCGGTTCTCGGCGGACTTGAAGGCTGGAGAGAGTGTTTACACCTTCATCTTGTTATGATTCGATCCGGTAACCACGGATCAGACGGTTCGGAATTAAATGTGCGGCATTAACGGAATAGCGTTTTCGAGTCGATCAGGCCGGATGGTTTCGCGCTCTCAGCTCGAAGCCATGCGCGACGTCATTCGACATCGCGGACCGGACGATGAAGGCCTCCTGATCGATCGAAACGTCGGCCTCGGACACCGCCGCCTCAGCATCGTCGACGTCGCCGCCGGTCATCAGCCGATGACCAACGAAGACGACACGCTGCACATCGTTTACAACGGCGAGATATATAACCACGCCGACTTTCGCGAGTGGCTCGAAGCGCGCGGCCACGTTTACAAGACCCACTGCGACACCGAAACGATCCTTCATCTCTACGAAGAGCACGGCGTTGACTGCGTCCAGCACCTGCGGGGGATGTTTGCGTTCGCGATCTGGGACCAGCGCAAACAGGAGCTCTTCATCGCACGCGACCGGCTCGGCGTAAAACCGCTCTACTACTTTCACGCGGACGACGGTTCGCTCTACTTCGGCTCCGAAATCAAGACGCTCTTCGCCGCAGACGCGCTCAAACCCGAGCTCAACTACGCCGCACTGCCCGACTATCTCGCGAACCACGCGCCTTCCGGGGAGACGACGCTCTTCGCGGGCGTGAAACGTCTGCTGCCGGGCCACACGCTCGTCTGGCGCGACGGCAAGATCGACATCAAGCGCTACTGGGACGTCAGCTTCGTCAAAACAAAAGACGACGGTCATGCGCGCGCGCGCAGCGACGACGATTACGTCGAACAATGGAGCGAGCTGTTTCGCACCTCCGTCCGCCTGCGTCTGATGGCCGACGTGCCGCTCGGAATGTTTCTGTCCGGCGGCATCGACTCGTCCGCGATCGCTGCGGTGATGAGCGGCATGGTCGACGAGCCGATCAAGACGTTCTCAGTCGCGTTTCGCGAGCGTGAGGCGAACGAGCTCGAATATGCGCGCCTCGTCGCGGAGAAGTTCAAGACGGACCATCACGAAGTGATCGTCAGTCCGGAAAATTTCTTTGCGGCGCTGCCGAAACTGGTCTGGCACGAAGACGAGCCGCTGGCGCACCCGTCGAGTGTCGCGCTCTATTTCGTTTCGCATCTCGCGGCGCAGAACGTGAAAGTCGTGCTGACGGGTGAAGGCAGCGACGAGCTGCTCGCCGGTTACGCGCGATACAAGAAGACGATTTTCAATCTCGCGTTTGGGGCCCGTTACGAGAGTTTCACCACGGCCGGCATTCGTAAAACGATTCAAAGCGGAATCGCCGGCATGCCGGCGAGCTCGAAGGTCCGTCAGAAGCTGTCGCGGACGTTTCTGGCGTTGCCAGCCGATATCGAAAGCATCTATTTCGACAACTTCGCTGTTTTCCCGCGTTCCATGCACGCTTCGCTATTGACCGGCGAAACGCGTGAACGAGCCGGTCAAAACGATCCGTACGCCGAAGTCAGGCACTTACTCGAACGAACGGACGCGAAGTCGCTCCTCGACCGTTTGCTCTACGCCGACATCAAGACCTATCTCCACGAACTGCTCATGAAGCAGGATCAGATGAGCATGGCGACGTCGCTCGAAAGCCGCGTGCCGTTTCTTGATCATAAGCTGGTCGAGTTCACGGCGAGCCTGCCGGAGCGTTTGAAGCTGCGCGGCTGGACCACGAAGTACGTCCTGCGCAAGAGCATGAAAAACGTGTTGCCGGAGGCGATACTGTCGCGCTCGAAGATGGGATTCCCGGTCCCGATCGGAGCGTGGTTCCGCGGGCCGTACAGTTCGATCATCGACGAGTACGTGCTGAGCGATCGCGCGCTCGGCAGAGGAATTTTCGAGCCTGATTTCGTGCGCGATATCGTGCGGCGGCACCAGACGGGCGGCGAGAACCACGACGAACGTTTGTGGGCGCTCGTCAATTTTGAAATGTGGCAACGACGGTTCTTAGATGGCGTCGACTCTGATATTCCTGCTACACGCGAGGCTGAACTCGCGCCAGTTCATGCTTAAGCGTGCGAATCCTATGGCTCAAAACTGAATTGCTTCATCCGGTCGACAAGGGCGGAAAGATCCGCACCTACAACATGCTCAAGGCGTTGAAGCGCAACTGCCGCATCACGTACCTCACACTCGACGACGGCACGGCGGACGACAAAGCGCGTGAGCTGGCGAGCGAGTACTGCAACGAACTCGTGTGCGTTCCACACCGGAGACGCGAAAAGTTCACCGCCGGTTTTTACGTCGAGCTCGTGCTCAATCTCGCTTCTGACTTGCCGTACGCGATCAAGAAATACGAGTCGGCCGAGATGCGACAGGAGATCGAAAAACGCGTGGGCCAGTTCGACGTGCTCGTGTGCGATTTTCTGGCGCCCGCGGTAAATGTGCCGCGCGATCTCGACACTGCGACAGTGCTGTTTCAGCACAACGTCGAGGCGATGATCTGGAAGCGTCATTACGAAGTTCAGACGAATGCCGCGAAGAAGAGGTATCTGTTTCGCCAGTGGCGCAAGATGGTCGACTTCGAAGCCAAAGCATGTCCGCGGTTTGACTGCGTCGTCGCGGTGTCGCGTGAAGATCGCGATACGATGCAGCAGGAATACGGCGTGAAGAACGTTTACGACGTTCCGACCGGCGTGGACACGGCGTTCTTCCAACCGAGCGGGAACGTCGAGCGCAAGCCGCACAATCTCGTGTTCACGGGCTCGATGGACTGGCTGCCGAATGAAGATGCGATTCGCTATTTCACGGAAACTGTCATGCCGCGAATCAAGCAAAGAGTTCCGGACGTGACGCTGACGATCGTCGGGCGCGATCCGTATCCGGCGCTGCTGGAGTTGAGCAAGCGCGATCCGTCGGTGATCGTGACGGGACGCGTCGAGGACGTCAGGCCGTACATGGAAGCGGCGTCGGTTTACATCGTTCCATTGCGCATCGGCGGCGGCACGCGGCTCAAGATCTACGAAGGCATGGCGATGGAGAAGCCGATCGTGTCGACTTCTATCGGCGCGGAAGGTTTGCCGGTGACGAACGGTGAGGAGATCGTCCTGGCTGACACACCGGAAGCGTTCGCTGACGCTGTAATCAAGTTGCTTCAAGATCAAACTCTCGCCGATGAGATCGGCCAGCGAGCAGCGACGAGAGTGAGAAGAGAATTTGGCTGGGAATCCGTGTCGGACAGCTTTGCCTCCATCTGCGATCAGGCGATTAGCCACAAAGAGGCACAAAAGACACAGGACGAAACAGTTACTACGTGAAGGGGAGTACGAGTGAAACTTAGTGTGTTTGGTTTGGGTTACGTCGGTTGTGTTTCCGCCGCGTGTTTCGCGGAGGAAGGGAACGAAGTCATAGGTGTCGACGTCAATCCCACCAAAGTCGAGATCATCAACGACGGAAAGAGCCCGATCATCGAGGACGGGATCAACGAGCTGATCGCGAAGGTGGTCAAGACTGGAAGCTTGTCGGCGATCACGGATTCGGCGCGCGCGGTCCATGAATCGGATGTGTCGCTCGTTTGCGTCGGCACGCCGAGCAATCAGAACGGCAGTTTGCACCTGCGTCACGTCGAACAGGTGTGCCGCGAGATCGGCGCGGCGATGAAGACGAAGCAACAGCGCCACATCGTCGTGATTCGCAGCACGATGTTGCCGGGAACGGTGCAGAACACGGTCGTGCCGGCGCTCGAAGGGACGTCGGGAAAGAAAGCAGTGACGGATTTCGGCATCTCCATCAATCCCGAGTTTCTGCGCGAAGGATCTTCACTGAAAGACTTTTACTCGCCGCCGTTCACGCTGATCGGCGCGGACGACGAAGACACAGTCGCCGCGGTGCGCGGGCTTTACGCGAAGATCAACGCGCCCGTCTACGTCACGTCTTTGAAAACGGCGGAGATGGTGAAGTACGTCTGCAACTGTTTCCACGCGCTGAAGGTAAGTTTCGCGAACGAGATCGGCAACCTTTGCAAAGCGCTGCAGATCGACAGCCACGAAGTGATGGACGTGTTCTGTCAGGACACGAAGCTGAACCTCTCGCCGTATTACCTGAAGCCGGGGTTCGCGTTTGGCGGCTCGTGTCTTCCAAAAGATCTGCGAGCCATCAACTACAAGGCAAAAGAGCTCGACGTCGAAGTGCCCGTGCTTTCGTCGATCCTGCCCAGCAACCGTCTTCAGATCGAACGCGCGGTCGAGATGGTGATGGAGTCGGGAAAGAAACGCGTCGGCGTGCTCGGGTTCAGTTTCAAAGCCGGAACGGACGATCTACGCGAGTCGCCGATGGTGACGCTGATCGAGACGTTGATCGGAAAGGGTTTCGAGCTGGCGATCTACGATCGCGACGTTTCGCTGGCGCGGCTCGTCGGCGCGAACAAGGAGTACATCGAACGCGAGATACCACACATTTCGAAGCTGATGCGCGGCGGCGTCGATGGAGTGCTGGCGGACGCGGACGTGATCATCATCGGCAACCGGGCTGAAGAGTTTCGCAGCATCGGCGAGCGGCTGCGAAAAGATCAGCGCGTGATCGACCTCGTGCGACTCTTCGACGACCAGACTTCCAACGAAAACTACCAGGGCATCTGCTGGTGAACAATGACCCTTCAACTCCGCCCCGGCGCCTGCGCATCGGACTGCTGATCGATTCTTTTGTCCAGCGTAAATGGATCCACCAGGTTGTCAGCGACATCCAGTCGTCGGGTTTCGCGGAGATCGCCGTCGTCATCAAGAACGAAACGCCGGCGCAGCCGCCGCAAGGAAGGCTGAAGAGCTACTGGCGCAACCGCAAGTATCTGCTTTACGCGCTCTACGGAAAGATTGACGAGCGCCGCGTGAAAGTGAGCCCCGATGCGTTCGAACCGGTCGATCTGAAGCCGTTGCTCGCCGATGTTCCGGTCGTGCCGGTCACGCCGGAGATGAAGAAATACTCCGACTGGTTTCCGGAAGACGCGCTTGCGCAGATACGCGAGTTTGATCTCGACGTCGCGCTCTGTTTCGGGTTTCGCATACTGAAAGGCGACGCGCTGAACATCGCGCGTCATGGCGTTTGGTCCTTTCATCACGGCGACAATCTCGTGAATCGCGGCGGGCCTGCCGGGTTCTGGGAAGTCATGGACGGCGTGCCTGTGACCGGTTCGGTGCTTCAGGTGCTTACCGAAGATCTCGACAACGGGCGCGTCATCTATCGCTCGTGGTCGCCGACGGCCGATCGCTTCTCAGTCAAAGCCAATCGAAACAACCTCTACTGGAAATCAGCGGCCTTCGTTGTTCGCAAGCTGAAAGATTTGGCCGAAGGCGTTCCGGTTTGTCCGCCTGAGAAGCAGTTTTATCAGCCATATTCGAACCGGTTGTATCGCATGCCCGTCAACGGCGAGATGTTCTCGAGACTGTGGCGGCTGATGACGAGATACGCGGCGAGTAAGTTTCAGGCTGCGCTGAACAGCGACCAGTGGGCACTGGCTTATCGTTTTCGATCCGGCCCCGGCGACGCCAACAACACGCTGTACCGCTTCAAACGTTTGTTGCCGCCGAAGGACCGTTTCTGGGCCGATCCGTTCGCGGTCAAAGCCGGCGATAACTATTACGTCTTCATCGAAGAGTATCCGTACGAAACGGCCAAAGGGCACATTTCGGTCATCGAGTTGGACCGCAAGGGTGTCGTGAGCGGACCGCGGAAAGTGCTCGAACGCGAATATCATCTGTCGTATCCGTTCGTGTTTGAATGGAACGGCAACTACTACATGCTGCCCGAGACCGCCGCGAACAAGACGATCGAGTTGTATCGGGCGAAGTCGTTTCCTTTCGTGTGGCAATTCGAAAAAGTGTTGCTGACTGACGTGCGAGCGAAGGATGCGACGCTGGCGGAAATCGACGGCAAATGGTGGATGTTCGTATCCATCGCCGAACACAGTATTCCTGACGAGCTTTACCTTTTTTCAGCGCCGTCTCCGCTTGGACCATGGACGCCGCACAAGCGTAATCCCGTGAAATCGGACGTGAGAGGTTCACGTCCGGCGGGTGCGCTGTTCGAGTGGAACGAAGACGTCTATCGGCCGGCGCAGGACTCGTCGGGAAGATACGGTTATGCGATCTCGATCAACAGGCTGGTCCAACTCGACGACGAGCACTTTCGCGAGGAGCAGGTGTCGAGCATCCTTCCCAACTGGGACAACGATCTGCTCGCCACGCACACGATCAGCATTGCCGGCGACCTGACTGTCGTCGACTGCCTGATCAACCGATCGCGATGGTCTTGAAACCAAGGATTTTAAGAATTGGATTGGCCGCGATCGCCGCGTGGGTCGTGGTTGCGGGGCTGGCGCCGCGACTGTTGGTGGTGAGCGCGCCGCTCGCTTCGGCGGATGCGATCGTGGTCTTGAGCGGTTCGAGTGCTTATCGTGAGCGAACTAAAAAGGCGGCGGAGTTGTATCACGAAGGACGTGCGCCGCTGGTGGTGTTGACTGACGATCACACGCGTGGCGGTTGGTCCAGTGCGCAACAACGAAACCCGTTCTTCGTCGAGCGTGCGATAGACGAGCTGATCAACGCCGGCGTGCCGGAGGATCGGATACGAAGGGCTCCCGGAGACCCCACGAGCACTCACGAAGAAGCCCTCGTTATTAAGGCTTACGCTGCGAATCAGGGATTTCGCTCCGTGCTGATCGTGACTTCGTCCTACCATTCGAGACGCGCGCTGCGCACGATTCGTCGGGTCTTTGCCGGCACGGAAACGACGGTCGGTCTCGAACCCGCTCCCGCACCGTCAGTCTCAGCGTTCTGGTGGTTCCGGCCCGAAGGCTGGCGCACTATCGGTAGCGAGTACGTGAAATTGGTCTACTATTGGTTCGTGTATGAGTGACAAGCTCCCCGAGAACCCACCCGAGAACCCATTGGTCAGCGTCATCATTCCTGCCTACAACGCGTCGGAGTTTATCGGGGAGACTCTCGATTCCGTCTTCGCGCAGACGTTCACCGATTTCGAAGTCATCGTCATCAACGACGGCTCGCCTGACACGCAAGAGCTCGAACGAGTGTTGCAGCGCTTTCCGTGCGCGGGCGCGCCGAGACTTCGTTACATCAGGCAGGAGAACAAAGGCGCTGCCGCCGCGCGCAACACGGGCCTGCGTGCCGCCGCGGGCGAACTGGTCGCGTTTCTCGACGCCGACGATACGTGGCTCGCCAGGTTTCTCGAAAAACAGACGGCGTTTCTGAAAAGCAGCGGCGCGGATTTCGTCTTCTGCGATGCGCTGCTGTTTGGTAACTCGCTGCTTGCCGGCCGCACTTTCATGCAGGTCCAGCCTCCAACCGCGGAAGTCACTCCGGAAAACCTGTTGTCGGTCAAGGTCACGGTTTTGACGTCCACCGTCGTCGCTCGCCGCGCGCCGGTGCTGGAAGTCGGACTGTTTGACGAATCAATGCGGCGCGGGCACGACTTCGATCTGTGGCTGCGGCTGGCGAAACTGGGGATTCGTTTCGCTTATCATCATGAAGTTCTCGCGCATCATCGCATCGTCGAGAGCGGGCTGTCCGGCGGCACCATCAGCCAGCTCAAGCGCACGCTGGCAGTGCTCGACGCGATCAAGGCCAAAGGACTGACCGCGAGCGAGGAAGCGGCGCTTCAGTTCAACATGAATCGAACGCTGCGCGAGCTCGCGCTGGAAAACGGCAAGGAGAAGCTGATTGACCGCGACTTTGACGGCGCGCGTAAATATTTC
>DASURS010000346.1:0-9467 GCA_036279935.1 Pyrinomonadaceae bacterium
GGTGACATGAGGACCCTGCGCCTTGCTGATGGTCGAGAAAATTGGCGAGAGAACGAGAAGAAAAGCAATTACCAGGCTCGCCGTCGGGTGCCAGCGTCTAAATCTTTGCGATTTCATCCTTCTTCTTCAATTCGTTAGCAACCAATATCTGGCAGATGGGGAATTCATGCTGCATTGCTGTACTACTGGGCTCCACAAACACTGCAATAAACTGCTTGATGCCTCACCGTCTGCAACAGCTATGCCCTACTGGGCCGATTCAAATATACCGCAGTCTGACGCCCCTTGGACCGATTTTGTGCCGGACGTGTGACAGAGTTGGCATTGCAACAGTCAAATCAGAGACGATTTTAAGCATGGATTCGTTAATCCGGCCCTGTCATTTTTAACAGCTTGCGAGCTGTGTTATCTGGTGGCCGATTCGGTTGGATGCGAGGATTGGCCCGCGGTTTCCACTTCTTTTGGCTCTTTTATTGGCGGTTCCCAGCCGTTGCGTTCAAGCAGGTTGACCCCAAAGCGGATGGGGACCGCGAAGTTTGACGCCTGGTTTTCTGTGAAGACGGCAAAGTTGACACCGATCACTCGTCCCGATGGGCCAAAAAGGGGCGCGCCCGATCCACCTTCAGCCGTTCGTGCGTCATAAACGATCCGTCGCACGTCGAGGTCCGTAATGTTGCCTTGCGTTGTGAGTGGTTGAATACGTTTGGTCTCCGCGAGATAGCCCAACTGCGCCATCGGCGTTCCATATCGTTGCTGTATGCCGCGCGACTCTGCATCGTCGAGCAACGCGAGCAGGCGATCCGGTCCGGACGGGTAACCCATCATCACGACCGTCTTGCCGACTGCGACAGCGTCGGGATCGGTTTCGAGTGGCAGCACTGGAATGCCTGCCGGCAGTTCAGGAAGATCGAGTAGACAGATCGCGAGATCGTCTCGTTGTGCAGCGGCTTTGAACTTCAACGGGATCGGTTGTGGGTGCTCGGGGAAATACGCGATCAGGCGTTTCAATCGCGGCTGCGCTTTCAAAGTTATGCTCTGCGCGCGATCGTCTGCGATCCACGGCTGCGCGATGTGACGGTTTGTCATGACGAAGCCTTTCCCGACGTGAAAACCGGTGCCGACAAATTCATACTCCGCAATCGCCGCGTTTCCTTCGGGAGTCAGAGACTCGGGGGCGCTGCTTTGAACGGCGCTGCCGTTCTCGTTCAACTGTGCTTCCGCGTATCGAAGCGGCCGTCCCGTTCCTGCTTCGACGAAGTAGAACGAACCGGCGATCAGGCAAACGCCGGCGCCGTAGTCGCTGCGCAATTTCACGGCGAGTGAAAGACTATCTTGCAGCACCTTCGTACGCTGGCCGATGTCCGTGAGTTGGTCGCTGGTCTTCGAGACCTGATCTCGCATCTGCCCGAGCTGTGCTCGTTGATCGTCGATGAGCTGGCGGCTGCGCTTGAGCTCTCTGAATGCGGCGAAACCGAGATACAGAACGCCGCCGACGAGGACTACGACGAGGAACAGCGCGATCAACTTCGTGCTCAGCTTGATTTCGCGCACCAGTTCACGCGTGAACTCCCGCAGGAACACCTTCGCGTCGTCACGCCGCGCAGTCGCTGCTGATTCGATTGCGGCGGCTTCGATGAACGGAGCGACGTGTGTTTCGCGCGACGAGGCGGGAACGACTGCCGGCAGCGCGCGCACGGGAAAGAAGTGGAGCAACAGATCGCCATCGACTACGCGCACCTCGTCGCCGTCGCGAATTTCCGCGCCTTCCGCGAGCGGTTTTCCGTTCAACGTCAGCGGCACTGCGTCGGCGAAGTCGGTGACGCGATAGGAGCCGTTCGAGCGCGTCAGCTCGAGCAGCACAGCATTCGCGAGCGTTTTAGGCACACTTGAAGATCGTAACCGAAGGTCACATGTGTCGGAGGCGCCAATACGAACGTTATCGTCGGTGAGGATTTCGGTGTGCCGGTCGTCGCCCGAGGAGATGTGGATAACCAGGCCGTTAGCCATATTTACAAAACTTCCGATCACTAAAGCAGGCGTCCGAATCAGACCGCATAACTCCTTTCCTGCGCGGTTGTCTTCGGTCGCCCTCGAGGAGTCATTCTACAGGAAGTCGAGCTAAACGGTTAGAGGGAAAATCGAAGCGTCCGTGTTAGCATGACTGCGAAGTGAGGTTCGACACAATTGCGTAATGTGGATTTCATCGGCGACTGTGAACGGCTCGCGGAGTTGGCGCCGATTGCCACCGCGAACATACAGTGTCACGTGTTTGTTTGTACCGGTAAAAGTTGTTCGGGTAACGACAGCGCCGAGGTTAAGGATGCTTTCGAACGCGAGTTGAAGTCGCGTGGTTTGCAGTACGGAAAAGTGTCGAAGGGTTGTAGTCCGAACGGGTCCGTGGTGTTGACGGAGTGCGGGTCGGTTGGGTTTTGTGCAGTGGGGGCGGCGGTGATGGTCTATCCGGATGGCGTTTGGTACGCGCAAGTCCGCGCCTCGGACGTGCCGGAGATCGTCGAAGAGCACATCATCAACGGCCGCCCTGTCGAACGCCTCGCGTTGCTGCGAGTTCCTGCCAGCCAACAAACTAACGGTTCACTTTGAACCTCTCCAGAACTCAAGAACACATTACATCAAGAACAAGTCAGGAAGGGGGCAACGCCCCCGCTCGAGCGACAGCGGGGGCGCGCTTTGCTTGCCCCCTTCCTGACTTGTTCTGTTGTGAGTCCTGACCCTTTGCTCTAAAAAGACGTGTGCTGAAGGGATGGGCTCCCGCAAAGGCGCTAAGGCGCAAAGAAGTCCTTTAAGAACGCGGCAGCGCTTTGCGTCTTTGCGCCTTTGCGGGAAACATAGTCCGAAAAAGCCGGACGTTAATCAGATTTTGGTTTCCAGCGGAGCACGGGTTTGCGTGCGGCGGCGGCTTCGTCGAGGCGGCCGATGCGCGTGCTGTGTGGAGCGTTGCGCACCAGTTCCGGATCTTCCGAAGCCTCATTCGCGATCGACCTCATCGCCGCCACGAACTGATCCAGTTCCTGTCGCCCGACTGACTCAGTCGGTTCGATCAGCATCGCGCCCTGGACGATCAACGGGAAGTAGATCGTCATCGGATGGAAACCGTAGTCGATCAGGCGCTTGGCGATGTCGAGCGTATGGACGCCTTTGCGGCTCTGTCGTTTGTCGGTGAAGACGACCTCGTGCATCGGCGGACTGCTGAACGGTTTGTCGTAGTCGGGAGTCAAACCTTCCGCGATGTAGCGCGAATTCAACACTGCGGCTTCAGTCGCTTCACGCAGACCGTCGTTGCCGTGCGTGAGGATGTAAGCGAGCGCGCGCAGAAACATTCCATAATTTCCGAAGAAAGCCTTCACGCGTCCTATCGATTTCGGCCGATTGTAATCGAGTTGAAACGTCGGCTCGCCGTAGGACCAGTCGGTCTTCACGATGCGCGGCACCGGCAGAAACGGTTCCAACTCTTTCGTGCAGCAGCATGGACCGGAGCCTGGACCGCCACCGCCGTGTGGAGTGGAAAACGTCTTGTGCAGGTTCAGGTGAATCACGTCGACGCCCATGTCGCCGGGACGCGCAACGCCTACGAGGGCGTTCATGTTCGCGCCGTCCATGTAGACCAGACCGCCGGCTTCGTGAACGATGTCGCAGATCTGTTTGATGTTGCGTTCGAAGAGCCCGAGCGTGTTCGGGTTGGTCAACATCAGTCCGGCGACGTCGCCGTGCGAGCACACTTCGCGCAGGTGATCGAGATCGGTCAGACCTTCCGCAGTGGACTTGATCGTCTTCACCGAGAACCCGGAGAGATGCGCCGACGCCGGATTCGTGCCGTGAGCGGAATCGGGGATCAGCATCGTGCGGCGGTTCGCAGCGGCGGCGCCGTCGCGCGTGTCGAGAAACGCGCGAATAATCATGATGCCCGTCATCTCGCCGTGCGCGCCGGCGGCGGGCTGCAACGAGATGCCGGGCAGGCCGGTGATCTCCGCGAGATGCTGTTCCAGCTCGTAAATGACCTGCAACGCGCCCTGCGCGTCGTGCTCTTCAGTCAACGGGTGAAGGTTCGCAAAGTTGGCGATGCGCGCGACTCGCTCATTCAGCCGCGAGTTGTACTTCATGGTGCAGGAGCCCAGGGGATACATTCCCTGGTCGACCGAATAGTTCCACGTCGACATGCGAATGAAGTGACGGATGACGTCAACTTCGCTTACTTCGGGCATGCCTTCGAGATCGTCTTCGCGTTGGAACTCTTGCGGCAGAAGATCTGCGACGGGTGTTTCGTCGACATCGAGCGCAGGCAGACGATAGCCGATGCGGCCTGGTTGCGAGCGTTCGAAGATCAGTTGTTCGTTGGGACTGATGTGGGAAGTGACTTTTGTAATTCCGTCGCTCATCTTATTCGTTTGAAATTGAACCTAAACCCTCGACAAGCGCATCGATCTCAGCGCGGCTGTTTGTCTCCGTGACGCAGACGAGAAAGTCGTTCGGCAAATCCGAGAAGAACCGCGACAAGGCAATCCCGCCTTCGATCCCTTTGTCCTTTCCGAGACGCGACAGCAGTTCGGCCGCATCCAACGGACCGCGGACGACGAATTCATTGAAACGCGGACCCGAGAAGGGAAGCGAGAAGCCCTTCAACGACTCAATCTTCCGCGCGGCGTACGCGGCTTTCTGCAAACACTGCTGCGCCGCTTCCTGAACGCCGCGCCGCCCCATCGTTTCGAGGTACACCGTTGCGGCGAGCGCGATCAAACCTTCGTTCGTGCAGATGTTTGACGTCGCTTTCTCGCGGCGGATGTGCTGTTCGCGCGTTGCGAGCGTAAGCACGAACCCGCGGCGGCCGTGCTTGTCGTAGGCTTCGCCCACGAGCCGTCCGGGAATCTGCCGCGCAAATTTCTCGCGCGTCGCGAAGAGCCCGACGTATGGTCCACCAAAAGACACCGGCACGCCGAACGACTGTCCTTCCGCGACCACGATGTCTGCGCCGCAAGCGCCGGGAGACTTCAGCAGTCCGAACGACATCGCCTCTGTGACGGCGACGACGAGTAACGCGCCCTTCGCGTGAGCAGCCTCGGCTAGCGCGGCGAGATCCTCGACGCAGCCGAAGAAGTTTGGCGACTGGACCACCAGCGCCGCGGTCTGATCGTCAACTGCATCGGCGAGCGGCTTTCCTGTTTGGCCTGTATGCGAGTCAAACTGGACCAGTTCGAGATCGATCCCCGCGTGCTGCACGTAGGTCTTCACGACTTCGAGATACTGCGGATGCACCGCGTTTGATGCGATCACTTTTGATCGGTGCGTGACGCGTTCGGCCATCAGCACGGCCTCGGCGAGCGCCGTCGAACCGTCGTACATCGACGCGTTCGCGACCTCCATTCCCGTCAACTGGCAAACCAGCGTTTGAAATTCGAAGATGGTTTGCAGTGTGCCCTGCGAGATCTCCGGCTGATATGGCGTGTAAGCCGTGAAAAACTCGGAGCGGGAAAGAATGTGATCGACAATCGTCGGGATGTAATGTGAATACGCGCCGCCGCCAAGGAAGCTCGGCCGGCCGGCGCCGGCGTTGCGTCTACCCATTTTTTCGAAGCGGGCGAGTAGTTCGATCTCCGAGAGTGCACCGGGAGTGTTGAGGGGCCGCTGCAGAAGCAAGTCTTGAGGGATTGAATCGAATAAGTCTTCAGCCGATTTGAGCCCGATGGCTTCCAGCATCTCCTTGCGCTCTTCCGGCGAGTTAGGAATGTAGCGCAAGATTATTCGCTCTCAGCTTTCGTGAAATCTTCGTATTCCGCGGCGGTCAGCAGGCTGTCCACTTCGCGCGGATTCGACATCTCGACCCGTATCATCCAGCCATCGCCGTAGGGATCCGAGTTCACTGCTTCCGGCGCGTCGGCGAGCGATTCGTTGATTCTCGTGATGGCGCCCGAGACGGGTGTGAACACTTCCGAGACGGCTTTCACTGACTCGACCGAACCGAACGACTCGCTGGCCGAAAACTTGTCACCTGCTTTTGGTAACTCGACGTACACTACGTCGCCCAGTGAGTTTTGGGCGTAATCGGTGATACCGATGATGGCTTCATTACCGTCTACCCTGATCCATTCGTGATCCTTGCTGTAGTGCAGGTCTTCTGGAACGTTTGCCATGGTTCCTCCAACTAATGTGTGAATTATTTAGCGCGTTTATAGAACGGCGTCTTGACGATCTGCGCGCCTACGAGTCGACCGCGAACGTCGATCCTGATCTCCTGGCCCACGGACGCGCACTCGACAGGCACGTATGCAAACCCGATGTTCTTTTTAAGAAACGGCGCCGGGCTTCCTGACGTCACCTTGCCCGCCTTTTCATCGTTGATGACAACGTCCTGATCGTCACGCGCGATGCCGCGTTCGATCATTTCGAAGCCGACGAGTTTACGCTTGATACCTTCTTCCTTTTGCCGGGCCAACGCTTCGCGCCCGTTAAAGTCGCCTTTATCCAGTTTGCAAATCCAGCCGAGGTTTGCTTCGAGCAGCGTCGTGGTTTCGTCGATCTCGTGTCCGTAGAGCGCCATTCCCGCTTCGAGTCTAAGTGTGTTGCGGGCGGCGAGTCCGCACGGAATCACGCCGGTCGGCGAGCCCGAGTCGCCTGTGTCGAGAATCTTGTTCCAGAGCTGTTCGGCGCGATCGGCCGGTGCGTAGACTTCGAAACCGTCTTCGCCAGTGTAACCGGTGCGCGAGATGATGCCGCTCACGCCGTCAACGGTTCCCGGTTTGAAGTGGTAGTACTTGATTTCCGATAGCGGCACGTCAGTTAGCTTTTGCAGGATCGACTCGGCGTCAGGTCCCTGAAGCGCGAGCTGGCAGTATTCGGCGCTGGCGTTTCGCAGATCGACTGATTCGCCTTTGTGGTGCGAGCTGATCCATTCCCAGTCTTTATCAGTGGTGCCCGCGTTGACCACGAGCAACAGGTGATCGGCGGCGAGACGATAGACGAGCAGATCGTCGATCACTGTTCCGGACGGCGTTGTCAGTGCTGAATATTGTGCCTGGCCGTCGACAAGTTTGGTGACGTCGTTTGACGTGAGCCGGTTGACGAACGCAATCGCATCGCTGCCGCGGACGTCGATCTCGCCCATGTGCGAGACGTCAAACAGTCCGGCGTGCGTTCGCGTACGGAGGTGTTCTTCGATCGTGCCGGCGGGATATTGAACGGGCATGTCCCAGCCGCCGAAGTCGACCATGCGCCCGCCGAGTTGCCGGTGGGCATCGTTGAGTGGAGTACGTTTTAGTTGCGGCGACGTAGCAGTCAAATTATCACCCGCGCGGCTCAAGTCGCTGGCTTCACGCTGTTTGAATCAGTAAATAAAGGTGAAGCCGCAAACTAGCATGCGAAGTGCGGTGCGTCAAGCGAGGGATCAGGGTGATAGTTTTGGATGAGGAATAACGGGATTGCAGCGTTTAGTTCCGGCCGTCGACGTCGACTTTCTCGACCGCGCCGCCGCGGCACCAGAAGACGACGCGCATTGTGTCAGGACGGCGGTCGAGGGAAGCGGGTACGAACGCTGCGTCCTGTCGCAGCGCGGTTTCAAATTCCGCCAGCATTCGTTTGTCGCGCGGTGGTTGGACCACGTCGGTCAATGACGCAACGCCGTTACTGAACACGTTGGCAACTACCAGCATGTCGTCATTCGGATCGAAGTAGTCACCCGGATGGGCGCGGGCGCGAGTCAAAGCAGCCAGAGAACCGTCAGGATTCAAACTGGGCGACTGTTCACCGAACGGCGCGCGTTCACGTGCAAACGATTCCGATGTAACCGGCTCGTTCAAGTTATAACCATAGCCAGGAAAACTGCGGAAACCGTTAGGGTCGACGCCAAACAGAGCTTGCTGCTGAAGGGCGGCGTCATGCAACGCCTCGAAATGCGGGCGCAACGCCGTTAACATCAGGAAGAACATCAGCACCGACGCGAAAGAACCGATCGTGTAAGGCATCAATCGCGGCTCGACGAAACGCAGAACACGATAGCCAAATGACGGGCGCGGCGCCTGTCTGCAGGCCGCTGCTTCGATATAGACTGCGTAAGAAATCGCGCCGGCTAAGTCCGCCGGAGGCACCGGCCGCGACAAAAGACCGAGGCCGCGAGTGAGCGCTCGCAGCTCGGCCACTTCCGCGCGACACACTGGACACCGATCCAAATGCTCATCGATAGCCACTCGTGCCGGCAGAGACACACAATCGTCAACGTACAACGAAAGCGACTGTCTTGTTTCTTCGCACAACATAAGGGACGTTTTCTATCGCCAATTGGCGATTGTCGATTGCCAATTGGGTTGAGGAGTTAACAATCGGCAATTGGCAATTGCCAACCGGCAATGTTTGGGATGGCTGACCGACCCCGGCTGCTCCCTTTTTGTCAAAAGAAGCAACTCCGACAAGTCTAGGGCAACCCCTTCAGGCTTGAGGTGAGCGATGCGTCAACGGGTGTTGCTGGCCACGTTTTCAATACGCCCTCATCATGCCACTTCGGAAGCCTTGAGCCCGCCGTTTTCTCACTTCGACCCATTTGGCACCGAGTTTCGTGAGCCGGGGCGGGTCAGCCATCCTTAAGCTATTTCCGATTTGCGATCGCCGATTGCTGATTGAGTGTCACTTGACGCCTTCTCAATCGACAATTGGCAATTGCCAATCGTCATTTACAAAGATCCTTCCAGCTTGCGCCGGAGTTCCTGGCGTCCACGCGCCAGGCGAGACTTAACAGTTCCTACGCTGATGTCCAGCGCGACCGCAATCTCTTCGTACGCAAAACCTTCAATATCGCGCAGCACCACTGCTTCCCGATAAACAGCTCGCAAACTACTCAACGCTTTCCTCAACGCTCGCTCGCGTTCGTGCGCGATTGCGCCCTGCTCAGGATTGCTTCCGGCGTTCGCGCTGAGTTGAGCAACGACTGCGGCAGTTCCGGGCGCATCGTGCGCGTCGATCGACACCGTCGCGTCGCGATGACGCCGCCGCCACCAGCGCCAGCGGTTGCGAGCCTGATTGATGGCGATGCGGTAAATCCAGGTCCGCAGGTCCGATTCGCCGCGAAACTGGGCGATGCTCTGAAACGCCCTCAGGAACGTCTCCTGAGTCAAATCCCGCGCTTCCTCGGCGTTTTCAGTCAGGCGATAGAGCAGACCGTAAATCTCGCCGGATCGCTCGTTCACCAGTTTCTCGAACGCTGCCGGGTCGCTGCGCTTTAATCTTTCAATGAACTGGTCTTCAACCGGAGGCCGATGCGCGCGCGCGCCTTCGACTACGGTCGCGGGTGCAACCTGCTCCAATTCGATTTGCCCGCGGAGGGCTATTGGCTCTCCGTAGCTCACTGATCACCCCCTGGGGCGGGAACCAGAGCAGATAAAAATTTTTGCCCTTTCCCGGACAGGCAGCCCTTTAGACACCGGCTCCCCAAGTCTTGTTCCCAAAGAAAACTCATCACTTTCTTAGAT
>DASURS010000347.1:0-4826 GCA_036279935.1 Pyrinomonadaceae bacterium
TCATCTTCGCCTTCTACACCAACTCAGTTTCGCCGGCCAATCACGGCAATGCTTACGAGCTTTATGGAATCGCGGCGGCAGTGCTGGGCGGATGTTCGTTGCGCGGCGGGGAAGGTTCCGTCGTTGGGATCATGATTGGTACGGCCTTGTTGCAGGTGTTGCGCAATCTCGTCAACCTGCTCGGGATTCCGAGTTCGCTCGACTTCGCGGTGATGGGCGCGGTGATTCTGATCGGCGTGATGGCTGACCAGATCTTTACCGAGCGAAGGAACAGACGTCAGGTGGCGTTGATGCGGGAAATGAGCGCTGGTGAAGTTCAGTCGAACTAATTGGAGACCTTTATGATTCGTGTAACCTGTTGTGTGGTGCTGTTGTTTATGTGTGTGGTTGTGGCGAGTGCTCAGGTGACTAAAGAGAGTTTCGGAACTGTTGACGGACAAGGCGTCGATCTCTACACGCTGAAAAACAGCAGCGGCGCGGAAGCGAAGATCACGAACTACGGCGGGATCGTCGTTTCGTTGAAAGTGCCTGATCGGAATCGCAAGTTTGACGACGTCGTTTTGGGGTTCAACGATCTCGACAGTTATCTGAAGGGGCATCCTTACTTCGGCGCCGTCATTGGGCGTTATGGGAATCGCATCGCGAAAGGGCGCTTCACGCTGAACGGAGTCGAGTACAAGCTCGCGGTCAATAACGGCGAGAACCATCTGCACGGCGGGATCAAAGGCTTCGACAAAGTTGTGTGGACCGCGCAGGAACAGAAGAGTGCGGCCGGGCCGGCAGTGCGGATGACGTATCTCAGCAAAGACGGCGAGGAAGGTTATCCCGGAAATCTTCAGGTGACGGTGGTCTACACGCTCACGAACAAGAACGAGCTCCGCATCGACTACACCGCAACCACCGACAAAGACACGGTGCTGAACCTGACGCACCACTCGTATTTCAATCTCGACGGCGAAGGCAACGGCGACATTCTCAATCACCGGCTCATGATCAGCGCAAATCGCTTCACGCCGACTGACGCCGGATCGATTCCGACCGGCGAGCTTCGCAACGTTGTGGGGACGCCGTTTAATTTCCTGACTCCGACGGCGATCGGCGCGCGCATCAATCAGGATTATGAGCAACTAAAGCTCGGCAATGGCTACGATCACAATTACGTCGTCAACGGGCGGATGGGGACTTTGCGACGCGCCGCGAGAGTGACTGCGCCGATCAGCGGGCGCGTGATGGAAGTATGGACCACCGAGCCGGGCGTGCAGCTCTACACCGGCAACTTCCTCGACGGGACGCTCACGGGTAAATCAGGGAAAGTCTACCAGCGTCGCTACGGCTTCTGCCTCGAGACGCAACACTACCCCGACTCCCCTAACAAACCCACCTTCCCAACGACAACATTGAAGAAAGGCGCCACCTTCCACTCCACCACCATCTACCGCTTCTCTGCCGGGTGAGTGCCGAACTGGAATCATAACGGCAGGCGCAGGCGCGCCTCGCAGCCGCGGAGTTGCTGGCGGTTTTCGAGGGTCAGGGTGCCGCCGTGCGCTTCGGCGATCTGGCGCGAGAGGACCAGGCCAATGCCCGAGCCCTGGGCCTTCGTCGTAAAGAAGGGGACAAACAGGTTCGCCGTACTCGCCAGCCCCGGCCCTTCATCACGAATCCAAACCTCGACCTGCCCGTTCTTCTGCTGCCAACCAACTTCTACGCGCCCGCGCGTCTCCATCGACGCGTCAACCGCGTTGCGCACCAGATTGATCAGCAACTGCTCCAACTGAACGTCATCGCCGCGCACGACGAGGTCCGGGCCAGAAACAACGCTCACCGGCAGACGCGTCTCCAAACTCGCCACGCGCGACACCAACGTCCCAATCTTCAACGGCTCGAGCCGCGGCGGAGGCAGACGCGCCAGCTTCGAATACGACTCGACAAATCGCGCCAACGAATCAGCGCGCGATGAGATCACCGCCAGCCCGCGATGCATGTCTTCACGCCAGTCCGCCGGCTCCGGCTCGCGCTGAATCAGGTCAGCCAAACTCCCGGCTACAGACTTGATCGGCGCAAGCGAGTTGTTGAGCTCATGGCCCAACACGCGCAACAGTCGCTGCCACGCCGTCCGCTCTTCTTCACGCAGCGCCTGACTCAAATCTGTCAACACAAGCAACTGAAGCTGCTGCCCGCCTTCACGAAACGTGCTCCGCCGAACGTCCCAACGTCCAAAGCCACCCGGAAACACCATCTGCATCGTCTGCGGTCCATTGCCGGCAGTCGCGCTAAGACACTCGGCGAGCCCAAGCTCGGCGCTCGTACGATCCAACAAACGCGCCGACGGTTGGGCCAACAACTTCTCACCCGCTCGATTCACGAGACGCAAACGATGATCGCCGTCGAAAGCAAACACCGCGACGTCGATCTCGGCCATCACGGTCCGCAAGAGCGCGGACGCCTCCATCGCGCCGAGTCGTTGCTCGCGCAGCGTCTGGCCCAGGTCGTTGACCTCGAGCATCACTTCGCCGAGCGCGTCGCCCGTCAACGCGCGCCGTCCGCGAATCGAGTAGTCGCCTTCGCGAATGGCGGCGAGAATGTTTGAAAGAGTTTGCAGCGGCCGGACGATGCGCTGTTTCAGATTGAGCGAGATGCCAAGCCAGAGCAGGACCAGGAACAGATCGACGGTCCACTGGACCTGCGCCGAGTAGCCGTCGTACCACAGCAGGAAGGCGCACAGTGCGACCGCCGGAAACCCTGCGGCCAGAGCCAAAACCGTAACGCGCCGCTCAAACTTAATCCCGCCGCCGCGCGTGAGTGCGGGATCGAGCGAGACTAACGGCGACGGGTGTTTTGGAGGCATAGCTGGTCTCTCAGATCTCAGATCTCAGATCTGAGATCTGAGATCTCCTAAGAGAGATTGTACTTCTGCAAGCGGCGATACAGCGCGCTGCGGCTCAGCCCGAGCGCCTCGGCCGCACGGTTCGCGTTGCCTTCAAACCGGGCCAACGCCTTCTTAATCAACAAACGTTCGGCGTCCTCGAGACTCATCTCCTCGAGCTGCGCGGACAGGCGCGCATCGGGCGTCGCTTCCAACGCCAGATCGAAAGCAGTCACAACATTGCCAGTGCTCATCAACACCGCCCGCTCGATGACGTGATCGAGCTCGCGCACGTTGCCGGGCCACGAATGGTGCCGCAATGCGTCCAACGCCTCGGGCGTGAAGCCCATGATCGGACGCCGATAACGCTCGCGATGCAGCTTCAAAAAATGTCCTGCGAGAATCGGGATGTCTTCCGCGCGCTCGCGCAGCGGCGGCAGCCGAATCTCAACGGTGTTCAGTCGAAACAGCAGGTCCTGACGAAAACGTCCCTGCGCCACTTCCGCGTGCAAGTCGGCATTTGTCGCCGACAGCAGTCGCACGTTCACGCGCTGCGTCTTCGACGATCCAACGCGCTCAAACTCACCTGTCTCAATCACGCGCAACAACTTCGCTTGCAAGTTCAACGGAACGTTTCCGATCTCGTCGAGAAACAGCGTACCGCCGTCCGCGAGCTCGAACCGTCCGACGCGATCGCTCTTCGCGTCGGTAAACGCGCCGCGTACGTGACCAAACAACTCGCTCTCGAAAACGCCTTCCGCCAGCGCGCCTGCGTTAAGCGAGATCAACGGCTTCGATCGCCGCGACGAGATCGAATGCAGCACGCGCGTGATCACTTCCTTGCCCGTGCCGTTCTCGCCCGTGATCAGGACGTTCGCGTCCGCCGGCCCAATCCGTTCGACGAGGTTCAAAACCGATTTCATCGCCGGCGACTCCGAAACGATCTGCGGCACGTCGCTTGACGAGTCGGAGACACTGTCGCGCAGCGCGATGTTCTCGGCCTCCAAACGTCGCCCGCGCCGCAACGCCTCCGCGAGCTCGACTTGCGTGCGCAAAACGGCGATCAGCCGCGCGTTGTCCCACGGTTTTTGAATGAAGTCGCGCGCGCCGCGGCGCATCGCTTCGACGGCGAGATCTACGCTGCCCCAGGCAGTCATCACCACGACCGGCAATGTCGGATCGACAGCGCGGATTCGGCTCAACAGATCGAGACCTTCGCTGCCGGAAGTCGTATCACGAGCGTAGTTCAGGTCGATCAGGACGACGTCGAGCTCCTGCGAGTCAATGGCCTTCAGCACGCCCTCGGGCGACGAGGCGCTTTGGATTTGAAAGCGCTCACCCTTGAGTAGCAGGCCCAACGCGGCAAGGACGTCGGCTTGGTCGTCGGCGATCAGGATACGAGGCATGAAACTAAGATAATGGAAAGGTGTGAAATTGCGAAATCGGTCATTCGTACCTCAACGCTTCGAGGGGATCGACCTTCATCGCGCGTCGCGCCGGCAGATAACAAGCCAGCAATGCGACGCCGATCAACGCCAACGCCACCAGCGTGAAGGTCGTGACGTCGGTCGGCGTGACTTCAAACAGCAGCCGCGCCATCAGTCGTGTCAGTCCGAACGCGCCAACGAGCCCGAGCCCGACGCCGATCAGCGCGAGCGACATTCCGTTGCGCAACACCATTTTCAGCACGTCAGTCGCATTCGCGCCGAGCGCCATGCGGACGCCAATCTCCTGCGTCCGCTGCGTCACGGAGTAACTGACGACGCCATAGATCCCGATCGCCGCCAGCAACAGCGCGAGCACGGCGAAAACGCCGAGCAGGAACATGCCGAATCGTCGCTGCGCCACTGAGTGCGCGACGAGTTCCTCCATCGTGTTGACGTTCGAGATCGGCACGTCACGATCGAGCTCGCGCACCTTCGCGCGCGCGATCGAGATCAAGCGCTTTGGATCGGAAGTCGTA
>DASURS010000348.1:0-12590 GCA_036279935.1 Pyrinomonadaceae bacterium
GTTACTCGACGATGACCGGGCGTGGGCCATTCGAAGGCGCGCGCGTCAGTGTCGAGCCTGACGGAAAGGTCTTCGTCTATTCCGGCGTCTCGTCGCAGGGGCAGAGTCATCAGACGACGCTGGCGCAGATCTGCGCCGATCATCTCGGCGTCCGCTTCGAGGATGTCGTTGTGAAAATCGGCGACAGCGACGTGATCGAGAAGAGCATCGGCACTTATGCGGCGCGTGTGTTGGTGATGGCGGGCAACGCGGTCGCGCAGGCTGCTCAGGAAGTGCGAGCTCTCAAAGAAGCGGGCGCGAAGAAACTCGAAGCGACCTGTTTCTATCACAACCAGCGTCCGGCTTATGCGAACGGCACTTATGCGGCCGTCGTCGAGGTCAGCCCCGAGACCGGGACAATCAAGATACTGCGACACGCGTTGGCCCACGATTGTGGTGTCAGGGTGAATCCGCAAATCGTCGATGGACAGATCTACGGCGGCGTCGCACAGGGCATCGGAGAGATCCTGCTCGAAGAAGTTCGATACGACGAGTCGGGTGCTTTGTTGACGAGCTCGTTGCGAGACTACTTGTTGCCGACGACGGTCGTCGTTCCACCGCTCAAGCTGGAACACGTCCAGACGCCGAGCCCGTTCAATCCACTCGGCGTCAAAGGCGCGGGCGAAGGCGGAGTCGTGCCGGTTGCGCCGGCGATCACCGCCGCGGTCGAGAACGCGCTGGAGCACACGGTCCACCTGACGCACAAACCGATTCGTCCGGAAGATCTGCTGCCACGGTAAGACATGAAAATCAATCTCCAAAAGGAAAACAGGGGGCGGCGCGCTTTGGCTGCGCGGCGGCGATGCGCTATTTTATTGCCACTCAATGTCCCACGAACCCTCTATGAAGTTCACAAATTTCCTTCAGGAGATTTAAGTATGGCGGAAAGCAACTCCGTTTTTCGAAAAATGAGCAGCGACGCAGTCAAGACGCGGACCGGCAAGGACTGGAAAGCGTGGTTCACAGTCCTCGATAAGTATGATTTGACGAAAAAAGGGCACACCGCCAGCGCCAAGTTTCTCCGCGAAAAGCACGGACTCAGTAACTGGTGGTCCCAGGCCGTCGTCATTCGTTATGAATGGGAACGCGGCTTAAGGAAATAGAACTACGATTCTCTCTGCGTTTACCTCGGCGGCCTTTGCGTCTCGGCGGTGAAGAATCCGTAGAAAGCTCACCGCAGAGTCGCCGAGATCACAGAGGCGCGCAGAGAAAACACAACGATAGTCTGGACCCTTATTCAGCAGCCTGAATAGGACTTCATAACCGGAGGCATTCGAGATGAAAACACGATTGGCTCTTGCAGGTATTAGTGTCTTCTTTTTAACCCTGCTCTTCACGCAACTCCCCACCGCGGCCGGCAACACGACGTTGCAGCTTCCTTTTTCCGAGCTCACGAAAATCGTGACGAGCACGACGTGCGCGAACCGAAAAACGTGGGGTGGCAAGTGCGCGCCCGAGCCGGTGAAGGTTCAGGTCGACGGGCAGGAGCTGACGCTGATGTGTCCCGGCTGCATCGCAGCGATGAAGGTCCGTGGTGACGTGATCAGCGGCGAGCTCACGATCACTGAAGCAAGCGCGACCCGCAACGTACCATTCCAAACTACAGCGCCCGCCGGCGACGTCGCCGCGATGGCCCAAAAGTTGAACGACTACTACTCGTATCACTTCTTCATGAAAGCAGCGCGGCCTCGCGGGCTCGCCACCGACGGCAAAGGCAACCTGCTGGTCACCGACTTCGGCACCGGCAAGAACGACGGCACTGTCTGGAAGATCCCCGTCAAAGCCTTCGACAAGCAGGACCAATTGCTGATGCCCGTCGACGGCGAGCCGTTCGTCAGTGGCCTGCCGTCCGTGAAGATCGACACGACGTTCCAGGGCCAGCCGATCAAGTCGATCGTCGGCTTGTCGTCGGTGCGTTTGCACGGTTCGACGTTGGTCGGGATCACCAACCGCATCGTCGCGCACGAAGACAAAGATCCGCTTGCCGGACTCCGCGGCATTCCGATCGCCAGCGTCCTGCGCATCAACGCCGGACGACCGTCGGCGCTTTCGTCGAAACGATCGCTTCACGCAAGCGAGTCAGCGCCGTTTACGCTGCTGGCCTCGCTCGGCGACTTCGAAGAAAGCCACAACCCGGACAAGCGAGACAAAGACTGCGATCCGTTCGACATCGTCGTGCGCGGCGCCTATGCATACGCGACTGACGCAGGCGCCAATGATCTGTTGCGTGTCAATCTGGCAACCGGCGAGCTCACCCTTTACGCTTCGTTTCCACAACTTCCGAACCCGCTCTACAACGCGCAACAACCCGCCGGCTTTCAAAACCGTCCGGAGCGCGATCCCGTACCGTCGGGAATCACTGTTGGACCAGACGGCGCGTTGTACGTTGCACTGATGACGGGCTTTCCCTTCCCGCAGGGCCATTCCGGCATCTGGCGGCTCGAAGATCGCAACAACAACGGCAACGTGCTCGACGACGGCGAGGTGAAGAAAGTCGTCGAAGGTTTGAGCAGTGCGATCAGCGTCGCGTTCGATTCGAAGGGGACGATGTACACCAGCGAGTACTCGCTCGACTTCAACAAGAACGCGCCCGGCCGTATCTGCCAGATTCGCGACGGCAAGTGCGCTGTCACGATCACGAACAAAGTGATCTCGCCAACCGGGATCGTGGTGATCGGCGACTACGTCTATTTCTCGCAGGAGTTCATGGGCCTCGTCGGCAGGTTGCGGTTGCCAAAGTAATGGCGAACATCTCCAGGAGAAACCGGCGGCGGGAAAGAGAACGGGAAATCGCGGCGCAGAACCGGCGTGAACTGATTGCCGCCGGATTCCCTCGCCGCGATCTCATCAAAATGGGTCTGCTGACCGCAGCCGGAATGCTCATTCCCACCAAAGGATTGAGCGCCCATCCACGATCCCGCTCCGGTTTCGTCCTTGACGACGATCGTCCGATCAGTCCGCAAACAACGCCGTTCGTCGAAAACATGCCGCGATTGCCGGTGCTCGCACCAGTCCGTTCCCTGAACCCGAAACCCACGATCGCGCCGAACACCGCCGCGGGCGAAGCGCGCACCGAACCACATCAAGCGTACAAACAGTTTCCGCCGAAGCGGTTCTACGAACTGACGCAACGCGCCGGTTTAATCCGCATGGCGAACGACCTGCCACCGCAACCGATCTGGGGTTTCAACGGCATCACTCCCGGTCCGTTGATCGTCGAACGATACGGCGCGCTCGGTAATCCACAACAAGGCTCGATTCTCGTGCGCCAGCGCAACAACCTGCCGGCGGACAACGGCGGCTTTGGTCTGCCCTCGGTCACGACCCACTTGCACAACGGCCACTTACCACTCGAAAGCGACGGCTTTCCCTGCGCGTTCATCGAGCGCGGCCAGTTCTACGACTATCACTACCCAAACGTCTACGCCGGCATAAACTCAACTCATCCAGGCACAGGTGACGTCAAAGAAGCGCTCGCAACGCTGTGGTACCACGACCATCGCATGGACCACACCGCCGAGAACACCTACAAAGGCCTCGTTGGCCCATACATCCTGTTCAACGAGTTCGACACCGGCGACGAGACCACCGGTTTTCGCCTGCCGAGCTTCGGCGACGGTCAAAACCCACTCACCAGCTTCGACGTCTTCATGGTCTTCAGCGACAAAGTCTTCGACAGCAAGACCGGACTGCTCGCGTTCGACCTCTTCAACAACGCCGGCATACTCGGTGACAAGTTTCTCGTGAACGGCAAGATCCAACCGGTGTTGCACGTCAGCCCGCGCCGGTATCGCTTTCGCTGGCTGAACACAGGCCCGTCGCGCTTCTATCAAATGTCGGTGCTCGGCCCGGACAATTCAACGAAACCGTTCTGGCAGATCTCGACCGACGGCAACCTGATGGAAAGGCCCGTCGAAGTCACAGCCGCACGATTCTCGCCGGCGGAACGCGTCGACGTCATCGTCGACTTCACCGGTCAGGCCGGACAAACTTACTACCTCGAAAACCGTTTAGTGCAGACTGATGGAAGCGGGCCGCTGGGCAACGTCGTCTCCGAAGCGGGCCAGGGACAGAAGATACTCAAGATCGTCGTCGACGGTCCGGTCGTGCCCGACAACAGCATCGATCCTGCGCTGATCCAGCAGTTCTATGGTTTTCCTAATTGCACCGACGCGCCGCGCATCGTTCGCACTTTCACGTTCGAACGCACCAACGCGCAGTGGATGATCAACGGCCGTCTCGCAGGTGGTTGCGATCCCGCCGCCATACGTTTCGCGATCAAACGCAACTCGATCGAGAAATGGGTGTTTCAAAATATCAAGCCGGGCTGGCAGCACCCGATCCACATGCACCTCGAGTCGTTCCAAACACTCACGCTCAACGGCAAACCGCCGAAGAAGTCCGGCATCGTCGAGCATGGACGAAAAGACACGTTGCGGCTGGAAGACAACGTCGAGGCTGTCGTTCATTTTCGCTTCCGCGACTTCACCGGGAAGTTTCCCCTTCACTGCCACAACATCCTTCACGAAGATCACGCCATGATGCTGTTCGGCGAAATCAACGACACCGGCGACGACAAGCTCAAACCTTAGCCACAAAAAGGCACAAAGCTCCGCCACAAAAAGGCACAAAGAGAAAACCACGGCAAAGATCCAGACACCGTGCATAGCCTATTGATCTCAGCAGCTCTTTTTTGTGCCTCTTTGCGTCTTCTGTCTTGTGCCTTTTTGTGGTGCAAAGTGAGCAATCCATAAGAAGACGCCACTACTCGATCGGCCTAACAATGTGCGCGTTTCAACATCACCCGCGCGCACGCGCGCAGAGTTAAGCAAACTCTCGCCCTTCGCTTTGCAAAAAGGAGACGTTATGAAAATCGCTCGTTCTTCTGTTCAGAATGCTCTCGCGTCTGGGCTGATTCCAGTGTTGCTGATTTTGGTCGTCACTGCTTCTCAAGCCTTCGCGCAGAAAGCAGCCACGTCCGGCAACCTGGTCGCCGACGGTGGAAGCACCAGCCCAACAATTCAGCAAGTGACGCTGTCCGGATCCGACAAGGAAGTGGCGGCCACTACCACTTCAGGATCGCTGTCCGTGGTCACAGGAACGTTCACCGAATTCTCGATGCCCAAGGGCACTGTTCCGCAGCTCATGGCGAGCGCTTCCGACGGAACGATCTATCAAGCCCTGGGCGGCGCCAACAAGATCGCCCAAGTCAACGCGGCAACTTCCACCAACACCGTGGGAGTGAAGCTGTTCTCGATCCCGACCGCCAACAGTTTTCCGGTCGGCGTCGTCGTCGCCGCTGACGGCAGTGTCTGGTTTGCCGAGCAGAACGGTCATCAGATCGGACATCTCGATCCCAAGGCCGGCACCATCACCGAATACAAGACTCCGACCGCCAACAGTGGACCAGTCGGAATCACCGTTGGACCAGATGGCGCCATCTGGTTCACGGAGGCGTACGCCAACAAGATCGGCCGGCTCGATCCCGAAAAGCCGGAGAACATAGAGGAGTTCGACATCCCGACGCCGGTGTCGGCGCCGCTCTACATCACGAGCGGTCCTGATGGCGGTCTGTGGTACGTCGGCGTCCGCAGTCACAAACTCGGTCGCATCGATCCGAGTACGCGCGCGTTCGTCGAGTTCTCAACGCCGACGCCCAAGGCCGGCCCGACTTCAGTCATCGCCGGACCGGACGGCGCGCTGTGGATCAGCCAGCTCAACGCCGACAAGATCGCCCGTTTCGACCTCCGGCTCAGGAGATTCACGGACGACATTCCCGTCAACTCGGAAAAGAATGGCCCACGATCCGGCCCGGGCATTCTCGTGAACGGTCCGGACGGAAACATCTGGTTCACTCAGATGTTGGGCAACCAGATCGCTCGGCTCAATCCGACGACAAGAGAGATCTTCGAATTCTCGGTACCTACCGCACTCGCCACGAGCTCGGTCGGAGTAGCGGACACCGCCGCAGCAGTCATGGCCGAAGCGCAAGCTGCCCTCGGCGCCGAGAAGACGCTCGGTCCTACCGCGGGTCCAGGTGGAATTGTTTTCAGCTCTGATGGAAGCATCTGGTACTCCGCGATATTCGCCGACCTCGTCTCTCGACTACGAGTCAAGTAACGCCTGAGGAAGCCGGTAAATGACTTCGGCAGGTACCAACCAACAACCCTACTAGAAAAAGGAAGATCATCATGGCTATCGACCTCAAGACAATGGAGCACGTGAAGGTCGCCGACGATCAAGCGATTCTGGCCCCTCAGTTTGGCGACACTCTCGAAAATATTTCCGTTTCCCTCGACGCACTCTCGCCGCAACAGCGCGAAGTCGTGGAGCTCGCTTATCGCTCGGCTCTGACACATCCCAATCCGCTGGCCCACGTCGTCGGCGACCCCGCCGCCTGGGAGAGCAACTTCTCTCACGTGCTGGATCGCGTCGCCGTGCGGCTCGACCCGCGGCCCAGTTCCGAACTGCGCCAGGCCGCGCTCAATCATCCCGATCCGGTGATGCGTGAGCAGGCGATCTACGAGTATGCCGATCGTTACGAGAAAGACGCGCTCGAGCTGCTCGCTCAAGTCGTCCGCCAGGACCCGGACCCGCAAGTCCGCTGGGACACGCTGTGGGCCATCGAAAAGCTCGGCGGCATCGAAGCGATTCAAACGCTGCGTGAGTTTCAGAAGGACAACAATCCCGAGATCGCCGAGTGGGCCGGTCTCTTCATCAGCGAGTTGCAAACGGGCGTGCCGGCATTCGATTCCCGCGCCTGCCGCTCCACGCCGGGACGCACTTTCGATGAGACCATCTTTCTCCTCATCCACTGCGATCTGTACATCCGGCTCGACAACACGAACCAGCGCTGGGGCAAGCTCTCGCTCGCTCCGCAAGGCCTGGCTCGCGTCTACGGTCAGGCCCATGCCTGCCCGAACGTCACCACCCGCGAACGGCAGCTCGTGATCGCGAAGACCATCCACGGACTGCATCCGGATGGCAGCCCGCACATGGACAACTACCTGTTCCGCGGCTTCACCGAACGCACCCGCGACGATCGCGGCGCCTTCTACTTCGAATCGCACGTCAAGCGGCCGTTCTACGTTGCCGGCCGTGCCGACGATCCGTCGAAGGGCGTGCGCGATGCCTTCATCGGCTTCATGCGTGAAGGCTGCTGGTATCTCGACAACAGCTTCAAGATCGGAAACGCCGACGCCATTCGTTACGTGCGCGGCCGCTTCCAGGGCTGGGGCTACATCGACGTCCAGCAGATGTTCGGCAAGTCGTTGGACCAGATTCTGACACCCGGAAACGCGGTCCTTTCCACCCTGCACGACGAGGTGGCGGGCCCGCTTACCAACACGTTCATCGCCGGCACCTTCAAGGGCAAGCTCAACGACTGGGACGGCGATGGCTTGATTGACCTCAACTCCCGCGACGTCTACTCGACCACCGAAGGCGAGTTGGACACGGACATGGACGGCGTTGCCGACGTTCCAGGCTGTTCTTGCTGCACCTGGCAGGGCAACTTCCCGGTCTAAACCCACGCGCAGTGCAGGCTTCGCTTCGAAAGGAGCGAAGCCTGTGCTCGCTTCACGAAAGGCAAACTGATGAGACCCTCTCCCACTGCTTCTACAAGAGTCCTCAAAGCCGGACTGATTCTGGCCCTCGCGCTCTGCGCGAGTTGCAGTCAAACGACGACTGGGCCAAACGTCAGCACCGCGACTCCTTCTCCCACACCGGAGGCACAGTTTCAGGAGGTAACGCTGGAAGGAATCGAGAAGGAAGAGATAGCCACGACTACCGGCAACAGGATGGCGGCGGCGGCCCCATCTCAACCTCTCAGGGGAAAATTCTCGGAGTTTTCACTCCCGCAAGATGCTTTTCCCCAGCTCATGACAACAGCTCCGGACGGCTCGATCTATTACGCACAGGGCAAAGGAAACAAGATCGGCCACGTTCCGGCAGCCGCCATCGAAAGTGGGAAATTGAAAGTACGCGACTTTCGTGTTCCCACGGCCAACAGTTTTCCGCAGGCGGTTGTAGTCGGACCGGACGGCAACGTCTGGTTCACGGAAAAGACCGGTCACCAGATCGGACGGCTCGATCCGAAGACGGGAAAGGTCGCCGAGTTCAAAACGCCGACGCCGAACAGTGGACCAGTCGGAATCACCGTTGGGCCGGATAACGCCATCTGGTTCACCGAAGCGGAAGCCAACCAGATTGGCAGACTCGACCCTAACAGTCCCGAGAAGATGGAAGAGTTCAGTATCCCGACCGCCAACTCCGCCCCGATCTACATAGCGGTCGGCCCGGATCGCGCACTCTGGTTCGTCGAGGTGCTGGGCCACAAGCTCGGCCGCCTCGATCCCGGCACTCGTCAGATCACGGAGTTTCCGACGAAGACTCCGAAGTCTGGTCCGACGTCGCTAGTGGTCGGCTCAGATGGCGCGATCTGGGTGAGCGAGCTCAATGTCGACAAAATCGCGCGGTTCGACGTCAATAGAAAAGCCTTTACTGAAGAAGTTCCGATTAACTCGCGCAAGAATGGTCCACGATCAGGTCCGGGCATTCTCGTGAATGGTCCCGACGGCAACATCTGGTTCACGGAAATGTACGGCAACCAGATAGCACAGCTCAATCCAAAGACAAAACAGATTCAGGAATTTACAGCGCCGAGCTCGGTCAGGCTGCAAGGAGCGGCAGCGGCCCCTGCGGCCGGCAGCGCCGCGGCAGCGTGGCGTGATGCGAACGCCGCAAGCGCGCAGGCTCTGGCGCCGACCGGAGGACCCGGCGGAATCGTGTTTAGCCGCGACGGAACCATCTGGTACACGTCGATGTTTTCAAACAAGCTCGCGCGTCTAAGTGTTAAATCTCAGGTATGAGATCTGAGATCTGAGATCCCAAAGGAGAGTGCAAAGTGTCGAAACAACTGCTCTACCCCGCCGAAGTGAGCCAGCAAACGCATCCGACGACGGCGCTTGAATGGCTTGGTCGAAATCTGCCGCAGGAGCTCCCGCGCATGGAAGAGGATCTTCCGCGCCTTTACGCCCAGGGAGCTCGAACGGTCGCACGCGATCGCTGGGAACGCATAGTGACCAGCACCGTTATCCCGGCCCGCCCCGAAGAAATCTGGCGGGCACTGACGGATCCACATAAGTTGAAACGGTGGCTTATATCTTGTCAGGGCTCACTGGAGGAGGTGGGCCGGGATTGCATTCTCGATTTCGATGACGGCGACTTCTTCCTCACGCGCCCGCAGATCGTGAACCCGCCTTTCCAGCTTGAATGGATCTGGCGCTGGCTCGGCATCGGTCCGGCGTGGGGCGTGAAGTGGGCACTCGAGCCAGTCGACGGCGGCACGCGCGTCACCGTCATCGACGAGGCGTTCAATCCGCCCGCGCGCACCGGTCACTATCGCGGCGAAGGCTGGCCCGAGATTCTCGACATCCTTACCGCCTTCATCAGGACGGAAACAGACTATCGCTGGCCCTGCCGCAGCCAATCGTACGTGCTCGCCAACGTACCGGCGACGATCTACGGAGCGTGGGACCGTCTCTTCAATCCCAGCGCGCTCAAGTGGTGGCTGCACGTCTTTGAAGGACAGATCGCCAAGGGCCAGACAGTCACGATTCACATGGGCGACGCGACCGGCACCGTCGAGATGACGATTCATGAAGTGATGCCGCCCGCGTACAACACGTATCCCTTCATCGCCTTCTCGTTCAAACGTCCTTTCTGGCCCAAGGAAGTCGGCGGACGGATCTTTCTGGAGCCGGCGGGTTGGGGCGAAACGATTTTGCAGATGTTCCAGATCGGTTGGGAGAACCTTGGTCCGGCTTTGCAGCTACACGAGCGCCGCGTGATCGTCGGCTTTTGGGCCGAAGCATTCCGGCGTGCCAGCCAGTTGTGTACTGGCGCGGGAATGCCGGCCAAGGCGTCTCCCTGGGTGCTCAGTGAACATGAAGCGCCGCACGCGCCGAGTTATGCCGGCGCGCCTGAAGTGCATGTCCCGGGAACTGATCTGTCTGAGTAATTAAAGGAGGGACGACAAATGCAACCCATTCGAGTTTCAAACACAGAGAAGAACAAGGAGATTATTCGCCGCTTCGTCCAGGAAGTATGGAACGAAGGAAAGCTGGACGTCGCCGACGAAGTACTCGCGGTGAACTACATCGAGCATCCGTCTACGCCTAACGAGGCGAAGCCGGAGGAGCCGCACGGTCCTGACGTGATGAAACGGTTCGTGCAGATGTTTCGCGGCGCTTTCCCCGACATGATTTTCACTATCGAACACATGGTGGCGGAAGACGACAAAGTCGCGATTCACCTCGTCGGACGTGGGACGCACGAAGGCGAACTGCACGGGCTCGCGCCGACGGGCAAGCGCGTCACGATCGGCGGCGCCGCTATTCATCGCATTGAAGACAACAAGATCGTCGAGACCTATCAGGTAGTGGATCGCCTGAGTTTGCGCGAGCAGCTCGGCGCGCCGGAGATGGGCGACATTGACGTGGAGTAACGATCATGATCAGCGAACCGCAACGTGCCCCGGAACCAACATTAACCGGCACCGTTAACGTAACCGTTCAGGTCCCCGCGCCATTCGACAAAGTCTGGCAGTCACTGACTGACAAGGACGTCGTCGCGCAGTGGTTCGGAGACTTGAGCGGCGATCTCCAGTCCGGCGGCAGTGCTCGCCTGGACTTCGGCGACGGCGACTTCTTCGATCTCGAGTCGATCGTGCTCTCGCCGCCAAACATGATCGAGTATGACTGGAAGTTTCTTGGCATTGGACCAACCGACTTGATCACGTGGCGCATCGAGCCCAACAGCGGCGGCTGTCGCGTGACCGTGACGGACGTGCAGCCGGGACGCACTCACGCGGCCGCGATGTCGCTTCGCGAAGGATGGCTCGACTTCACGAGCCGGCTCGTCGCCTTTCACGCGACCGGAAGAAACGCACGCTACGACTGGCGCTACGACCTCGACGTCGGTTTGCCGATCAAGGGCACGGCCGAGCAGGTCTGGGTCTCGCTGTTTGCGCCCGACGCGCAAACGCAGTGGCTGCCCTTCAAGTCGTCAATCGAAGCCGGCGCTTGCGCGTCAGTTACCGACGAAGCCGCGCCCGCGAGTGTTTGTCTTGATGAAGTGACCTGGCAGCCGGTTCAACGAGTCGAGTTCCAGATACAGAGCGACGAGTGGAGAAAACCGACGACGTGTCGCATCGAGCTCACGGGTCGCGAGGATGACACGTTGGTCTACGTCAGTCACAACGGCTGGGAGCACATCAGCGACGATCGCAATGAACAACTGAAGCAGCGCAAGCGCTTCTGCGATCTCTGGATCGACTCACTGAAGCAGGCCGCCAGCCTTGGCGAAGCTAGTTTGAGTTAGAGAGCATTCTCAGCGTTCTTTGCTCCTCTTTGGACTCTGCGTTGACCAAGACCGATATACACCTTCAACGCAGAATCCACGGAGAGCGCCGAGAACGCAGAGAAAGCCAGTTTGGTTTAGTGGGAGAAACATAGAACAGGACCATCCGGGAAAAACACAGGCCTCAGCATTTCCTCTGTTGAGTGCTTCACACAATTTAACTTTCTAAGCCGGTTGTACCGAGACTCTCGTTACTAATCGAGTCACCGAAAAGGGAAGGACCGTATGAAAGACTACTGCCTCCGGCGAACCGTCGGTTCGCTGTTGATACTACTCTGCCTTGCGTTCGCTGAACCCGGTTCAGCACAAACCACAACCGCCACGATTTCGGGCACTGTCAACGACGAAACAAAGGCGCTGCTCGCCGGCGTCAACATCAGCGTCAAGAACCTCGATACCGGGATCGTTCGCGTTACCACGACTGATTCCGAGGGACGTTATCACGTTGCGCTACTGACGCCGGCGCACTATGAAGTGCAAGCCGCCTCGAACGGATTTCAGACCGCGATTCGTACCGGCATCGAACTGACGATCGGCCGCCAGGCGCACGTCGATTTCACGCTGAGCGTGGGCGAAGTGTCGGCGCGCGTGCTGGTCGCGGGCGAAACGTCGATGGTCGAAACCAGCGAGCCGAGCATCGGCGCGCTCGTCGACGATAAGAAGATTCGCGACCTGCCGTTGAATGGACGCAGCTACGATCAGCTCGTCCTGCTGCAACCGGGAATCTCGTTCTATCCCAACGCGGCAAACGATCTTCAGTTTGGCGCGGGCGCGAAGTTCACAGCCTTCGGCGCGCGCCCGCAGGCGAACCTGTTTCTGATCGACGGCACGGACATCAACGATCAAGCAGACTTCACTCCCGGCAGCGCCGCCGGCCTGACGCTGGGAGTCGAAACACTGCGCGAGTTCAAAGTGTTGAGCAGCTCTTACGGCGCTGAGTATGGACGGAAGTCCGGCGCGGTCGTCGTCGCCATCACGCAATCAGGCACGAACGACATTCACGGCGACGCGTTTCACTTCCTGCGCAACGATAACCTCGACGCGCGAAACTTCTTCGATCAGAAGAAACCGGAGTTCAAGCGCAACCAGTTTGGCGGGACGTTCGGTGGGCCACTTGTCAAGAACAAGGC
>DASURS010000349.1:0-10437 GCA_036279935.1 Pyrinomonadaceae bacterium
CTCCGCGACATGGTGGCATAGCCGGAAACTGGACTCCGACCTGATAGTCCGATGGGTTTGTGCTGAAAATGATGCGTCAGTCGTTCAGGCATTGACTGACTTGTCGAATCGTGATTGGGAGAGAACCGATGTCGAGTTTGAAGTTACAAGAGGAAGACTCTTGCTGTTTGACTCTGCGGCCCCTGGAGACCACATTGACGCCTTCATCTTGATCGAACTGCCAAAAGGACGGTACGTCGCCGAGACTTTGCAGTACGATCCCAACAAAGATACATCCCTCCTCCTCCACCGATTCGTCCGTCGACCCGATTAAACGAGCGAGACCGGCTGCGGCGCGAGCGGACGCAGGACGGCTCCCAATGTGTGCCGTCCGCGGTGTGGTGCGCTTCTGCGTGTGTAAGCACCGCGAGCGCTTCTGCACCGACCCGCTCGGTGCCGCAAGCTGTTCGAAAGACACTCAAACGACGTGCGTGTTGAGATTCTTCGCTTCAAGGTGCAAAGTTCATGCGAAGGTGACCGTGCCGCCGTTTTCCAACGTTATGCGAGTACTCCCCAATCTGCGGCTTCGGACGGGACCTCGCGGCGATGTCAGTTGTTAATCGAGCCGTAAGAGTCTGAATGCGTACAGCAACCGGCGCGTGGTCCAGCTCAGCAGTGAACAACTTTCCCGAATCGGTGCAGGTGGATTTCGGCGCGAACAAGACGATCAACGAAATCGACGTCTTCACGTTGCAGGACAACTGGGCTGCGTCGACCGAGCCGACCGAAGCGATGACATTTACGCTTTATGGGTTGACTGGTTATGACGTGCAGTATTGGACCGGCAGCAGTTGGGTGACAGTGCCAGGCGGCAGTGTGACAGGGAATAACAAGATCTGGCGAACGTTCACGTTCTCGCCGATCAGTACGAGCAAGATCCGGGTGCTTACCAATGCCTCACCGGACGGCGCCAGTCGTGTAACAGAGATCGAGGCGTATGGACCAGCAGATGCGGGCGGTTCCTCCGCGGTGCACTGGCTGGTAGCTGACCACCTCGGCACACCACGCATCATCTTCGATCAGAGCGGTGATCTGGCGAATGTCAGGCGTCACGACTACGCCCCCTTCGGTGAAGAACTCTTAACTGCCGGCGGCCGCGCGTCGGATCCCGCTTACGGCGGTGGCGACAGCGTCCGCCAGCACTTCACCTCAAAAGAACGGGATGCAGAGACGGGGTTGGATTACTTCGGCGCAAGATATCTGTCATCGGCCCAGGGACGATTTACCGGCGTCGATCCCGGGAACTATCAGGCTTGGCTTGACCTTACAGACGCCCAGAGCTGGAACGCCTATAGCTACGTTAATAATAACCCTCTCAGGAGAGTCGATCATGATGGACGAGGATTCTTTAGCAAGCTGAAGAACTGGTTAGCTTACGATGTTTGGGGAGAGGAAGACGATGTAAAACGCGAGGAAGATAGACGTCGGGAAATGTTGCTCAATAAGCAAAAGGAGAGCGGCGGAGTTCTGATCATTGAAAACCTCGGCGGCGACTTAGTTCAAGTCGATCCTGCAAATATGACGAGGGCGCACGTTTTCTTCTGGTCAAACCGTCTGATGGACATTTATGAGCAGGGAGGTCGTGACCGTCCCTGGCGACCTGACGACATAGTCCATGCGGGAAATAGTTTACAGGGACTTCCAAAACCAAACGGAACTCAGCAGCCCACTGTATACCGTGGTGGTTCAGATATTGCGGTGAAGCCTAATGAAGTTAAGATCAAGGACGGCATGGTTCAAACGACACGCGGTCCATCACTGAACACTGATCCAGCCAAGGTGCGTAAGTTTGGAGGTGCCTACAAGGTAGAGAATCTTCCCGATGAACTTCAAATTATTCAAAGAGGCCGAGATCCAGGACATTTCGAAATAGTTCCCCGAAGCCCATGCCCTTTGACAAGTTTGTTGAACTAATCAAACAAGTGACCTTAGTATCGAACTAATTTAACAAGGGAAATGACTACTCAATGAGAATTCCGGAACTTGACGAGAGGGGGACGGAGCGAGGCTTAGAAAGTGTCACTAAAATTTTCATTGCAAGAGAGAGCCAGACCTTTGCGTGCTAAGATTCCGTCTACAATTTTGAAATATGCAGGAACCACCAAATTACAGGCCACCAGAAACGGTTCAAGAACTACTCGAGAGGTACGGTGCTGGAGAGAGATATTTTGCTGAGATGGAGCTACCAGATGGATCAGATCTCAATGGGGCAATCCTGGAAGGGGCGTATCTGGAGCAGTCATGGCTTCATAGTGTGAACTTCTCTAGTGCGAATCTAAAAGGAGTTAGCTTCGGCAATTGCAATGTCAAATGCGCTAATTTTCGTCAAGCAAATCTCGAAGGCGCCAACTTCAGAGGTGCGGCAGTCGAGGCTGTCAATCTGGAAGGTGCTAACCTAACCGGAGTTAGTTTTGCTGGCTCATTTGCCTATGGTTACGAGCTGAAAGATGGCGAAACACCTTAATTTAAAAGAAGTAGGCGAGAACCGTCGTCTGTGTGAACTCGGAGGCTTACAGCGTCTCACCGGTCGCTTAACCCCGGATACACTTTGATCCAATGATTGCGCACCTTGGGGCGGAGGCGGGTGCCGGCGTGGGTGGAAAAAATCACGTTGGAGGTTTGGTTCGGGAGGTGGCAGTCGACGCACTTGCCGATCAGTGTGCGGCCGCGGCGCGGGAAGAGGCCGCAGCTTTGGACCTTGTGACACGAGAGACAGCGATCGGAGAAGTCGGCGACGTTGCGCTGCGGCGCGTGGACGTCGTGACACGTCGAGCAGGTCATGTTCGAAGACTTAAAACACTTGCTCCGCTGCAACAACTCGATCTGGTTGCCGTGAACGTCCAAAGCGTCGTCAGGCTTAGGCGACGCGAGTTGCAGGTGGTCCGTCAAAGCGTCGCCGACGGTGAAAGAGAAGACCGGCGTCTTCGAAACACCGACGCCGCCGTGGCACAGCGAACACAGATCCAGTTGACGATCACGTGGTAGCTTCGCGGGGTTGACGATTGCAGATTTTGGATTAGTTGAGTGTTGCGCGCCTGGACCATGGCAGCGCTCACAAGTAACACCCAGCACTGCACTCGACTTCTTAAACCGGTTCGGCTCGGCGATCGTCTCGATGTAACTCGCGTGACATTCGAGACAACGGGGCAGCACAGGCCGGCTGAACTCCGGAAACCGGTCGCCATAACCCGGACTATTCACCCAACTATCAATCTCGGTCCAGTACGACACTGGAAGCTGAAACAGTTGATCGTTACCCCAGTAAAGATACGTCTGCCCCTTGCGGCCGGAACCGATCACGAGATCGAATCGTTGAGACGTGCTAACGCTATCAGGTGGCGTCCCCAAAACTGAGGTTTGATAAAACCCGTCAGCTCGCGTCTCGAGACGGTATTGCAGCGCCGGCTCCGGCGTCTTCAGAACATTTTTGCCTGCGGCGAAGCTGCCTTTGATCGATTCACGTGAGGCAGTCTGCGAAGTTAAGTGATGTGCGGTGCGCGGAAATTCTTTTTGTTTAGGGTGACACGAGAGGCACTTGTCGTCGCCAACATACCTGCTGCGAGCGTCGCTTTGCGCATCAACGATCACACTCGCGGCGACGACACAGATCAATAATCTAATACAGCAGAACACGGATCTTAACGAGCCATTGACGTCCTTCTCGGTTGCCCGATCTCAGCCGCTGCCAGCACCAACTGCCTGACTGCGGGCACCACCATAAACTCCAACGCCGCGTAAGGCTTCGCCGCTTCATCCAACCTGAGCACGCTCGCTTCGCGCCACTCGCGCGCCGGCGGCGTGCCGAGCTTCAAATACGAAAGCGCCTGCGACCCGACTTCTCCCAGGTCCGAAAGCCCCGTCGTCAACGGCTTGATCTCCTTCAACGCCGGCGAGCGATCGATTACTGGCCCAAGCGCCGCCGCCGACGTCTGCCACTCAGCCAGCATCTGCGCCAACTCCGCGCTGTATAACTGATACCGCGGCGCGTCGTCCAGAAACTCTCTCACCATCCATGCAAACTTGCGGGCGCCTTCCGCATCAGGCGTCGCCGCATCGACGAAACCCGTCAGCGGACTGAGCATCGTCTGCGGCCGTAACTGATACCGGCGATATTCCTTCACCGGTTCGACAACGGAGACGAGCGTCTTCAGTGGTCCAATATCGTCGTGACGCGCGAGACGTCGCAGCATCATGTCCTGGTTCTTCTTGTGCATCAGTCCCAACTCTTCGAGTTGCAGACTGATGATTGCCATCCGGCGGTACATATCGCCGACGTCGTTGACGGTTCGCGGCGACCAAAGTCTTTCGGCGATAACGGCAGTACGCGGCCAGATGCGCGAGTCGATCGTCTCCGGCGTGACCCACTCGGCCCACATAGTCGCTTCGCCACCAAGAACGTGCTTCGCCTCTTCCGGCGTGAGCGTGCTGTCCGCGGGAAGCGGATCCGACGCGTAGTGGTGCGACGCGGGCTGGATCAGATCGATGTAGTAACCGTTGGAGAGTATGCCGTCGTAACCCTTGCGCGCTGCTTCCGCAAGCGCCGCGGTGCCACGCCAGGAATGGATGACGATGTTGTTGGGCAGTCCGGGTTGGAGGATCTCGTCCCATCCGATCATCTTCTTGTTGTTCTTCTGAAGTATCTTCAGCAGGCGCGTGTTGAAGTAGGCTTGCAGCGCGTGATTGTCTTTGATCCCTTTCTCTTTCATGTACGCCTGAATCGCGGGATTGCGGTCCCACTGCTTGCCTTCGTTCTCATCGCCGCCGATGTGTAGATACTCATCGGGAAAGAGCGCCGACATCTCACTCAGAAAGCCGTCGAGAAACTTGTAGACTTCCTCGCGCGTCGGATCGAGTGCGGGCTCGAAGATTCCGGGGCGACGCTCGATCGTGTATGGCCCAGGAGCGCTGCCAAGCTCGGGATATCCGACAAGCCAGCTCGTGCTGTGTCCGGGAATGTCAAACTCGGGCACGACGCGAATGCCACGCTCGCGCGCGTACGCGATGATCTCGCGCACCTGGTCCTGCGTGTAGTAGTTGCCGTCAGATCCGAGCTGGTGCAGCTTGGGGAATTTCTTGCTCTCGACGCGAAAGCCCTGGTCCTCGCTCAGGTGCCAGTGAAGCACGTTCATCTTCACGGCGGCCATCGCATCGAGGTTGCGTTTGAGCACGTCCATCGTTTGAAAATGACGTGCGACGTCGATCAACAACCCGCGCCATGGAAATCGCGGCTGGTCCTCGATCTGAACACCCGGAAAGTAAAAGCCGTTGCGATCCGCGCTCAGCAATTGCAGCAGGGTCTCGAGACCGCGAATCGCGCCCACGACCGTCGGCGCTTTCAGCATCACCTGACGATCGGTGATGTCGATCGAGTAACTCTCATTCTCGCCGAGTCCGGGGAGTGTTTTGCCTGGGCCGTTGGTGTGAACGATGAGCTGCGTTACCTGATCGTCCGGCGAGAAGCCGGGCGTGAATGAAAAAACGGTGCGGCCTTCGAGCCGTTTGATGAAACGCGCGATCGCCGCCTTGAGCCGATCATCGGAATGACCGCGCGTCGCGACCTTGAACGAGCTATCCACGTTCAACCGTTCCGAAGGCTGAAACTTCACCGACGCAGGCACCGGCATGAGGTTGAGTTTAGGCGCCTCCTGGGCAGAGACAGTTAGAACGCAGATTAAGAGAATGAACAGCAGGAGATTTATTTTCATCTTCTTTACTTGAGCGTGAACCTCTGTGTCAGACCGCCAACCATCACGTCAAACTCGCCGGGCTCAGCGACCGGTTTGTTATCGGCGCCGATGAACGACAAGTCGTCGCGTCTGAGCTTGAACGTCAGCGTGCGCTTCTGGCCCGGCTCGAGACTGACTTTCGCAAAACGTCGCAGCCGTTTGATCGGAGGCGAAAGCGACGCCACTAAGTCGCCGACGTAAACGAGCACCGCTTCCTTGCCGGCGCGATTGCCGGTGTTCGTCACCGTCACGTTGACCGTGAGCTCTTCGTTGCTGGTGATCGTTGGCTTACTGAGACGCAGATCGCTGTAAGCGAAAGTCGTGTAACTCAACCCCTCGCCAAACGCGAACTGCGGATTGAAGGCCATGTTACCAAACGCCGTGTTCTCGGTTTCGAATGGTTTGTGATCGTAATTGATGAGACCGTTGGGCGTGCGTGGATAGGTAAACGGAAGTTTGCCGTTCGGGTTGTAGTCGCCGAACAAGACGTCCGCGATAGCGGTACCACCTTCGTTGCTCGGGTTGTACGCCATCAAAACTGCCTTCACTTGATCGGCAATGCGATTGATGATGCGCGGGCGTCCTTCGACGAGCACGAGCACGACCGGTTTGCCGGTCGCGATGATCGCTTCGGCGAGTTTCAGCTGCGGCGCGCCGAGCGTCAGGTCAGTGATGTTGCCCGGCGTTTCGCAGTAAGAACCTTCACCGAGCGCAAGCACGACGGCATCGACGTTCTGCGCCGCGCGAACGGCGGCGGGAATGTCGACCTCCGATTCCTGATCCGTGGGAGTACTATTCGACGGACCAGGCGCACGCGTAATCTTCGTGCCCGGAACGTAAGTGACGTTCGCAGCGCCGATCTTCGCTTCGATCGCGCGTCGAATTGTGTGCCGGTCTTTCGGATATAAACTCTCTTCCGAACCCTGCCAAACGTACGTCCAGCCGTTGTTCATGGACACCAGCGAGTCGGCTGTTGGACCAGTGACGAGCACCTTCGCGTTTTTCGACAACGGCAACACGTTTTCGCTGTTCTTCAGCAACGTCAGCGACTCGCGCGCCGCTTCCAGACTCACCTGTCTCGATTCAGGCAGTGCAAACTTCGCTTTCAGCGCCGGGTCACTGCCGGGCTTCTCAAACAAACCCAACTCAAACTTCACGAGCAGAATTCGGCGCACCGCTTCGTCGATTCGCGACTGCGGCACCGCGCCTTCCTTGACCAGCGCGATCAGGTGATCGGCGAAACTGTAATCGAGCGGCACCATGCTCATGTCGATGCCGGCCATCACGGCCATGCGCGTCGCTTCTTTCTCGTTAGCCGCTATGCGCCACGTGGTGACGAGTTTCTTAATGTCCTCCCAGTCAGAAACAACGAAACCTTTGAAGCCGAGTTCCTTGCGCAGGATCGTCGTGAGAATGTGATGATTGACGTGACCGGGAACGCCGTTGATATCGGCGGAGTTGACCATCACCGTGCGCGCGCCGGCTTTGACTGCCGAGTCGAACGTTGGCAGGAAGTACTCGCGCAGGTAATTCTCCGGAATCCACGCGGGCGTTCGATCTCTTCCCGTCAGCGGAAAACTGTAGCCCATGTAGTGTTTCAGACTGGACGCGACGCGATCCTGCGCCGCGACGTCCGTTCCTTCGAGACCGCGCACGAACGCGACGCCCATCACTCTCGCGAGATAAGGATCTTCGCCGAACGTCTCCCAGAAACGCGGCCATAGCGGATTGCGTCCGAGGTCGAGCACGGGCGAGAAGCTCCACGGAATGGCGGCGGCGCGCGTTTCCATCGCGGTGATCTCCGCGGCGCGCTTCATCAGTTCAGGATTGAACGTCGCCGCCATGCCGATCTCCTGCGGGAACAGCGTGGCGCCCCGGACGTAGTTTGCGCCGTGGATCGAGTCGATGCCGTAGATGACGGGAATGCGCAGTCGTGTCTTGGCCGCCGCGGCCTGGATCTGGTCGATGATCTGACGCCAGTGATCGACGGTCAGCGCCTGGTCGGAGACGTTGAGAATCGACCCGACACCATATTTGGCGATGGCTTTGTCGAGCTTTGCCGGATCGATCTGAATGTCCTGGTCTCGCCCGTTCGCGACCATGGCGATCGCGAGCTGGGTCATCTGTCCGACTTTCTCTTCAAGCGTCATGCGCTTGAGCAAGTCGTCGATCTTTTGCGTGTAATCGCGTGCGGGACCGGACCGCAGATTGCGCTGGTAGAACTCGTCGCTATCGACGAGATCGGTTTGGGCCAGAATGGCGATTTGGGTTTGGAGAACGAAGCACAGTGAAAGACTGACTGCCCACAGGGCACGCGCCGTTTTTCCCATCTATTTGGCTTCCTCGGGTAGGTTTATCGAACCGCGCGCGTATTCTCGTCTATTCAGAGAGACTTTTCAATGGTCATCAAACAAAGCCCCATCAGCGGAACTTCAGACACACCGGTATGGGCACTGACGCCGTCTGTCCGGACGGTTTCAGACGCCCGTTTCGGGGATCGATCTTGAAAACGACGACGTTGTCGGTGTGCTGGTTCGCCACCAGCAAAAACTTTCCGGCGGGATCGATCACGAAGTTTCGCGGCCATTTACCTTCGGTCGAGACGTGCTCGACGAGCGTCGGCTTGCCGGTGCGCGGATCGAGAGCGAAGACGACGATGCTGTTGTGGCCGCGGTTTGATCCGTACAGGAACTTTCCGGAAGGAGAGACGTGGACGTCCGCGCAGTAACTGACGTCGGCGAAGCCGGCGGGGAGCGTCGAGACTGTGTCGACGATTGTCAGTGTGCCGGCGGTCGGATTGTAGTTCAACGTCGTCAACGTCGAGTCGAGTTCGTTGATGACGTACAAGTGACGGCCGTTCGGATGCAGCGCGAGGTGACGCGGACCCGCGCCGGCTTTCAGCGACACTGACGGTTGAGTGGCGGGCTGAAGCTCGTGCAGCGCAGGGTTGAAACGATAGATCATCACCTTGTCGATGCCGAGATCCGCGGCCAGCGCGTGTCGTTCCGATGCGTCGAGGATGATGCAGTGCGCGTGTGGCCCGTTCTGTTGTTGCTTCGGTCCTGAGCCTTCGTGCTGCTTCCGATCGGCGACTTGATCGAGCGACCCATCGCGCTTGATGGGCAATAGTGTGACGTTGCCGCCCGTGTAGTTTGCGACCAGCAAACTGCGGCGCCGCCGATCGACCGTCAGATGACACGGATCCGCGCCCAACGTCGGCTGCTGATTAAGAAACTTGAGTTTTCCCGCTGCGTCGATGGCATACGAACTGACCGCGCCGCTCGCCTGTCCCGCAAACTCCTTCAACTCGTTCACTGCGTAAAGAAAGCGTCCGCTTCGATCGAGCGCCAGGAACGACGGGTTCTCCGATTTGATCGAACTGAACATCTTCAGCTCACCGGTGTCGCTGTTCATGCGATAGACGTAGATTCCCTCGCTCGTGCTCGACGTGTACGTGCCGATGTAAAGCGTCAGTTCACGAGACTGGCGCGCGAATGCGTCGTCACGCAGAAAAAGCGCGCTGAACGTAGCCAACCCACCGGTCTGCAAGAACCGGCGGCGGGAAAAATGGTCTTTCGTCAAAACTGAGGGACTCCTCGAACGTCGGATGTGTTCAGAACGAGTTTCCCGCAAAGGCGCAAAGGCGCAAAGGAAGACGATTGGAAATGAAACGAGCTCAAAGACCATGAAATCCTGTGCTTAACTTTGCGCCTTTGCGCCTTTGCGGGAGATTTCTTCTAGACGACTTCGAAACAAAAAGCAAGGCCCCGGATAAACAACATCCGAGGCCTGCTTCCAGTTAACTGGTTTAGGGGATTCGTTATCTTCCGCGTCCGCTGAGAATGATCTCTTCGCGCTGCGCCAGCAGTTTCTCGCCGAGGCTCTTTTCGCGATCCGACTGTTGCAACTCGCGGCCGGTATTGCCACCCGCAGTCCAGAACGCCGTCAGGAAGTAGTAGTTCTCGTAACGATGAAACACGAGCTTGGTTTCCTGTTGCGTGTCGTTCGAGCGCATCGGAATCGTCAGAAACACTTTCCGCGAGGCGCCCGTGTTTTTGCTGGTGATGGTCCAGACTGTGTCTGAATCACGCTTGTTGCGCTCGAGGATGTATTGACCGGCAGTCATGGCCTTGTCGCCGACGATGAAGTCGAAGGGAATGTTGACGACCGTCTGGCGGTCTGACTGAGCGAAAACGGATACGGATGAGACCGTCAAAAGTAAGAAAAGTATGGAAAGGGCAAAGGCCCGACGTGTATTCATGGTGCTCTCCTTAAGGCACTATCAAAGTCTCGGTCAGCCCTATGCTGCCGTTTCGGTCAGCCCTATCGCTGCCGGTTCACTCTGATAACGCGCTAAAAGAGCGGTAAGCGGGTCACCCCGGGCAGAACTTATTTTCCGTTTTCCGTTTGTCATTTCTCATTTCATTCGTTCAGCGGTGGGAACGACTCTCAATGGAAAATGAGAAATGACAAATGGAAATTGGAAAATGTTCATTTCTGTAGCAGTTTGGCGACCTCGCGCCACGTGATCAGTTTAATCTTCTCTTCTTTCAACAGTTGGCGAAATGCCTCACTGGTGAAGTAGTTGAGATCGCGCTGTCGCCACGCTGCGCCCCAGTCGGGGTGATCCGCTGTCGCGCCCTGCATCTCGGCGTCGTCGTGCGCGAGATGG
>DASURS010000350.1:0-4736 GCA_036279935.1 Pyrinomonadaceae bacterium
GTGATCACCGGCTCCATCACGTTCAGCTGCAGCTGGCCGGCCGAGGCGGCGAGCGTCACCGTCAGGTCCATGCCGATGACGAGGAAGCCGGTCTGGTTGACCACCTCCGGAATCACCGGGTTGACCTTCCCGGGCATGATCGACGAGCCCGGCTGCAACGCCGGCAGATTGATCTCGCCGAGACCTGCGCGCGGTCCCGAGGTGAGCAGGATCAAGTCGCTCGAAATCTTCGAGAGTTTGATAGCGAGGCTTTTCAGAGCAGACGAGTAGACGACGAAGCCCTGCTGATCCCACGTCGCCGACAACATGTCAGTTGCCGGGACAATGGGTTTGCCCGTCAGCTTCGCGAGGTGCTCGGCGCATTTCTCCGCATAACCTTTCGGAACGTTGATTCCGGTTCCGATCGCCGTCGCGCCCATGTTGACTGCGTACAGGTACTTCTCCGCTTCGCGCAACAACTTGATCTCGTCTTCCAGGCTCGCCGCAAACGCATGAAACTCCTGGCCGACGGTCATCGGCACGGCGTCCTGCATTTCCGTGCGTCCCATCTTCACGATCTCGAGAAACGCGTCGCCTTTCTTGCGGAAAGACGCGACGAGTTGTTGTAGCTCGGGAATGAGGCGATCGTTGCGCAGCAGAAGCGCGATCTTGATCGCCGTCGGATACGAGTCGTTGGTCGACTGCGACATGTTGAGATCGTCGTGTGGATCGAGAAACTGGTACTCGCCTTTCTTATGACCCGTTAACTCGAGCCCAACGTTCGCCATGACCTCGTTGGCGTTCATGTTCGTCGAGGTGCCGGCGCCGCCCTGATACCAGTCGACGAGAAACTGATCGTGGTACTTGCCTTCGCGAATGGCCGCCGTGGCCTTTTCGATTGCCGCCAGCCGGTCGCGTTTCAACCCGCCGACGTCGGCGTTGGCACGGGCGGCCGCGAGTTTCACGATGGCCCAGGCTTCGACGAAACCGGGATAGTGGTTGATAAGGACGCCGGAGAGGTTGAAGTTCTCGAGCGCGCGAGACGTTTGCACGCCGTAGTACGCGTCAGCCGGAATCTGCTTCTCGCCGAGCAGGTCCTTTTCTGTTCGCGTTTGCTGTGCGTTTGCCGCCGGGAGGCAAACCAGTGAAACAAGTGTCAAACAAACAAGCAGTCTTTTCATGACGATCACACATTCATTGATCGACCACCGGATTCCACGATTTGTCAGGATTGAAGCGCTCGATTGCGTTTGCCAGTTTGACTGTGTCGGGTCCGAGGTCTTTCTGATAGACGACGCCGTCATGGCTGACCATGAACGTCTGGACGCCGCTGACGCGGTATTGCGCGGGGAATGCGACGAGAGCGAAGCCGCCGATCATCACGCCCTTCACGACGAAGTCCAGTTCACCGAGCGGCGCCGCTGGTCCCTGTCCTTTCAGGACTCTGAAGAAGTAGCCGTGGTAAGGCTCAGTACGCGACGTGTAGCCGCGGGCGATCGCCGCCGCTACGTTTTCGCCGATTGGCCCACCCCACGTGCCGTCTTTGTTCTGCCACGCCAGTCCGTCCTGCGTGCCAGGCGTGCTGATGATGCGTTGCGCGTATTGATTGACGCCTGAGTCACCGCGTTTGATCAGCGCGTACTCGTGTTGCGCCTCGACGTAGCCGCGGCAGATCTCGATCGCGTTCAGCTCGTTTGCGCCGACGCGTCGATAGAGAATCTCCTGGCGGCCGGCCTTGATGTCGAACGCCCAGCCTGCCGGGGTTTTCACGATCGGGGCCGGGAACGGCCAGTCGTCTTCGCCGATCAGCAGAAACGCGCGGCGCGCATTTTTCGCGGGCGCTGACAAGCTGTTTTTCGCTCGCGCAAGCGACGCAAACTCCTTCGCGACTTCGCGATCGCGCGCCGGCTCGCCCGTATGGATGATGTCGTAACTATCTGGTCCAAGGATCTCGTTGAGGGCCGACTCGTCGTATTTCTCGGCGGCGTCGATCAACGCATTCGCGGCTTCCTGAGCGCTCGCGAACGTCTTTCCTTTGGTCGCGACAACTGTCTGCGCGCTGATCGGAATTACGGTCGCCAGCAGAACAAAGCACGCGACGGTTATTGCCGCAGTAACGAACATCCGTGAACGCAATGTTTTCGATTTCATAGCTTTGCCTTTCATGACTCGTTTACCTCCTTCGGCCACCACCGCCACGGCCGCCGCCGCCACCGCCACGGCTGCCACCACCAAAGCCACCGCCTCCACGGCTACTGCCTCCGCCGAAGCCGCCCATGCTCGACGAGCCTCGGCTACTGCTCGAACGCGCGCTTGCGCCACTGAAGCCGCCGGATCCGCTGCCGAATCCGCCGCGTCCTGAGCCGCCGGAGACGCTGCGATTACCGACGCGATCGCCACTCGCGCCACCGCGAGATCCAATGCTGGAACGATCGCTCACACCGCCGCGGCTTCCGCCACGCTCGCCGATGCCGCTGCTGCGATCGCTGACGCCAGCGCGATCACCAGTGCGGCTGCGATCACTGACGCCGCCGCGATCACCCGCCCGGCTGCGATCACCAACACCGCCGCGATCACCCGCCCGACTGCGATCACTGACACCGCCGCGATCGCCGATGCCGCCGCGATTCTGGCTGCCGAGCTGTCCTCCCTGCCTGCCGATGTCGCGTTGTGCTGCTCGCTGCCTGTTACCCAACGAGTCGCCACGCGCAGTACCGCCGAAACGGTTCGCCGTGTTGCGATCACCGTAAGGCGCGCCCCCGCGATGCGACGGATTGTGTTGCCACTTGTTTCCGCCGCCGCGATTGCCGCTGATGTTGTTCACGCGGTTGCCGCCGCTGATATTGGTATTGCGATTGAAGTTGTTGTTGTTATTGATGTTGATGTCGCCACCGCCCCAGCCGCAGCCCCAACCCCAGCCGCCGCCCCACGCGGCGCCCATGGCCCAGCCGACGCCGAACGAGATCGCGCTGGCCGCGATCACTGCGCCGGTGGATGGCGGATAATAGATTGGCGGATACGGATAAACAGGCGCGCCGTAAACAACAGTCGGGTTGTAGGACGGAACGTAAACGACTTGCGGATTCGACTGTTCAATTACGATCACTTCCTTGCTCTCGACGACCTGCGTTTCCACCTTCTGTTGTTGGTTCGAAGCCAACGCTCCGGTCCCTTTTGCCTTCACGCGCATGCGCTGGACCGAGTCCATCACATCACTCTGCTGGGCCAGGAAAGCGTTGCCGAGGTCCGTGGTCCACTGAATGTCGTCCGCCAGACGTTTCACCACGTCCGGCATCGGCGCCATGGCCTGGATACTGGGGTCCCAAGGCTGCTTCTTGACAGCGTCGGACAGCTTCTTCTGATCCTTTGCGAGATCAGGATTTCGCTCGAGCCACTGCTGAAGCTGAATGATCTCGAGCGGATACGTAGACGCCACCAGCGTCTGGCTGAGCAGGTTGTCCGGGTAGAGCGCAATCGGCGCTACCAGCGAATCCAACTGTTCAGCGGGAATCTTTACGGACGCCTGTGCCGCCTGGTCCTGTGCAGCCCGTACAAACAGCAGCGCAGGATTCGGCGTCAGCACAAGCGTGCAGCTTATTGCCACGACGCATTGCGCTATTCGGCGTGTCGATCGCGTTCTTAAAAGATTAATTCTCATCTCAAACCTCCACTGGTTGCCGCCCCTCGCTTGACGTTTGCCTGTTCCCAGCTCCGCACTTTGCGTCTGGCCTCGTCGAAAATGCGTTCGTAGTTTCCCTTGCGCACTTTCTCGCTCGCGTCTTTCGTTAGAAGTTTCCAAAAGGGCTCGTACTGGTTGTAGACCCGCAGATAGTTTTCCTGAGTGGCGGGCGCCACTTCGTCTGTGCCAAACAGGAACCGATCGGGATGACGGTTCACGACGTCGGCCACGTTCTTCATTGATTCGGGTGTAGCGACGACATACTTCGCCACTTCGTCCCACGAGAGATCGAAATACACGTTGCGTAGATCGGGGTCGTTGATGATGTCTTCGACGATTGCCGCCTGGTCCTTCACCGGACGAATGATCCGGCCGACGCCGATGTGCGCCCAGATGATCGTCGTGCGCGGATGTCGCTCGAGTAACGCCTTCATCTGTTTCGCGTAAGCAGGCGCCGCGCCCGGTTTCGCGAACGGCACGTCGACGTCGTTGTGGATCAGGACGACCAGACCCACCTCCCCGGCGAAGTCGATCAATCTGTCGAGTGCCTGGTCCTGAAGACTTGCCACTCCTCCGGCGATCTTTGCCGAAACAAACTCCTTGTGAATCGTGAACTCGCCGACGCCCGTGAACACGCCCGGAAACGCGCGCAGCACGCGCTTGATGTGGTCCGCGGCGTACATGTCCGTCGGATTGAATCCGGTGATCATCGGATCGAAGCGCGCTTGCTCTTCTTTAGTCAGCGAGAGGTACGACGTTGCGATCCAGGCGTCGGTGAACGAGTAGTAATAAAGAGGAGTATCGGAGTTCAGGTAGTAAGTTGGTCCACGGTCCTCGTCGACGCGATAGGACCATTGCTGCTGCAACGGAATGCCGAAGATCGCGACGCGCCCGGCTTTGTTTCCCATGATCTTCAGGAAGTCGTGTATGTCCGTTCCTTCCTGAATGTAGTTCGTGAGATGAAAGTGCGAGTCGTTGAAGAGATAGTCATTCGACGAGGTCTGCTGCGCGAGTGCAGTCGTCGAAAAGACGAGTAAGACAAAGACGAACAGGAGTTTCCCGCAAAGGCGCAAAGGCG
>DASURS010000351.1:0-31613 GCA_036279935.1 Pyrinomonadaceae bacterium
CGTCGACAGTCTCGACTGCCGGAGCAGCAGTTGTTTCAAAGACGGATTCGGAAAAATCGTCGTTGAGATCAGCAAATGAGGCGGTTGGATCTGAGAAAGTAGAACCCGGCGCTTCGTTTGTCTCGAACTCAGCGAATTCAACAATCGGCGCGGGAGGCTCGGCGATCTCGTCTTCGTCCTGAACGACGGCGAAAGTCTCAAACTCGGGTACGTCGCCGGTCGGCTCGGGCGCCGGCATCGTCGAGAGATCTTCAGTAGTCTCTTCCTGCAATCCGCCGAGCAGATTCAGGCGATCCATGTAACGCTGCTCATCAGGCGCGAGCCGGACCAACTGCGTCAACGCATAACGCTCTTCGTCGATCAGTTCCGACGCTTCGGCAGACTCGGCAAGACGTTCGAGCGATGATCGCAGCGCGTCCATGTCGCGTTGCCACCAGTTGATGCGAACGAGCATTCGCAGCGCGCCGACGTGATCGGGGTTATGCGTCAAAACCTGGTTGACGATGTCGAGCAACTCGCGCTCTTCGCGTCCGGCGAGCATCCGTTCGATGATCGTCGAAAGGATGCGAATGACGTCGTCGACTTCGCCGTTCTTCAAGTACAGCCGCGTAACCGGAAGGTACTGCGGATAACTCGACGAGTCGCGCGCCATCAGCAACGCCGTTGCGCGTTCCGCACCGCGCGCGTCCTCGGCTTCGAGATGCGCGCGGTGGAGCATCGAGACGAGCTCAGTGTCCTCCTCGCGTCCTTCGACGACGCGTTCGAGGACTTCGGCGGCTTCGTCGGCAGTGCCGCGCGCGATGTGCGTGTCGAGCATGCCGCGCAGCGCGTCGCGATCGTCGCGCACCAGTTCGAGCGCTTTCGCGTACGCTTCGAGCGCTTTGTCGTTGGATCCGATTTGATGAAGACGATTGGCGGCCTGGATGAAGGCGTCCGCGGCTTCACGGCGCATGCTTTCTTTCAGGTAACCGTCGGCGAGCTTGAGACGGATCTCGGTGTTGTTGGGATCGAGATCGGCGATCTTGTGCAGTATGTCGAGCGCTTTCTTGTTTGCGCCGGACTTGGTGTACGCGTCGGCGACGATTAGATACTGCGCGCGCGCGTCGTGGACCAGCCCCTGTGTCGCGTAGAGCTCGGCGAGTTTGTGAGCGATGATCGGATCGCGCGTACGAATACGCTCGATCTTCTTGTACATCGCGATCGCTTTGAGTGTGAATTCCTGAGTGCTGTAGTGTTCGGCGATGCGCTCGAAGCAGCGGACGGCGTCTTCTTTCTTGCCGGAGCGGACGTAGAGGTCCCCGAGCATGTTCAACGCAGTAAGATCGTCAGCGTCGTTGTCGACGATCTGGCGATATTCCTTGATTGCTGCGTTGATCTTCCCCTGGGAAAGGAATTTCTCGGCGTTCTTTAGGACCTTAGCTTTATCGAAAGCCATTAGGAATCTTAGGTATCATTAGTACGGGTCGCGACTTTTAGCGGTAGCAGCGGGCAGCGGGGACAATCGATTTGGACAAGCGATTTGTCTAAAACACCTGCTTCAACTCCGGCAGACAGCCGCGGGATACGCTAACATGCGTAAATAAAGGGTGTCAACGAACCTATTTTTGAACTAAGCAACGATTTGGAACACGGATCTCGCGCACCATTTCTCGCTCGGTTGGGGCAACGAATGGCGCTCGCCGGATTGGTCCTTTACGTCGCGTTCGCACCGCATTCAGTCGCAGCGAGCGCGATCGGAGTCGGTCTCGCCGGTCTCGGATGGGTGATCAGGTCCGTGGCGACGGGCAGCCTGGGCCTGCGGCGAACGAAATTCGACCTGATCATCGTTCTATCATTGCTTTGGACCATCGCGTCCTCACTTCTCTCTGAAGAACCACGAATCAGTTTGATAAAACTGCGATCGTCCTGGTGCGTTTTCCTCTTCTACCTCGCCCGCGCCGTGGTGACGAAACGGTCTGCGCTCGGACTGGCGGCGCTGCTGATACTGTCCGGCTCGGTAGGCGCGCTCTACAGCGCATTCGACCTCGCGCGCGGACGCGGAGTCGTCGTGCAGTCGGTCGCGTCCGACAGCCCGTTTAACCTCGTCGGGATTCATCCCGGCGACGCCATCTGGCGGCTCAACCGCACGCGGGTCTATTCAAAAGACGACGTCGACGAGTTCCTGAAAACGGCTCCGCCGAACGCGCCGGTCGTCGTCGGCATTATCTCGCAAGGCGAGAACGTGGAGCGCCCGGGACTGAAGATCGCGCCTGCCCAGCAGCAACAGCCGTCGCCGTCGGGTTTGACGGGTGACGAGCGCAGTCACCGCTTTCGCGCCTCCGGCTGGACGCGCCACTACGTCACGTTTGCCGAAATGCTGCAAATGATTGCGCAACTCGCACTCGGGCTGGCGCTGGCGCACCTCCGAAATCATGGCGCAAACAAGTATTTTCGCGCGGCAATCGCGGCCGTGGCGGTGTTGACGGTCGGGATCGTCTTCACGTCGATGCGGACGGTCATGGTCGCTTTCGCGATTGGCGCGGCCGTCATGGCGTGGCGGTCGTTGCGCGGCGCGTACAAAGTCGGCTTCACTTTCGCGCTTTTCTTCGTCCTGGCGTTCGGGGCCGTCGTCGTTTGGCAAACTCGCGCCCGCGACGCGTTGATGCTGGGCGATCCGAGTTCTTCGCTGCGCGCGCAGGTCGCTCGCGCCGGACTCTCGCGCATCCTGATTCACCCCATCTTCGGCCACGGCATGGACGCGATGAAACTGCACTGGAACGAATGGGGCTTCCCCGGCAAGGACATGCTTCACCTCCATTCGACGCCGCTCCAGTTGGCCTTCGACCGCGGGCTGCCGATGCTGGCGCTCTGGCTGTGGTTGATGACGGCGTTCTGGCTCTGTATCGCCAACGCAGAGAAGGCGGCGCGAGATTTGAGCGACACCCACTCCTACGGCCTGCTCCTGGGTATCCTCGGCGCTCTGACCGGTTTTCTCGCCAGTTCGCTCGTCAATTACAACTATGGCGACGCCGAAGCCGCGATGATGTTCTGGTGGTTGATGGGCGTGGCCCTCGTCTTATCCGCCCCAGAAGCATCAAATTTGCCCCAAAATCGAGCGGCTTAAAGGAAAACATTGTTTTTCATGCCGTTTTAGGTGTATCTTTGTAGCCCTGCGGGGACACTCACTCCGGCTTTCACGACTCGCAGGCCCATCCGAAACCACCGGTATCCAGGAGCGTCATAAATGAAGCGGTGCCCCCAGTGTGAATTCATTTACGAAGACGACCAGAGTCTGTGTGACATGGACGGCATGCTGCTCGTCTTCGATTCTCGAACGCTGCCAAACCTTCACGCGCTGGCAACCGTGTCCGGCCCGATGCCTGAAAAAGGCCAGCGACGAAGCCGCATGGTGCCTGCTTTTGCGACCGTGATCCTGATGCTCGCGATCGCGTCGGTCTATTACGTGACCGCTCTGCGTCCGGCAGCTACCGAGTTTTCACCCGCCGGCGTGACGACGGCGCAGCCGGAACCGCCCGCGCCCGTGACTGAAGCGGCCGCCGTGGTTCCGGAGCCAACGCCTGAAGCAAACGAGGCGCAACCTCCGGCACCTGTCCCCGCCGAGAAACGAGAAACGCGCACTGAATCTTCTCCAAAACCCGCGGCCGCGCGAAGAGCCGTAACCGAACCGGCGACGACCACCGCCAAACCGGAGCCGAAGAAAGACGACTCAAAGGTCGGCTCGATTCTCAAGAAGACGGGCAAAATCCTCAAAAAGCCATTTAAGTTTTAGCCGCAAAAAGGCACAAAAGGACACAAACAAGAATTGAGCATTCTCTCGGCGAGAACCCATCGGTATCCATGAAGCGCGATAGTGAATGTGTCTTGTGTTTTTTGTGCCTTTTTGTGGCTGACAAAGATCGATATGAAACGTTGCCCCCAGTGCCTCTTCATCTACCCTGAATCAGACCAACGCTGCGACTTCGACAACACGCCTCTCGTAGCCGTCAAAGATTCAGAGATTGACGCTGCGACCAAACCACCGCGCCGGCGCAACAAGACCATGCCGATCGTGATCGCTGTTGCCGTTGTGGCAGCAATGGTGTCATTTGCGGTTTATAGATTCGGAAATAAGAACGAACAACCACCAGCCCCCATGCCTGTTGTAGTCGCTGAGTCGCTTCCCGAAGCGCCAGTGCCCACTCCGTCGCCGTCTCCCAGCGTCTCCCCTTCACCGTCTCCAAAAGCCTCGCCCGAGCGCCTCGCAACTTCGCATACAAAATCGAGTCTGAATCCAATCTCGACTGGAACCGGAACGAAACAGCGCAAAGCAATCATTTTGCTGACCGACGGCGGCAAGATCGACGCCGACGAAGTGTGGCGCACGCGCGATGGAGTTTGGTATCGCCGCAATGGCCTCGTCACGCTGCTGAAGCACGGCCGCGTTAAGTCGATCGTGAACCAGTAAGTTCTTGCCGCATCACGCTTCGCGTGATAGTCTGCGTCCCCCAAAACTCCATCACAAAAAGAGGGACGCTGCCATGAAAAACACTGCGCGGATTTCAGTCGCCGTTGTTATCGGACTGCTGTTGCTGCTCACGCTCGTACCCGCTTCCTCGCCGGCTGTCCAGGCTAATGCGCCGTTTGTTCCACTCGACCTCGCGGGTGAAATCAACGGAGCGCCGTATCGCATCCGCGTACCTGAAAACTGGAACGGCACACTGCTGGTCTTCGCGCACGGTTATCGCGACAAAGCCGATCATCCCGGCGAGATCGACAACCGTAACGCGGACGTCGCGCCCAGCGCAGCGCTCGAAGCGCCGCTGTTGGCGCAGGGTTTCGCACTGGCCGGCACGGCGTTCAAGGACAACGGTTGGGCCATCGGAGACGCGATGCAGGACGCTAAAAACCTCGCCGTCTTCTTCCGCGATAACATCGGTAAACCTGACCAGACGATTTTGTGGGCAGCGTCGGTGGGTACACTCGCCGCGTTGAAGAGCATGGAGCAGTTCAACGGTATCTACGACGGAGCGCTGTGTCTGTGCGCCGTCGGCGCGGGCGCCACGCGCATCTGGGACAACGGACTGGGCCTGTATCTCGCGTACGACGTCGTCTTTGGAGTTCCGCCTTCGTGGGGAACGGCGGGAGAAGTCAGAAATGATCTCGATTTCGACACGGAAGTGCTCGCGAAACTTGCGCCCGAATTGAGCAACATCGCGAATTTTCCGAAGTTCGAATTCATCCGTCTCGTGGCCGGAACGCCGGGACGCGGCATCAACCCGCCGCCACCGCCCGCTTTCTATCCGGGTTGGGTGGTGACCGACATGTTCTTCCTGACGGAAGCCCGCGCGGAGCTGCAACGGCGGGCGGGCGGCGCGTTTGTTCAGAACCTCAATCACAATTACTCGCTGACTGACGCCGAGAAGGCATATCTCGCCGGAATCGGACTTCCGACTCCCGTCGTCGACGCATGGCTGGCGGCGATGAATGCGCGTCGCGATATTCAGGCCGATCCGTCCGCGCGCAACTACGTCCGCAACAACACGGACTACAACGGCAAGATACGTAATCCGCTGCTGACGATGCATACGATCGTCGATCCGCTGGTGACGGTGACGAACGAGAACGCGTATGCAGAGTTGAACGCGGCGGCAGGCAAACAAGACCTGCTGTTCCAGGCGTACACCAACGGCGTCGGCCACTGCGCGTTCACCGGACCGCAGATCCTGACCGCAGTGGGCGCGATCGACGCGTGGGTCCGGACGGGCGTGCGTCCGACGGCGGCGTCGTTCCCGGCAGCGCTTGGATTTAATCCCGGATTCGTTCCGCCGCCGATGTTGCAGCCGTAAGACCGACAGAGCGGATATAATGCCGCCGCATGAGTTCTGCTGTTCCATTGACTCAGGCGGTCACTGCGGGGGATGTCGACGCTGTCAGCGCGGCGCTTGCCGCCGGCGCGGACGTCAACGAGAGGAATAACGGCGGCCAAACGGCCCTTATCCTCGCGGTGATTTTTGGTCACACAGATCTCGTCCACCTGCTCGTAAAATCCGGCGCCAACCCGCGGCTGCGCGATAATCTCGGACTCGACGCAATCGAGTGGGCACAACGTCGCGGCCTCACCGACGTCGTTAACCTCTTTAATGACCGAACGCGCGCTCCCGAACAAGAAGTCGATACAGACGAAAAAAGTCGCAAGTGGCTCGAAGGCGTCAAGAAGCGAATCCAGGAACAACAAGCACGCGCTAGCATTGAACCGCCGCCTGTTGTTGAACCTCCGGTAGTTGAACAATCCGTTCAATCCGTGGTTCCTGAACCGGAGCCGGAACCAGAACCTGAACCAGAGCCAGAACCCGCAGCGAAAACAACACGCAAACGCTGCCCGAAGTGCGGCGCGATCTACAACAGCGAGCTCGTCGCCTACTGCGCCCATCACGTCGTTCGCCTCGTCGACGCCGACGAACCGGTCTTTCTTCAGGAACCAGCAGCCTCTTCGATCACGAACACGCCGTGGCTTTGGATATTCATCCTCGCGACCGTCAGCGTCGCAGCTTTCACCGGCTATATGATCACTACGCAACTGACGAGCGGCGGCGTCCCTGACACTCAGACCACCAGCGCTCCGCAACAACCGCGCGGCTATCTGAAAGGCTCGCCTGTCGCCGCCGGAGATCTCGCCGGCAAGTCGGTAACACTTCCCGAAGCCGAATGCCCGATCTACGGAAACGAACCGCGCCGCGCCAACGCTTCTCGTACCGTCAACGTTCATATCAAGCTCGACAAAACCGGCAAGGTCTACTGGGCGCGAGCAGAAGGCGGCGACGAAGCAATGCGCACGGCCGCAACCGAAGCCGCAACCAACTCCACCTTCGCGCCCGACAAACTTCGCGGGCGTGAAACGGAAGGCACCATCACCTACACGTTCACGGAGTGAAGTGTAGGTGATCTCAGATCTGAGATCTCAGATCTCATATTCACTTCTGCGATCTGAGATCTGTGATCTGAGATCTCTTTGATCTGTGATGTGAGATCTGAGATCCTTAAAGCGTGCCCGATTCCCAACAGACCCAGATCCTCCCGGAAGAACTGCGCGCCGCGAGCGTTCCGCTGCTCGGCAGCGTTCTTCGCGAGCGCTACCGGCTCGACAGCGAGCTCGGACGCGGCGGTATGGGCACTGTCTATCGCGCGACCGATCTCGAGCTCCAGCGTGAAGTCGCGGTCAAGGTACTCTCGTCACCGAATCACACTTCCGACGGCCGCGAGCGTCTGATCCGCGAGGCCCGCGCCGCTGCTGCGCTCAATCATCCGCACATCGTCACGATCCACGACGTCGGCGAAGCCGGCGGACTGCCGTTTCTCGTCATGGAACTCGTCAACGGCCCGCGTCTCTCGCAGGCGAGGCCGACGGATCTCGCGCGCGTCGTCGATATCGCGGTCCAAATCTGCGCCGCACTCGAACACGCGCACACGAACAGCATCGTTCATCGCGATCTGAAACCTGACAACGTGTTGTTGTCGGGAACAGGCGAGACGAGCAGGGTGAAGCTCGCGGATCTCGGTCTCGCGTTGCCGGCTACGGGTGCGCGCATCTCGCGCGTCGGCGTCGTCGTCGGCACGGCGGCTTACATGGCGCCGGAGCAGGCGTTGGGCCAACCTGTCGACGGCCGTTCCGATCTCTACGCGCTCGGCGTTTTGCTATACGAGCTGACGACCGGACGCGTGCCGTTCAAAGGCGACGATCCGTTGACTGTCGTTTCGCAGCACGTACACGCGCCCGTGGTGCCGCCGCGCGTGTTGCGTCCGGACTTGCCGCGCGCGCTCGAAGCCGTGATCGTTCGACTGCTCGCGAAAGATCCGGCGCAACGATTCAGCTCCGCCGCCGAGACTCGCCTCGCGTTACTCGATTCGTTGACCGATCCGGACGGCGCGACGCCGAGCGAGGCCGCGTCCGCCGTGGCGATACTCGACGCACTCTCGCGCGGACGGCTCGTCGGGCGTGCCAGCGAGCTCGCGGAAGCACGCGAGTTGTGGCAGCGGGCGCGGGACGGCCGCGGTTACGCTGTGCTTCTGAGCGGCGAACCCGGCGCGGGCAAGACTCGACTCGCGCGCGAGATCACGATCCAGGCCGCGGTCGACGGCGCGCTCGTGTTGACCGGCGGTTGTTACGAGTACGAAGCGACGACGCCGTACCTGCCGTTTGTCGAGGCGTTTCGCCGCTGGGTGCGTGAAGAGCATAACGACAACGTGTTGGGCGAGGTACTGGGTGACGCAGCAATGCAGATCGCCAAACTCGCTCCCGAGGTCGAAACGCGTCTCGGTCCGTTTCCGGAACGCCCGCAACTCGCGGCGCACGAAGAACGACTACTGTTTTTCGACGCGGTCGCGCAGGTGTTTTCGAATATTGCGCGACGGCAGTCGTTGTTGTTCTACGCCGACGACCTGCACTGGGCCGATCGCGGCACCCTCTGGCTCTTGGGCCACCTGCTGCGCCAACTGCGTGACGAGCGCGTGCTGATCGTCGGCGCGTATCGCGAGACCGAGCTCGATCGCACGCATCCGCTGGCGAAGTCGTTGGTTGACTGGAACCGCGAACGTCTGATCACTCGGATCGTCCTCCGCCGCTTCAATCCAGACGAAACGGGCGATCAGCTCAGCGCGCTACTGGGCGAGAGCGTCAGCGGCGAGTTTGCTGTCGCGGTCCATCGCGAAACTGAGGGCAATCCGTTCTTTGTCGAGGAAGTGTTGAAGGCGCTGATCGAGCGCGGCTCCGTGCGTCGCGAAAGCGGGCGGTGGAAACGCTGCGACATGGACGAGTTGCTGATCCCGCAAAGCGTCAAGGAAGCGATTGGACATCGTCTCGATCGCGTCAGCCAGGAGTGCAACGAGCTGCTGCGCCTCGGGGCGATACTCGGGAAGGTCTTCACGTTCGACGAACTCACGGCCGCCGCGGAGCAGACTGAAGACGCGCTGCTCGACGCGCTCGACGAAGCGACTAACGCACAGCTTGTCGCGCCGATCTCCGGTGAATCGTTCATGTTCACGCACGACAAGATTCGCGAGGTCCTGTACGAAGAGCTCAATCCGATTCGGCGGCGACGCTTGCACCGCCATGTCGCGGAAGGGCTCGAACGAATGCGCGACAAGTTTTGCTGCGGCGCGGAGAAGATGGCCCATCATTACATTCAGGCCGGCGATCTCGAACGCGGGTTGCACTACGCGAAGCAAGCTGCTGCCGAGGCGCAAAAAGTCTTTGCGTTTGACGAAGCGATCGCTGCTCATGGGCGCGCGTTCGATTGCGCGGAAGCGCTCGGGCTTGTCTCTGAGCAACTGGAACAGCAGGAAGCGATGGGCGAGGTCTACATGCTGCACGGCGAGACGATTCGCGCGGGCGAACATTTCGAAAGCGCGCTCGCGCTTGCGGCGGACCAGAACACGCGCGTGCGGCTGCAATGCCAGGCAGCGTCGTCGCTGGTTACCAATGGCGACCCGCGTGGTCTCGACTACCTGCGCGAGGCTTTGCAAGTTTTGGATCCGGTTAAGGATCCGATGGAAACAGCGAACGCCCTATCGACTGAGGCGCGCTTCCATCATCTCGCCGGACGTCACAAGAAGGCGATTGAGATCCTGCTGCGCGCGGCCGAACTCGTCGAGCCGACGGCGAACAGCGACAGCGTCTGCACGTTCTCCGCGCCGATCGTCGCGCAGGTCTACAGCTTCATGGCCGGCGCGCACCAACACTACGGGCTCTACACGGAAGCCGATCGCTGGGCTCGCCGCGCGGTCGACTTCGGCGTCAGGCATAACGTTTTGTCCGCGCAGGCCGCCGGTTATGAGTTTCTCGGCGAAGACGCCGTTCATCGCGGTGATTTCGAAGCCGCGCTTCAATACGCTGAACGGGAGATCGAGATCGCGGAGAGACTTCATTCGCGCGAGCGTCGCGCGTGGGTCCACTTTTACTCAGCGCTGAGCCGGTTTTTCCTGGACCAGCCTGAGCAGGCGGAACAGGAATATCTGGCGGGGATCGTACTGGCCGAGTCGATCGGCGAGAACCGCGTGTTGCAGTTGATGGGGTCCAATCTTGCTGTCGTGCAGGCTGCGCTCGGGCGATTTGACGAGGCGTTGAAAACGGCGTCGGACAATTTCGCCCGTTCGTCGCCGCGGTTGCTTTACTCGCATTTCGAAGCGCTGCGCTGCATGGCTGAGGTGCGTTTCCGGCGTGGGGAGGTTGAGGAGGCTGAGCAAGTTTGCCGGCAAGCGAATGAACTGGTTGCGCCGACTGAGTCGCGTGTCAGCCGTTTGTGGCTTGGGCCGCTTTACATCGACGTCCTCATCGCGCAGGGTAAACGCAACGAAGCGCTGGAGAGATTGACCGCCTACCAGGAACTCGTCGACGACTGCCAATCCCCCCGCTTCTCCCGCGAAGCCACCGGGCTCAGAAGCGCACTATCCGCGTAAGGAAACACCGGATTTAAGAGTTGCCATTCTTCAAATGTCGATCGAGGAAGTCGAGGATTGATTTGTACGCGCGGATCTCGTTCGCTTTCTTCGTAAATCCGTGTCCCTCGTTATCAAACAACACGTACTCAACGACACCATTTCGCTTCTTAATATTCTCAACAATCTCATCCGACTCAGGCTTGATCACGCGCGGATCGTTCGCACCCTGCAACACGATCAACGGCTTCACGATCTTGTCCGCGTGAAACAGCGGCGACACCGCCCGCAAGTTCTCAAGATCCGTGTCAGGATTCCCAATCTCCTTGTAAAGCGACTTCCGAAACGACTCCCAGTACGGCGGTATCGACTGCAAGGTCCTCACCCAGTTCGAAACACCAAACAGATCGACCCCGACAGCAAACTCCTCAGGCTTGAACGCCAGCGCCGCCAGCACCATGTACCCGCCATACGACCCACCGACGATCCCGATCTTCTTCTCGTCAACATACCCTAGCGACGCCAAGTACTTCTTCGCCGCGACACAATCCCAAAGCGGCTCACGTCCATGCTTCCCATCATCCGCGGCAAAGAACGTCTTCCCGTAACCACTCGAACCGCGATTGTTCACACCCAGCACGACGTAACCATGATTGACGAGATACTGCGTCAACGGACTGTAGCCCGGCCGCGTCTGTCCACCTGGACCACCATGAATCAACAACAGCGCCGGCACTTTCCGTTGCGCACTCGCCGTCTTCGGCTTGTAAAGAATCGACGGAATATCCAGACCATCGAACGACTTGTAACGAATGACTTCCGACTCGACGAGATCGTCCGCATTGATCTCCGGATTCATACTGTCCGTCAGCTTAGTCGCTTTCTTCGTCGCGAAGTCGTAGACGTAGAGATTGCTCGGACTGCGATCCCCGTTGAGGTAAAACGCCATCAGCTTCTCACTCGGCGAGATGTTGACGCCGGTGATCACGCCGTTCGGCAATTGCGGCAACGCGATCGGCTTGCCGGTCGCCTGATCGTAGATCTTGATCTTGGTCCGCGCGTCTTCGTTGATCGCCGTCACGCGATATTTTCCGTTGCGCGAAAAGTACGTATACGAAATGTCCCACGGCGTCTTCTCGACGACTTCGCTCTTGCCCGTCGCGAGGTTGTAGCGCCCGACATACTGAAACTCCGCGCCCGAGTCGGTGAGGTAATAGAGAAACTTCGATTCAGGATCGAACGCCTGCGGGCTGTTCGCCATGTCGCCCTGGTGCTGGGTGATGTTTTTCATCTCCTTCGTAGCGACGTTGAAGACGTAAACATCGGAGTCAGCCTGCGAGCCGCCGCTCTTCTGAAACGCGATGAACTTCTTGTCGTTCGAGATGTCGCCGTAATCGAAACCTGTCTCGTCTTTGTAGATGAGCGTGGGTTTTAGTGTGTCGATCGGCATCTCGAAGATGTCAAAGAAGCGCGCGTCGCGTTCGTTGGTCGAGAAATAGAACGACTTGCGGTCCTGCGACCAGCCGAGAAACGACGCTTTCGTTTTGTCGCCGGGCGTGAGATCGCGTTCCGTGCCGTTGAGCTCGCGCAGGAACAGGTGACTGTTCTCGTTGCCGCCGCGATCGTACGTGTAAAGAATGCGGCCGTCGGTCGGGAAGTACGACACGGCAAACGTGCTTTCTTTCGTCGAACTGGTCATCTGGGCTGCTGCTCCGCCCGCGACGGGCACGGAGTAGACGTTGAAGATTCCCGACTTGTTGCTGTGAAAGAGAATCGATTTCTCGTCGGCTGAGAAGGAACTGCCGCCGATGCGCACAGTGTTCATGAACTGCTCGATCGTGTACTCCTTCTGCTGGGCAGCGACTGGAGCAAGCATGAGGAAGAACACGAGCGCCAGCAGGGAAAAGTATTTGGCACGGGTCATTGAATTGTCCTTTCTTCGGCAAATATAAGGTCGACGCCCGACGCGGCAAACCGACGTGCCGTGGCGGCGGAGTGTTTGATCATCAATGCGAGTTCCATAATACGTCCGAGGGTTAATGCAAAGCGACGGGCGCCCGCTTCTAACTCCAACGGATCTGAAATCCGTGTATACCAACTCGTCGCGTGATCGAGCGCTGAAAGCACGGTGTCGTTCTCGCACGTGGCAGCTTCGCGAAAAGCGCGAAGCGAATCCTGATTGAGCGCGCGCAACGTGTCGAGAGCGAGTACGTCCGTCGTTCCTTCCCAGATCGGCAACACCTGACTGTCGCGCAACAGGACCGGCAGTCCGGTGTCTTCAACGTAACCGGCGCCGCCAAACGACTCGAGCACTTCACTCGTAACCGCCACCGCCTGTTTGCCAGTCGTCAACTTCATCACCGGCGTCAGCAGTCGCAACAACAGCGCGTCCTGTTCGCTGATCTCGCCGGTCTCGGCGCGACCGGTCAGCTCCGCCACGTAGAACGCCAGGTGAAACGCGCCCTCGAACTCCGCCTGTAACCCGGCGAGCGTGTCCATGTGCAACGGCTTTTCAGACAACGGCGCGCCAAAGGCGAAACGTTTGCGCGCGTAATCGACACTGAGCGCGATGCCGCGGCGCATCAGCGCCACGGCACTGATGCCGTTCCATAAACGAGTAACGTTCAAAACCGGTGTGATATTACGGACGCCGTCAGTAGTTCCCTTCACCAACCGCGCCGGCGTTCCGTTCAACATCAACTCGGCGGTCGGAACTTTTCGCGTCCCAAGCTTGTCTTTGAGTCGATTGATCTCGATGTTGTTCGGCCGCCCGTGTTCGTCTCGTGTCTCCAGGTAGAACAGCGCGAGGCCGCGCCCACCGCCGGGATTGCCTTCCGGCCGCGCCAGCGTTAGCGCCATCTGCGAGCTGATCGCCGACGTGAACCACTTGCGTCCGTAAAGCCGGAAAATTCCGTCTTCTTCACGGGCGACAGTTTCCGAGATCCCGACGTCTGATCCGCCGGTTAATTCAGTCATCCACTGCCCGGCGGTCCAGAACTGACTCGGATCGCGCGTGATCAAGTGAGGCACAGCGCGATCGATAAGCGCCTGATTACCCGACAACAACAGCGTCCGCGCCGCGCCATCCGTCATCGCCAATGGGCAACTGTAAATATCTGTCGAAGGCGTGAACAAGTATGCCAACGCACACTGATGCACGCGCGAAAAGCTGCCGTGCTTCTGCTCGTAAGCCGTCGCAACTACGCCATGCTCGGCGGCGATCCGCTCCGCCACACGCCACAACGGCGTCAGCTCGATCTGGTCGATGCGATTCCCCCACGCGTCCCACTGCGTCAACCGCGGTTCGTTCAACCTGTCAGCCAACTGCAACTCGTACAAATCGGCGCCCGCGAGCCGTCCCATCTCGAAAAGCGACTCCTCGATGGATCGCAAAACGTCTTCCGGCAACACTCGCGAAAGCCAGGAACGCAACACGCGATCGTCTTCGTATTGATTCCCGAGTTTTGGGGGCGATTGTTGGAATAGCATGACCAGAGGTTTACACAAGTAAGGCAAATCAGCAAAATGGACTTCCCATGTCTCACGAAAGCATAGAACAGGATCTGTTTCTCAAGTGTCTCCTCGAAGCCAACGTCGACGGCATCATCGCCTTCGACCGCGAGTGTCGATACACGACCTGGAACCGAGCGATGGAACGGATCTCGGGCGTCAAACGCGAAGACGTGCTGGGAAAGTGCGCCTTCGACATCTTCTCGTGTCTGACGGAAACCGGTGAAGATCATTATTACCATGAAGCGCTCGCCGGCCGCAGCGTCGTAGCGGAGAATCGTCCTTACCTCATTCCGCAATCCGGCCGCCACGGTTTCTTCGAAGGTTACTACTCGCCGCGTCACGACGAGCACGGCGAGGTGATCGGCGGCGTCGCGATCATCCGCGACATCACGGATCGCAAGCTGCTCGAAGCTTCGGCGCTCGACGATCACAAGCGTCTCGCCTTTCACGTAGATAACACCCCGCTCGCCGTCATCGAGTGGGACAGCCAGTTCAAGGTGCTGCGCTGGTCGCCGGCCGCGCAGAAACTGTTCGGCTGGAGCGCTTCCGAAGTTATCGGCAAGCATTTCAGTGACTGGCAGTTTGTGGTGTCTGACGATATCGAAGCAGTGAGCCAGTTGGGCCACCGGCAAAATCAGGGACAAGAACGTCACGGCATCTCGCGCAATCGCAATTACAACAAGCTCGGATCGATCCTGTTTTGCGAGTGGTACAACTCGGCGCTTTACGACGAGACGGGGAAGCTCGTGTCCGTGCTGTCGCTCGTGCTCGACATTACCGTCGCGACACGAATCGAAGAGGCGCTACGGAAATCCGAGGCGCAGTACCGGCTGTTGTTCGAGTCGAACCCGCAACCGATGTGGGTCTACGATCTGACGACGCTGCGCTTCCTCGCCGTGAACGACGCCGCCATCAAACACTACGGCTACTCGCGCGGCGAGTTTCTCGACATGACCATCATGGACATCCGGCCCGAAGAGGACGCGCGGATGCTGCGCGAGTACATCGCCGCCGGAAATCCCGAGCTCGATCACGCCGGCGAGTGGCGGCACCGCCGGAAAGACGGAACGATACTAAACGTCGAGATCACGTCGAATCGCGTGAACTTCGCCGGACGCGCGGCAGAGTTCGTCCTCGCCAACGACATCACCGAACGCAAAAGGGTGGTCGACGCGCTGCGCATCAGCGAAGATCGTTATCGCGATCTCGTCGATAACAGTCACGAGCTGATCTGCACGCACGATCTCAACGGGCGCGTGCTCTCGGTCAATCCGTGGGCGGCGCGCGCGTTGGGCTATCCGCAGGAGTCGCTGATCGGCATCAATATTCGCGACGGTTTGCTGCCTGAGTATCGAGAGCAGTTTGACGAGTATCTGCAAACGGTGAAGACCGAAGGTTCCGCGCGCGGCGTGATGAAAGTTCGCACCGCGACGGGTGACGTGCGGCTGTGGGAGTACTACAACACGCTGCGCACTGAAGGCGTCGAGACGCCAATCGTCCGCGGCATGGCCCACGATGCGACCGAACGCCGGCAGGCGCTCAGACGCGAGAAGGAGGCCCGACTTGAGGCCGAGGCTGCGAATCGCGTGAAGGACGAGTTTCTGTCGACGCTGTCGCACGAGCTGCGCACGCCGTTGACGGCGATCATGGGCTGGTCCGATTTGTTGCTGCATGATGAAGTCGCGCCGGAAAAACGACAGCAGGCGATTGAGACGATCGCGCGCAATGCCAACTCGCAGTGCCAACTGATCAACGATCTGCTCGAAGTGTCGCGCATCATCACGGGCAAGCTGCGGCTCGAGTTCGTCTCCTGCCAACTGCAACCGTTGATCGAAGCTGCCGCCGAAAGCATTCGTCCGACGGCGGAAGCGAAAGGCATTCGACTTCAGCTGTCGATCGATCCCAACGCGGGCTCGGTGTTTGGCGATGGCGAGCGGTTGCAGCAGATCGTGTGGAACCTGTTGTCGAACGGAGTGAAGTTCACGCCGACCGGCGGATCGGTCGAGGTCAGTCTGAACCGCATCAATTCGCACGTCGAGATTACGGTTGCGGATACGGGCGTCGGTATTCAGCGTGATTTTCTGCCGCATGTGTTTGACCGTTTTCGTCAGGCGGATGGTTCGACGACGAGAAACTACGGCGGGCTAGGGTTGGGGCTTGCGATCGTCCGGCATCTCGTCGAGCTGCACGGCGGAACGGCGTACGCGGAAAGTGCCGGTGAGAATCAGGGATCGAAGTTTACAGTGCGTTTGCCGTTGATGGTCGCGACTGAGTTTCAGTTCGATCCGGCGCCCGCGAAGCAGCCTGCTGCCGCGGCTGTCACCTCCGCCGAGCGACAGTTGTCGCTTGCTGGGTTGCGTGTGTTGATTGTTGACGACGAGATCGATGCGCGCACGTTGTTGACGGCGATGCTCGAAAGGTGCGGCGCGGAAGTTTTGTCGGCGGAATCGGCGAGTGAAGGACTTGAGAAGATTGAACGCTGGCGTCCGGACGTGCTCGTTGCGGATATTGGGATGCCGGTCGAGGATGGGTACGGTTTGATTAAGAAAGTGCGCGCGTTGCCGAAAGAAAAAGGCGGTCAGACGCCGGCGCTCGCGTTGACTGCTTATGCGCGAACTGAAGATCGCGTTCGCGCCATCTCGGAAGGCTACCAGTTACATTTGGCGAAGCCCGTCGATCGTCTCGAACTCGCGACCGTCGTAGCAAGCCTCGCTACACGCATCGCTGTATAACCACAAAAGGCACAAACGACACAAAAGGCACAAAAGATTTTTTGAAAGGGGAGTAACGACATTCTGAAAAAGCCGTTACTCTCCTTTAGAAATTTCCTTTGTGCCTTTTGTGACTTTTGTGCTTTTTGTGGTTAATCGCAGCCGGCGATGCTTTCATGCAACCTGCGCCAGCGATGCCCGTTGCGCGCCAGCAACGCGTCAGCCTCCGCTGGTCCATCACTTCCGGCAGCGTAGTTCGGTAAATCCGGCCGCGGCTGTTTCGCCCACGCCTCCTCGATCGGCGTGATCAAGCGCCACTGCGCCTCAACTTCATCACTGCGAATGAACAACGTCGCATCGCCACGCATCACATCCAGCAACAACATCTCGTACGCCGCCGGCGACTCGACCCCAAACGCAGTCTGATAACAAAAATCCATGTGAACAGTGCTCGTGCTCATGTCAAACCCGGGCCGCTTCGCGCCAAACGTAACCGTAATCCCCTCGTTCGGTTGAATGCGTAACGCGACGATGTTCGGATCGATCTCCTCATCAGGCGTACGCGCAAACAATGCCTGCGGCGTGCGCTTGAAGTGCACCGCGATCTCCGTCAGATGCCGCCCCAGATGTTTTCCCGTGCGAACGTAGAACGGCACTCCCGACCACCGCCAGTTCGAAACCCGAAACTCAACCGCCGCATACGTCTCGGTGATCGACTGCTTCGCCACGCCCTTCTCCTCGCGATACCCGACCTCCTTCTTTCCGTCGACCTCACCTGGTCCATACTGCCCGCGCACAGTCCGCTCCGCGACCTGATCCGGCGTGAGCCGCCGAATCGAACGCAGTACCTGCACCTTCTCTTCCCTGACCGAGTCAGCGTCGAAAGCGACCGGCGGCTCCATCGCGGTCAGCGTCAACAACTGCAACAAGTGATTCGCAACCATGTCGCGCAACGCGCCCGCCTCTTCGTAATAACCCGCTCGCGTCCCAACGCCGGCGGTTTCAGCGGCAGTGATCTCGACATAGTCGACGTAGTTGCGGTTCCAGACCGGTTCAAACATCGAGTTGCCGAAGCGAAAGACGAGTATGTTTTGCACGGTGTCTTTGCCGAGGTAGTGATCGATGCGATAGACCTGCTGCTCCTGAAATACTTCCGCGATCGTCGCGTTCAACGCCTTCGCCGATTCGAGATCGCCGCCGAACGGTTTCTCGACGACGACGCGGCTCCAGTGCTCGTCCTCTTTCGCGAGCCCCGAACTGCCGAGGCGTTTGACAATCCCCGCAAACAACGACGGCGGCGTCGCCAGATAGAACAGATGGTTTTCGCTCGCGCCATCGCGGGCCAGCTCGTCGAGGCGCGTTCCGATCGTCTGATACGTTCCGTCCTCTTCAAGCTCGCCATGAACATAGTGAAGCCGCTCTGCAAACGCGCGCCACTTCTCTTCGTCGATGTGCTCGATCTTGTCCGTAACGTCAAACCCCTCGCGCACCGAGTGGCGAAACTCGTCTTCCGACATCGGATTTCGGCCGACGCCGAGTATGTGGACCTTCTCGAGACATCCCTGGCCCATCAGATCGAACAACGCCGGCATCAGCTTGCGTTTCGTAAGATCGCCCGTCGCGCCAAAGATCACGACGACGCACGGCTCCGCATGCGGAAGTGCCGGGACTTCCATCTGCACAGGATCTGGTTCGATTAGTATTGCTGCCATGTTGTTACCCCCGAAGAACTTGTCCAATTTCCCGCAAAGGCGCAAAGACGCAAAGGAACGAGCTAAAGTTGGCTCGCTAAAGACGCTTCTTTGCGTCAAGACGCGCTGCTTCTTTGCGCCTTTGCGCCTTTGCGGGAACCTACTTGTGTTCTTTTTCCACGTGACCCCCGAATTGAAACCTCATCGCGGACAGAACTTTGTTCGCAAAGTCCGCTTCGCCACGCGACGAGAAACGCTGAAACAGTGCGGCGCTCAACACCGGCACCGGCACGCCTTCCTCAACCGCGGCATTGATGGTCCAACGTCCTTCGCCCGAGTCGGACACGCGCCCCGAAAACCCGTCCAACTGCGGGCTCTCCGCCAACGCAATCGCCGTCAGATCGAGTAACCACGAAGCAATGACGCTGCCGCGCCGCCAAACCTCCGCAATGTCGCCCACATTGAAATCGTAACGATAATGCTCGGGGTAGCGAAGCGGTGTCGTCTCCGCATCGACGGCGTGATCAAGCTTGCCGGCATTCGCGTGATGCAACACGTTCAGTCCTTCCGCGTAGGCCGCCATCAGTCCGTACTCGATGCCGTTGTGGACCATCTTCACGAAATGGCCCGCGCCTGCCGCGCCGCAGTGCAGGTAACCGTCGGCGGCCGTGCCTGTGTCGGCGCGTCCCGGTGTGTCTGAAACCGTGGCGCGTCCGGGCGCGAGTGTTTTGAAGATTGGATCGAGACTTGTGATGACGTCCGGTTCGCCGCCGATCATCTGGCAGTAACCGCGGTCGAGTCCCCAAACGCCGCCGCTGGTGCCGACGTCGACGTAATGAAGTCCGCGCGCTTTGAGCTCCTGTGCGCGGCGGATGTCGTCGATGTAATAAGAGTTTCCGCCGTCGATGATCACGTCGCCTGTTTCGAGTTTGCCGGCGAGATCGTTGAGTGTCGCGTCGACGAGCGCGGCGGGAATCATCAACCAGACCGCGCGCAGGCGGTTCAATTTACCGACAAAGTCGTCGAGCGACGAGGCGCCGGTTGCGCCTTCACCGGCGAGCGTTGTCACCGCCTCCGCGTTGCGATCGTAAACAACGCAAGTATGTCCGCCGCGCAAAAGGCGTCGCACCATGTTGGCGCCCATGCGGCCGAGTCCGATCATTCCGATTTGCATTCCGCAGCTCCCTTGAACTTTGTGCGTTTTGTGTCTTTGTGGTTAGTCTTATACCAGATTGAAGAACCCCAACCACACTAAGGAGCATTTCGACATGAAATGTTTAGGCTTGCTTCTTTTATTCGTCCTTTTGTTCGTTTGTGCAGCTCCGGTTATGGCGCAAGACACGCCCGCGCTGCCGGCCGGACGCGTCGTCGATCTGTCGTATGCCTTCGACGCCTCGACCGTTTACTGGCCCACGGCGGAAGGGTTCAAGCTCGAAACTGACTTCGAAGGCATGACAGACAAAGGCTACTTCTACTCGGCGTATCGCTATTCGGCCGCCGAACACGGCGGCACGCACCTCGACTCGCCGGTTCACTTCGCGAGGGGGCGCCGCACTGTCGATCAGATTCCGCTGGATCAGCTGATCGGCTCGGCTGTCGTCATCGACGTCACGAAACAGTGCGCGAATAATCCCGACTACCTCGTCAGCGTCGCCGATATTCAGGAATGGGAACGAAAGAACGGAAAGCTTGCCGACGGCGTCATCGTGCTCCTGCGAACGGGCTACGGAAAATACTATCCGGACCGAAAGAAGTATCTCGGCACCGACGAACGCGGCGCTGAAGCCGTCGCAAAGCTTCACTTTCCGGGTCTCGATCCTGAAGCCGCGCGCTGGCTGACGCAAAACCGATCGATAAAGGCTGTCGGCCTCGACACGGCGAGCATCGATCGCGGGCAGTCGACGTTGTTCGAGAGTCACCGGATCCTGTTCGACAAAAACGTCCCCGCGTTCGAGAACGTCGCCAACATGGACCAGCTCCCCGTCAAAAATTTTTCCGTGATTGCATTGCCGATGAAGATCAAAGGCGGGAGCGGCGGGCCGCTGCGGATCATCGCGATCCTACATAACTGACGGCACGATCTTGCTGTGTTCGACGAGCAGTTCCTCAAACGCGCTCACCGTCAGCGACTTGCTGAATAGGAAACCCTGCACGACGTCGCAGTCGAGCGAACTGAGATACTGAAGCTGCTCCTGCGTCTCGACGCCTTCAGCGACGACGGTCAGATCGAGCGCATGGCCCAGCGTGATGATGGCGCGTACGATCGCCGTGTCGTGCGGATCTTTGCAGATGTCGGACACGAACGACTTGTCGATCTTCAACGTGTCGATGGGAAAACGTTTCAGATAGTTGAGCGATGAATAACCGGTGCCGAAGTCGTCGATGGCGACCCTGATGCCCATCAACTTCAGCTCGTGCAGTTTTTCGATTGCCTGCTCCGGGTCCTTCATCACCGAGCTTTCCGTCAACTCGAGCTCCAGCCAGCGCGGATCGAGGTTCGTTTCTTTCAAAGTCTCCGTCACTGACGAAATAAACGTCGCCAACTGAAACTGTCGCGCCGAGAAGTTTACCGACAGACGCATCGGCGCGAGTCCCTTGTCCTGCCACACCATGTTCTGCGCGCACGCCGTGCGCAGAATCCAGTCGCCCAGTTGAATGATGATTCCGCTGTCTTCCGCAAGACTGATGAATTCGCTCGGATAAAGCAGTCCGAGGCTTGGGTGCTGCCAGCGCACCAGCGCTTCCATTCCGACTAACTGAAAACTGCGCGTGTCGACCTGCGGCTGATACTGAACGACAAACTCGCCGCGTTCGAGGCCGCCACGGAGGTTACTTTCGAGCACGAGCTGTTTCAGAGCGCGCGTCGTTCCGCCGGCAGTGTAGAACTGATAGTTGTTGCCGCCCTGCACTTTCGCGCGATCGACCGCGGCGCCCGCGTTCTTCAACAGACCTGCCGTGTCGCGCCCGTCGTGCGGGTAAACGGCGATGCCGATACTGCTCGAAACAAACACTTCCTGGTCGTCGAACAGAAACGCCTGATCGAGCGCTTCCTTGATCGCGCGCGCGGCGTTGGCGGCGTCCTGGGCGCGCGAAATGTGCGTTAACAGGATCGCGAACTCGTCGCCGCCGAAGCGCGCAACAGTGTCGCTTTCGCGCACGCAACTCGTCAGTCGCTGCGCGACCGACTGAAGCAGGCGATCGCCGGCGGTATAGCCGAGGGAGTCGTTGATCGTCTTGAACCGGTCGAGGTTGAGCAGCAGCACCGCCTGCATCTGATCGTTGCGGCGCGACATCGCGATCGCCTGTTTCAGACGATCCTTGAAAAGCACCTGGTTCGGCAGATCGGTGAGCGCGTCGTGATACGCGAGGTGGTTAAGTTTTTCCTGCGTCTGCTTGTTTTGCGAAAGATCGACGACAAAACACGCAATCTCGTCCTCGTGCAGCGCGGCGCCAAACAACACTGGAACGCAGGTGCCGTCGCGACGGACGAGGCTCTTCTCGAACGGCGCGCACACGCCGAACGCCATCAGCTTCTCGAACGCTTCATCGTCGAGTCGATGGTCTTCCGGCGTCGTCAGGTCGTAGATCTTCGCCGGCAGCTCTTCGCGCGTGTAGCCGATCGTTTGCAGGAAACTGTCGTCGGCATCGAGTATTTTGCCGCTCAGGTCGACGAACAGTATTCCAATGAGATTTGTAGCGACGAGGCGTCGCAACCCAGCATCGAGATTTGTCATGCGGTTACTGGTGAGGTGAGACAGGGCACACGTAGACTAACACAGTTCAACAAAGATTTTCACGACAAATTTACTGGCCGCCGGCTTTGCACGAAAAGTCCCGAGCGCGCTCTTCTCTGTGCAACCTCAGTGTCCTCTGTGTCTTGTGGTTGATGAATTCCGAGTAAAACCACACCACCGAGACACAGAGGACACTGAGGTTGCACAGAGGATCCCCAGAACAAGGACTCTTTGTGCAAAGCCCTGGACGCCTTTGTGTTGAGTCGCGTCGAGCTACCGCGCGGCGCTAGTCGTCGGCGACAGCGGTCCGGGCGCAAGTTTCTCGTGTAAATATCGTGTCATCGTACCGTACAGATGCCGCTGCGTGCCGGGCCCTTCCGAAATCGAGTGTGAACGATTCGGATACGACATCATCGAAAACTGCTTGTTGTTCGCGATCAGGAGATTGATCAGCGCCTCGGTCCCCTGATAGTGGACGTTGTCGTCGCCGGTGCCGTGGATCACGAACAGGTTTCCCTTCAACTGGCCCGCGAACGTGATCGGCGAGCTCTGTTTCCACTCGTCCGGGTGATCTTTCGGCAGTCCGCCGTAGCGTTCCTGGTAAACCGAGTCGTAGTAGTGCAGATCCGGAACCGGCGCAACCGCGATTCCAGTCGCATAAACGTCCGGATAGCGAAACATCGCGTTCAGCGTCGACGAACCGCCGCCGCTCCAGCCCCAAATTCCGATGCGAGACGGATCGACAAACGGCCATTTCGCAATCGCGCGCGCCGCGTTTGCCTGATCGGCCGAGCTGACGACGCCCATCTTGCGATAGACGATCTTGCGCCAGGCGCGTCCGCGCGGCGCCGGCGTGCCGCGGTTGTCTACGCTCGCGACGATGTAACCGTGCTGCGCCAGCATTGCATGCCAGAGCCGGTTGCGTCCGCCCCAGCCGTCGAGGACGGTCTGGCCCCACGGCTCGCCGTAAACGTGGAACAAAACCGGATAGCGCTTCTGCGGATCGAAGTCTGGCGGCTTAATCATCCAGCCGTCGAGCTGGACGCCGTCGCCGATGTCGACTTTAAAGAACTCGGTCGGTGTTTGTTTCAACTTCGCCAGTCGATCCTGGACGTCGCGATTGTCGATCAACGTCCGCGCGACCTGGTGTTCCGGAAGACGTACGACGTCGATAACCGGGACCTTGTTGAAGGTCGAATAGGTGTGAATCGCGACGTCGCCGCGCGGCGAGATGTTGTAGGAGTGGATGCCGGGCGCGCTCGCGGGCGTCAGGCGCGCTTCTTTGCCGCCTTGCCCCCCGTCGATGCGCACGCGATAGAGATAACGCTGCGTCGCGTTCTCGGGCGACGCGATGAAGTAGATGAAGCCGTTCTGCGGATCGACACGTTCGACGGTGATCACGTCGTAGTTACCGGGCGTGATGTTCTTGACGTCGCGGCCGTCGCGGGAGATCGAGTAGATGTGCCGCCAACCGTCGCGCTCGCTGGCCCACAGGAAGCGCTTGCCGCCATCAATCCATTCGACGTCGCCGCGCGCGATGCCGGTCTTGTCCCAATCGATGTCGCCCCACGAGGTATCGACCCACGCTTCGTCTTTTTCGGTCAGTATCGGACGAACTTTGCCGGTGCGAATGTCGCCGAGCATGACGGTGTTCGTGTCCTGGCGGCGGTTGAGTTGCTGAATGACGACTTCGTCGGAACTCGCGGCCCACTCCATGCGCGGGAGATAGTTGTTGCGCGGATCGCCGGGAACGTCGAACCACTTCGTCGCGCCGCCGTTGGCGCTCACGACGCCGACGCGCGCGGCTGAATTCGTTTCGCCGGCTTTTGGATACGGAAAAGTCGTGACGACGGGATACAGGGCCGAAGTGTTGTTGATTAGCGTCATCTCCTTGACGCCTTCGGAGTTGAGCTGCCAGTAAGCGATCTGCTTGCTGTCGGGACTCCAGCGGAAGCCGTCGCGGCAGAAGAGCTCTTCTTCGTAAACCCAGTCGAACGTGCCGTTGACGATGTTACGCGAGCCGTCGTTGGTGAGCTTCGTGATTTTTGAGTCGCCGGCGAGATTTTCGACGTAGACGTTGTTGTCGCGAACGTAAGCGGCGCGCGTGCCGTCGGGCGAGAACTTCGCGAACATCAGGCTTGACGGTTTAGCTTCCGGGCCGCCGAGTTTGCGCAGGGTTCCGGATTGGAGGTCGAGGACCCAGTAATCGCCGCGGGTGTTGCTGCGCCAAACGCGGGCGGATTCAGTAAAGATCAGGACTTTCTGTTCGTCGCTCGTCAGCGTGAACTCTTCGATCGAGAGCGGCGCGGTTGTGCCTTGCGGGATCAGTTTCTCTGCCGGGACTTTGATCGAGCGTTCGCCGGTTGCTGCGTCGTAGCGGACGATGTCGAGAGCGTCTTTTTTCGTCGTCGAAGGCTCGAGGGCGAGATAGCCGCTGCCGTTTGACTGCCACTGCACCGGGCCGAGCGGCTTCGTTCGATACGTGAAGAGCGAATCGACTGTTAGCAGCGAAGGATCGGTTTGCTGCTGCGCAAGGGCGGCGACGACCGCAATTAAAATTATGGGCAGTACAAATAATTTCCGTCTCATTTTAAGAACCTCTTAATCAGTAGGTTGGGTCAGGCTGGCGATCGCGGCGATCATCTCCGCCTGCTCGATGGGTTTGGCCATGTGCTTATGATAACCCGCCTCGAGTGCGCGCTCACGGTCCTTGCGCGAGGCGTATCCGGTCAGGGCGATCGCGGGCGTCAGGCCGCCTTTGTCCGGCGGCAGCCGCCGCAGCTTGCGAATCAGTTCGTAACCGTCCTCCTCCGGCATGCCGATATCGCTGATCAGCAGATCCGGCAGCGTTTCCGAGAAGACATTCAACGCTTCCGCAGCCGACTTAGTCGACGTAACCTTCGCACCGTATCGCTTGAGCATCGTGCTCAGCAGCTTGCGCGAATCGTCGTCGTCTTCGACGAGCAGCACGTGTACTCCATCCAGCCTGACGCGATTGCTTCGACTGCGTCGCCGTTCAATCTCGCGCCGGCGTTCCTCAGCCCGCGCGGGGTCGCGACGTTCCTGCGCCAGCGGAAGATCGACCGTGAACGTCGATCCGCGCCCCAGACCGTCGCTCTCCGCCGCGATCGTTCCGCCGTGTAACTCAACGAGATGCCGAACGACGGCCAGCCCGAGCCCGAGTCCGCCCTGTTTCCGCGAAATCGACGCCTCCGCCTGTCGAAAACGCTCGAACACGTACGGGAGAAACGTGTCGGAAATGCCTTCACCCGTGTCGCTCACGGTCAACCGCGCGTTGGATTCGACGCACCGGAGATCGAGACTGACGCTGCCGCCGCGCGACGTGAACTTGATCGCGTTCGAGAGGAGATTCCAGATAACCTGCCGCAGACGATTCGGATCGCCCTTGACGAGACACTCGCCAAGAGTGAACTGCGTGCTGAGCTTGATGTCTTTTACGTCAGCCGTTGGACGCAACGCGTCCACTGCCGCTTCGACCACGGCGGTCAAGTTCAAAGGATTCAGATCCAGCCGCAGGTTGCCCGTGATGATGCGCGAGACGTCGAGCAGATCGTCAATCAAACGCGCCTGCGAACGCGCGTTTCGCTCGATGGTTTCCAGCGCGCGCGTGGCGTTCGCGCCCTCGACTTCGCTGTTGCGAATCATCGACGCCCAACCCAGGATCGACGTCAACGGCGTGCGCAGCTCGTGCGACAGCGTTGCGAGAAACTCGTCTTTCAGTCGATCGGCCTCTTCAGCGTGTTTACGCGCGTCGCGCTCGCGCATGAGCAGCGCGGCGCGCTCTTCTTCAGCTTTCTTGCGCTCGGTGACGTCGAGCACGAGCGAGAGGACCGAGATCAGCCGTCCGCGATCGTCGTGCAGCACCGAGTTGTACCACTCGCAATACAGGATCGACCCGTCGCGTGTGTAATTGCGGTTCCGCTGCACGCCCTGAACCTCGACGCCCTCGCGCTGCCGGTTCGTCACCAGCGCCACGGCGTCAACGTCGTCGGCGAACACGAAGCGCCACTCGTTGACGTGCTTGCCGATCACTTCGTCCGCCTTCCAGCCAAACAGCCGTTCCGCGGACTGCGACCAGCGCGCGACACGAAAGTCGCTGTCCCACTCGACGACCGCCAGCGGCGAACTCTCGACGTGAAACGCCAGTTGCCGGTAAGCGACGTGGACTTTCTCCTCCGCCTGCTTCCGCAAACTGATGTCTTTGATAACCGCGATCCCGCCGGCGATGGTGTTCGATTCGTTGAGGAGCGGGGAGTAATAGCACTCGAAAGCGCCGGTCTCTGACGGTCCGAAGCGATGGTTCTGCGAGACTGAATCTTTGCCGGTGAGCGCGTCCGGAATGCAACTGTCGTCGCGCAGGAACGGAAACACCTCGATAACGCTGCGGCCGAGGATGTCGGCGCTGTGCAAGCCCGAGATGCGTTCCATGGCGCTGTTCCAGACGATGAACCGCAGGTAGCGGTCGAACGCGAAGATGCCGTCGACGCTCGCGTCGATAAGACGGGTCAGTAGGAATGGTGAAACTGTATCCACGGGTCGAGAGGGGCTAATACCTGTGTAATCCGTGGTTCAGTTCCCTGTCAATAGCATTAATCCCGTAGCGTCCCGAACGAGGATGCTGGAACCGAGCAGCACGGGCATCGCAAACGTCGATGCCTGGGCGACTTCGTAGCGCTTGTCGACCGCGAACGTGGGCGTGTTGCGCTTGACGACGATGAGGTCCGCGCCGTTTGTCAGGATCACGACGTGCTGGGGCGTGAGGAGCAGCGACGCATGTTCGCCTTCGCGGCCTTCCGTCGCCCACTTCAGGGCGCCGGTTTTGGCGTCAACGGCGACGAACTGCCCCTTTCTTTTCGACGAATGACCGTAGATCAGACCGTCGCCGAAAACGGGGGAGCTCATGTACATCGCGACGTCCGGGTTCTTCCACATTTCAGTCGCTTGCCACTTTCCGTTCGCTTGCGCGAGTGAGTAGGCGTGAGTGCCCTGGCGGGTGCCGGAGACGACGAGGAGCGTGCCGGTCCAAACGGGCGTGGTAATGTTTTCGTGCCACTCGTCGGGGAACGGGACCGACCAAAGCTCTTTTCCCGTTTTTGCGTCAATGCCGACGATCGATCCTTCCGTCATCGCCACGAGCTGCGTGCTGCCGCCCGTTTCGATCACGACAGGCGAAGCGTAGCCCGGTCCGAGTCCCTTCCATTCCCATTCCGTCAGGCCGGACGCTGGGTTGAGACCGAGGATCTGTCCGCCGTGAATGTCGCTGCCGACCTGGACCACGATGCGGCCGTCAACGGCGAGCGGCGACGCCGCGGTGCCGCAGAACAGTTTGCTCGTATCGATCGACTTCGAGAAGTCGCGGGCCCACAAAGGACGGCCGGTCGCGGTATCCCAGGCGTTCAGCCTGCCCGTGACGCCGAGCGTGAACAGGCGGGTGCCGCTGACGAGCGGAGTCGAATTGGGGCCTTTCGCCATCTCGACGGCGTACTGGTTTTTCTTGAAGACAGCCTCATACTTATGCTCCCAAACGACTTTGCCGTCGGCGAGATTGATCGCCGCGACGATCTCATCCGGATCGCGGCGTCCGTGGACGAACACGCGGCCCGCCGACACGACCGGCGACGAGTAACCCTCGCCAATTTCGACGCGCCACACGCGTTGGAGCGATTCGGGCCACTTGGCCGGAACGTTTTTGCCCGAGACGGCGCCGTCGCGCGCCGGGCCGCGCCACTGGGTCCATTCCTGGGCTTTTATGTTGATTGCCGATGTAAAGAGTATGAGTGCAAATATCGCTTTCTTCATGGCGCGCATCATAGATCAGGGTTTTGTGAGTTGTCGCGTTTTTGGATGCTAGAATCGGGGGCCGTATGCGCAGGCGAGCCGTAAAAATCATCCGGATCGTCGTTTCCGTGTTCATCATCGCGGTGCTTGTTACCGCGGTGAGGATTTACACGTACAGCAGCGCTCCGCCTGACATGCAGGCCGATGCCGCAATCGTGCTCGGCGCGGCGGTCTGGACGCAACAGGTATCGCCCGTGTTTCGCGAGCGAATCAACCACGCGATGGACCTTTACCGCCGCGGGCGAGTACACAAGATCATCTTCACCGGCGGTCAGGGAAACCGGAACGAACCGACCGAAGCCGCTGCCGCACGCGCGTACGCCGTCGAGAGCGGTATCCCGCCCAGTGACATATTCATCGAACAACGTTCGCATACGACGTTCGAAAATCTCGTCTATGCAAAGCAACTCGCGGACGTCCACGGGTTGAAGAAAGTCCTGATCGTCAGCGATCCGATGCACATGCGGCGCGCGATCTCGATGGCCCACGACGTCGGCCTCGAAGCTTATCCTTCGCCGACAACGACAACGCGCTACACGGGATTTCGCAGCCAGTTTGCAGAGTTAACACGCGAGACTTTCTACTACCTCGGCTACTCCGTGCGAAGTTTTCTGCGCTTGCCGGAAACCAGTGTTCAATCTGCTGCTGTCTTGGAAATGCCGACCGTCGATCCAGGTAACGACTTCGACCGCCACGTCGCCGAACTTGCGAAGCGGGTTCCTTCGAAAGATTTTTCGATCGTGGTCCAGCGGCCGTTCGTCGTGATTGGCGACGAGCCGGAATCCGTCGTCAAAGAGCGCGCCGAAGGAACGATCAAGTGGGCCGTCGACAAGCTCAAGCAGGACTACTTCACGCAAGATCCGAAAGAGATTCTCGACATCTGGTTGTTCAAGGACGCCGATTCGTATCGCAAACACGCGCGCCTGCTCTTCAACGACAATCCGTCAACGCCCTACGGCTACTACTCGCGCGCGAACAAAGCCCTGATCATGAACATCTCGACGGGCGGCGGCACGCTGGTCCATGAGATCGTCCATCCGTTTGTCGAGGCAAACTTTCCGGCAGCGCCGCCGTGGCTCAATGAAGGCCTGGGTTCGTTGTACGAACAGTGCGGCGAGGAAGACGGGCACATTCACGGTTACGTGAACTGGCGTTTGCGAGGACTACAGACGGCGCTCAAAGCCAGCGAGGTCGGATCGTTCAAAGACCTGATGGCCATGGACGCCAACACCTTTTACAGCGACTCGCGTGGCGTCAACTACGCGCAGTCGCGTTATCTCCTTTACTACCTCCAGCAGCAAGGACTGCTCTTCAAGTACTACAAACAGTTCCACGCGAATCAAAAGACCGACCCGACCGGCTACGCTACGCTCAAGTCCATTCTTCGCGAACGCGACATGGACCTCTTCCAGCGCAAGTGGGAGAAGTACGTCCTTGGTTTGAATGAAGCGTTTTCGCTGCGTCTCGCGAATTAGATCACGTCCGCGAAGCTCTTTCGCGTGCGGGCGAACCACCAGTAGCCGAATAAAAACAACAGCAGTGAGACGATGGTGAAGTAGGCGAGGCCGCTCCAGTCAGGCGCGACACCGTCGAGAAAGATGTGACGGTAGCCGCGCACCAGCGGCGTGAACGGGTTCAGACTGATCAACGTGCGGAAACGATCGGGAACGATCGACTCGGGATAGATAATCGGCGTCAGGTACATCCACGCCATCAGCAACAGCGTGATGCCCTGTGCAATGTCGCGGAGAAACACGCCGAGCGACGCGATCAGCCATGCCGCGCCGAGCGCGAACATCAGTTGCGGAATCAACAGCACCGGCAGCCACAACGTCGTCAGGTGCAACTCGTGACGAATCGCAACCGTCGCGATCAGCAGACCGACAGTCGCGAACAACTGGTTCCCAAGCGCCGCGAACACCTGCGCCGCCGGCAGAGTCTCCAGCGGAAACACGACGCGCTTGACGAGGTTTGCGTGCGTGATGATAGTGCTCGACGACTGCTGCACTGACTCCTGAAACATCGTCCACGGCAACAATCCGCAGAAGAGATACAGCGCGTAGTCCCAGTGTGAGTCGCTGGCGCCGAAGCGCGCGCCGAAAATGCCGGCGAAGATGAACGTGAAGATCGCGATCATCACCACCGGCGTCAGCACGGCCCACGCGATGCCGAGGAACGAGCCTTTGTATCGTCCCAGCAGTTCCCGCTTGGCAAACGAGAAGATGAGCTCCGCGCGCATGGTGTATTCGAAACCCATAAGTCATTGTCGATTGCCAATTGCCGATTGCCAATTTGAAGACTTTCCGAGCTTCAGCCGACAAAAATCGGCAATTGGCAATCGACAATCGCCAATCTAAGTAATCGTTCCAGTGCCGCGCCAACTATTCTTGTTGTGCCATGTGATGGTGACGTCAGTCGCGCCAACGTCTCGCCACCACGCTTCAAACTCCTCGCGCGAGATGTAGAACGCGGTCGGCGCTACGAGGTGATCGAAGACGATCAGATGCTGGTCACGCCAGCCGAACGGCGCGATCGCGCTCAGGTAATCGTTGTAGAAGAGATATTGGCCCAGCGTCGAACCGCTGCGATTGAGCGGGCCGTAGATCAACTTCGTCGCCAAAAACATTCCCGCCGCCGGAAGCTTCGACAAGTGCAGCAACGCACGCCTGTCGATGCGCGACGTGATCTTCTCGCGCACCGGGTTCACCAAACGCACGATCCACTCGTTGTTCTCAGCGCCGTAAATCCATGCCGACAACTGTCCGCCGGGTTTCACCTTCGACGCCAGCGACATAAACCCCTGACGCGGATCGGGCAGATGGTGCAGAACGCCGACCGAGAACGCGTAGTCAAACTTCCGCGCCAGCGGCAACCGGAAAATGTCCGCCTGGACGACGTGCGCATTCGGCAACGAACGCGTCGCGGCGAACGCCGTGTCCACTGCCTCGCTCAAGTCGACGCCGATAACTTCACGCGCGCCCCACTGCGCCGAGAGCAGCGTGTGACGCCCTTTCCCGCAGCCGCCTTCGAGAACGACTTTGTCGCGAAAGAATTCCGGCGTAACGGGCGCGATCCAGCCGAGTAACTGTTCGGCGTATCGCTCGTCGTAGTGCGTGAAGTGTTTCCACTGCCAACCGAAATTCTCAGCCGTCGCATGCTTGTCGCTTTCAACCTCGGCGAGGTTGGCGAAGCGAGGAATGCCGCCGGTGATCGGAAACGACGCCACGCACGAAGAGCAACGGAGTTGACCTTCCATGATCTCCGCGTCTTCAGCACGTGAGACGGACAGATCGAGAGAGCCGTCGCACGCAGGACACACAAGGTACGCGAGTAGTTTTTCCTTCAAGCGGCCAATGCTAACACGAATTGTTAGTTACACTCGCGGGTATGGTGCGTGGTGAGAATGCCGAAGCGCAACTGGTACTCTTCTGAGTTCAAGAACGAGCAGACCATCGAGCGTGCGGCGCCGGCGTCGCGCAGCGGCTTGCTCTTCAGTGTGTTGACGAGGGATGTGTAAGCGGTGTCGTCCGGATCGCGTCGGTAGAAAGCGAAGTACTGCAACAGCACGAGCGCCTGGTTGTACTGCGCGTCGGCGACGGCCGGATGAGATGCCAAACGGAGGAGAACGGCGGCGCGATCTTCACCCAGCGCGTTCAGATCGCTTTTTTCGGTCGCGAGATCGACGCCGGCCGCAT
>DASURS010000352.1:0-11918 GCA_036279935.1 Pyrinomonadaceae bacterium
GTCGCCGTACCCTCGTGCACCTCGCCAATCTTGTGCGTGATACCCGTGTAATAGAGGATACGTTCGGTTGTAGTAGTCTTACCGGCATCGATGTGGGCCATGATGCCGATATTTCTGAATTTACTTAAATCGTACTTAGCCATTGAATTCATTGCCAATTGCCGATTGCTGATTGCCGATTCAAAACCTCCGCTGCTCTAAATCGGCAATTGACAATTGGCAGTTGGCAATCCTCTTACCACTTGTAATGCGCGAACGCTTTGTTCGCATCGGCCATGCGATGCGTGTCTTCCTTCTTCTTCACGGCGTTGCCGCGGTTATTCGCCGCGTCCAGAATCTCGGCCGCCAGGCGGTCGGTCATCGTCTTCTCGCCGCGTCCGCGCGCGTATGAAACGATCCAACGAATGGCCAGTGCGCCGCGGCGCTCCTGGTGAACTTCGATCGGCACCTGATAGGTCGATCCGCCGACGCGCCGCGATTTCACTTCAACGGTTGGCTTCACGTTGTCGATAGCGCGTTTGAAGACTTTCAACGGCTCCTCGCCGGTCTTGTCCCCAATCTGGGTCATCGCGCTGTAGAAAATCCCCTCGGCTACCGACTTCTTTCCCGCCCACATGACGCCGCTGATGAACTTCGTCACGAGCGGGCTGTTGTAGACAGGATCCGGAAGCACTTCGCGTCGTTCGGCTACTCGTCGTCTTGGCATATGTCTATCTCGCTCGGTTATTTAGCGCTGGCTTTCGGCCGCTTGGCGCCGTACTTCGAACGTCCCTGCTTGCGGTCGGCAACGCCGACCGAATCCAGCGTGCCGCGAATCACGTGATAGCGAACGCCGGGCAGGTCCTTCACGCGGCCGCCTCTGATAAGGACAATCGAGTGCTCCTGAAGGTTGTGGCCAACGCCCGGAATGTAGGTCGTGACCTCGATACCGTTGGTGAGCCTCACGCGCGCCACTTTGCGCAACGCCGAGTTCGGTTTCTTGGGCGTTTGCGTGTAAACGCGAGTACAAACGCCGCGCTTTTGAGGTGAACTCTGAAGCGCGGGGCTGGCCGTCTTGTACTTGACCTGCTGGCGGCCTTTGCGAACGAGCTGATTAATCGTCGGCACTGTTTCCCTCTTCGAATAGCTGAGCGCTGAAGACGCGCAAAAAGGGGCCGTGCCTGCCTCTTTCCGGAACCAGTCCGGCAGTCAGCGCAGGCTGCTGCCCTGTTAAGAATTAGTTTTGTTAGGGACGTTCTGACTTCGCTTTAGTAGCGGTGGGCGTGGATCGTGGCTTCCCTGAGCCGAAACTTTTCTGTGGCGTCGCTTAATTGTAGGCGAGAAGTTCTCACTTCGCGCGAGCACGCGAGGGGGCGACTGACCGGAGGCTAGTCGCGACGCGAGCTATTTACGCCACAATAATTGTCAACGGCCATTAACTGCCTGGCCGAGCAACGCCTCCACACCGACAGAACCAACTGGACGTTGCTTATTTTAGTTCAGACCCCCGTGTCCGAAACGGCAGACTATACGGACGCCACCCGCTCATGTCAAGCGCAGCCGCGGCGATCCGTGTTCAAATCAACAACTTGATCAAATACCAAATGCCGAAACCCCCGGCGACGACGATTGCAATCAGCAGCAAGCTCAAAAGCACCATCACCAGCTTGAACTTGCGATACCTGTTCTTGTCAGGCGGGGCTAACGAACCCTGCGGAAAATATGGCGGCGGCGTGTAAGTAGCCATTTTAATCGGTAGGCGTTGGAGCCGGCGGCGGCACTCCTCCGGCCTTCTTCAACTCCTCGTCCTTCTGTTTCTTCAGTAAATCTTCCTGGTGCTTCTTGCCGGCGCGAATGCGTTTAATGCCCTCGCGCGCCTCGTCGAGCGCGTCCTGCGCGCGGTAGTAATCGGGATCGATCTCCAGTGACTTCGAAAATGCCGCCGCGGCCGGCTCGTACTGCGCCAGCCTCGTGTGCGCGACGCCGAGATCGTAGTAGATGTCGGGATCGTCCGTTTTCAGCTTCGTCGCCTGGCGATACTCGCGAATCGCTTCGCTGTACTGACCCAGGTTCGCGTACGTCTGGCCGAGATTATAGTGCGCCTCGGCATCGTCCGGGTTAGCGTCGAAATACTTCTTGTACGCCTCGACCGCCTTTTTGTACTCCGACTCCGCTTGTTCGCGCTTCTCCAGGGCCTCATAGCCGAGGCCGAGGCGAAAATGCGCTTCCGCGAGGTCGGGATCGAGCTTGACTGCCTGTTCGAGAGCGGCGACCGCGTCCGTGTCCTGGTCGTCGTGGTAGAGCTGCTTGCCCTTGTCGAGCAGCGCTTTCGCCTGCGTGCGGTCGCCGGACAAACCGTTGGACACTTCCGCGGTTCCGGCACTATTATTCGTCGCATGCTGGCCGCTCCGTTTGCAACCAATAGGAAACACCAGTAAGCACACGGAGCAGAATAAGAGAATCAGTCTCATCTCGAAGGAACTCAGCCGCTATTCGAAAGCCCTGCTTGGGGAAAGAAGCACGCTTATCTAACGCCAATTTCGGCGGCGAGTCAAACCAGCAAGTCCCAGCAGGTTCCAGGCCGATCGAGGAGTGCCGCAAAGTGGAAAACCTGAACTGTTGTTAGTTTCTTAAGGAGTAGAAATGCCTAGAAACCGAAGCCTCCGCATGATTCGATACCTCCTGGCGCCAATTGCCCTGGCTGCCCTACTGCTTTCGCATCAAACGCACGCGCAGAAGAAACCGACCGTAGTCTCGTCCGCCAACGCTGCGCTGACGCTTAGTCTGACTTCCAGTTCAACTGTGGTCACTGCCTGTACTGACGCCGGCGGTCCAAAAGTGCAACTCAATGCGCGCGCTGTTTCGCCTGACGGTCATCCGATCACGTATCGCTGGACGACCAGTGGCGGCGTCATTACCGGCGACGGACCGCTTGTTACGTGGGATTTGACCGGACTGAAGCCCGGTTACCACAAAGCGTCGCTCGACATCGTCAGCAGCGGCAGCGACGGTACGTGTCAGGCGTTTTCTTCAGTAAGCGTGCTTGTAAATCCGTGTCCGGTGATTCCGCCTGTGTGTCCGGCTGTCGAGGTCGTCTGTCCTTCGTATATCAGCGAAGATCAGCCGGTGACGTTCACCTCGCGATACAGCGGTGGGACGCCGTCGATCACGCCGGGTTACAACTGGACCGTGTCGGCGGGAACTATCGTCGAAGGACAAGGGACGAACACGATCAAGGTGAACACCAGTGGTTTGGCTGGAGAGACTGTGCGGGCGACGCTGTCGCTTGGTGGATATGGATCGTTGATCTGTTCGGCAGCTTGTGGTGTTGCGGTACCTGTTCCAAAGATTGTTGCGCGAAGGTTTGATGAGTTTCCTGATATTGCGCGGAACGATGAGAAGGCGCGGCTCGACAATTTCGTCATCGAGTTGCAGAACGATCCGACTGCGACGGCGCATGTCATCATCTATCCGGGCCGGAATGGAAAGCGCAACGAGGTCCAACAGCATGCGAGCCGTATCGTTGACTATCTTGTCAATTCGCGCGGCCTGGACCAACACCGAATCGTGACGTTGGTCGGCCCCGCGCGAAACGAACTTTTCGTACAATTGTGGATAACCCCGCAAGGCGCGACGCCACCAAACCCGTAAACCGCGAAATCCCCCTTAACTCCCGGTATCGGTGTTGCCTTCTCCACTACCGACTGGCACATTTCGCCTGTTTTGTGCGCGTTAACAAGACGGGACAGTGAAAGTCTTGTACCAGAAAATTACACGTGGAGAAAAACATGTTGCGTACCAGATTCGAGCATTGGCGCGTCTGCCTGCTGGTTTTACTGCTGGCCCTCCCTCTTACCGCCTCTGCACAAAACGATAAAGACAAAAAAGAAAAGCAAAAACCGACCGGAACACCCGTTTTTTGGCGCGAACCTTCCGATGTCGCGAGCCTGAACCTCCTGCTCGGCGCGGGCGGCGAGGAAATGAAGCCCGACATCAGCCGCGTTGTCTTCGTCGAACAAAAAACCGGCGGCTACTCGACCAAGTATCGCGTGAAGGACGCCAAGGGCAACGAGTGGATCGCGAAGATCGGCAAAGAAGCCCAAACAGACACGGCAGCGAATCGCCTCGTCTGGGCGCTCGGATACCCGAGCGAGATCGCTTACCTCATCCCGAAACTGAAAATCGAGGGCAAAGGCGATTATGAGAACGTTCGCCTCGAAGCACGCCCGAAGAACGTCGACCGCATCGGCAACTGGATGTGGGAAAACAACCCCTTCCAAAACACGCCCGAGTTTCGCGGCCTGAAGATCTTCATGGTGATGATCAACAACTGGGACATGAAAGACGACAACAACGAGATCCTCGCGATGCGCAACGAGTCCACCGGGGAGAATGAGTTGCGCTACATCATCAGCGATCTCGGCGGTACATTCGGCAAGACAGGCGGCTTCTTCTCGCGCAGCCGCAACGAGCCGAAAGACTACGTGAAGGCCGACTTCATCAAGGGCGTGAAAGGCGACGTGATCGATTTCGTCTACAGCGGAAAGAACCAGAAGCTGTTCGAGGGGCTCACCGCCGCAGACGCTCGCTGGCTGAGCGATCGGTTCAAGGGTTTGAGTGACGAGCAGATCAAGGACGCGTTCCGCGCGGCGAATTACACGCCCGAGGAAGTCGACACTCTGACTGCGGCGTTGAAAGTGAGAATCGCGGCGCTAGCAAATCCCGGCGGAGCGATGGCAAAGGACAACCAGTAGAACCACAGATAACACGGATATTCGTGTTATCCGTGGCTTACCTCACGACGTCGATTGCGATGAGTTGCTGCCCCGAGATCACAAACTCCGCGGGCGGCAACTCCATCTCATAAACCGGAGACAATACAGTTGGCGTATAACCGCCGGAAGTGCGGTCGCTATTCAACGTGGCGACCACCGACGGCGGCAGACTGGGCAACTCGCTGGTGCCAATCACGGCGCCCGGCGTGATGCGAAACAGCTTCACGTACAGCCGATCAGTCTTCTTCACGGTGTTGATAGCGCGAACCAACTGCCCGAGATCCTGCGGCACAAACGACTTCGCCGCCGATCCTTCCTGTAACGCGCCACCGTCGCCGACAAACACGAGCAACTGGCCCAACGCGGCATCTTCAGGAATCTGCACCGGAATTCGCTGCACGAACTGCTTTCCTGACTCCGTCCGCACGTAAGCCTGAACTTCGACCTTCTCGCCTCGCCGCACTTCCGTGCGATCAAGCGTGATTCGTTCAAGCGTTCCGGCGTACTTCGTTTCGGAAGACGAGATGTCGAGCGTGATGCCGTCGACCTGGACGTCGTCGAAACCGCTCGTTAACAGCGATCCGACCGGCGCGGCAATCGAGCTCGCAGCCTGAATCGGCGAGTTGTTGTTGGAGAAGCGACGGTCGATACGAATCGGCTCCTGGCCTTTGACTTTGATCTCGCCAGTCATGGTGATCGTCGAATCGCCGAGCACACGCTCGCTGGACGTGATCGTGTTGAAGACGGTGATATTCAGCAGCAACGGCGTCAGGAACGAGTCGGTGGCGACTTCATAACTGTAAGTTTCCGTGCGGTCGCGGCTGGTATGCAGGTTGACCTTGACCGGGATCATCTTCGGCTCCTGTCGCAGCAAGCCGAAAATTCCCGACGCGCGGTCCTGTGAAATCGAGCCGACCATCCGGCCCGGAACGGCGAGCTTAAAGGAGTTATTAACATTCGGGATGACGGTTACGACAGACGCTTCCGTCATCGGCATGTCCGACGCGCCGAGGCTCAGGAAGGGATGGCCAAACGCGTAAATCCGATCGCCGTCACGCATCGTGACGGTTCCGGCTGCCGCGAGCGAGTAGTCGCCACGCACAAGCTGAACGCTGATCGAGCTGCCGGCCGGAAATGTATTCGCGTTGACCTCAGCCATCGGCGTGATCGCGGCGGAACCGCCCGCGCCCGAGACGGGCAGCAAGCCATTCGCGATCAACTGCGGCGCAAACATCGACAACGACTCCTGCGTGATGCCGTTGAAAACGAGCGGCGTCGCGATAGGCGTCATCTGTTGACCGATCAACGGCATCAACGGCGAGCCCGCCGAAACAGGCGCTAAAAGTGAAATTGACGAAACCGCCTGCTTCGGCAGATTCGGTTTCCAGTCAGTGCCCGCGAGTTGCGCGAACGAGACGGCGCGTGGCTCTTTCGGTTTGAGTCTTTCGTTTTCCGAGCCCTTGTTGAAGAGCTCGATCATCTGCTTGATCGGCGTGATGCCGGCGATCGGCTCCTTCGAGAATGGAAAACTGAATGCGATCGCGCCGACAATCTTGCCGTCGATGTAGACCGGCGACCCGGACATGCCGGCAAAGACGCCCGTCCGCTGGACATTCGGCCCACTCAGCTTCGCGATGATCGCCGACTGGCGCGGCCCGGGAAAACCAGGCAGCACGCCGAGAACCTCGACGCCAAACTCCTCTGTTTCGGAGCCGCTAAATACTGTTTTCGCGACCCCTTTCATGCCGGGACGCACGTCTTCCAGGGCGAACAGCGCCGGACCGTTCACCTTAACCGGCTGTTGAGCGGCGGTTAAACCGGCCGAAACGACGATCAGTAGTGCGCTGAGAATGGAGGTAAATCTATTCATAGGTTAGGACTATAAGCTTCGCGTCAGAAGACGGTCAAGATTAAGATGGTTAGCAGATTGGAAACACTGATTACACAGATTGAAGCGTTCATCCTCGCGGGTGGAGAGTCGAGTAGAATGGGCACTGACAAGTCTCAATTACTACTCGAAAACCAAACCTTCGTCGAACGCATCGCGGCCACACTTCTGACGGTCACAGATTCAATTAGGTTGGTCGGCCACCACGAAAATCCAAAACTCCCCACCGTCCCGGACGTCTATCCGAAGTGGGGCGCGCTCGGCGGGCTGCATGCTGCGCTGTCTGCGTGCCGGCGCGAGTGGGCCATCGTCGTCGCCTGTGACCTGCCGCTCGTTACTGCCGAGCTCTTCGAGTGGCTCGCGTCCTTGCGCGACGAACATGACGCCGTAGTTCCGATGCAACCGGACGGACGGCCGCAACCGCTCGCCGCTCTTTATCGAACCGATCCATGTCGCCGCGTCGCGACGGAGTTGATCGAAGCGGGCCGGCGACGGCCGTTGGACCTGCTGGAGAATGTTAAGACACGATGGGTCGAGTTCGCCGAGATCGCGAAACTCACTCAAGCGGAAAGGTTTTTTGTTAACATCAACACGCCGGAAGACTATTATGACGTTATCCGTGTCCTCCGGGAGACCTGAGTAAGGGACCACGGATTCAAGTTTCTCATGCCACCTCGACGAAGATTCGGTAAAAGGCTGGTCAAGTCTCTCCTGCCAATAGTACTGGTGATCGGCCTGGCACTCGTCGGATCACTTTCATTCATCGTCTACTGCGTTACCCGTCCTTCGCGGCGGCCGTACGTCGTGACGCCGGAGTCGTTCGCGCGCATCAGCGGCCGCGCGATCAAGGTGTCGGACGAAAAGTGGACCAACCGCGACGGAAAGCCGGCTCGTGGGTGGCTGCTCAAGGGCGCCGAAGGCGCGCCGGCGGTCGTGTTGCTGCATCGTTACGGCGGCGATCGCTCGTGGCTGTTCAATCTCGGCGTCAAGATCAACGAGACGACAAACTTCACGATTCTCTGGCCGGAGTTGCGCGGTCATGGCGAGGATCCGTTGATCAGCTGGACTTCACTAGGCGGACGCGAAGGCGACGATGTGCTGGCGGCGCTCGAGTTTCTTCAGACGTTGAAATCCGAGGGGCAGAAGAAACTGGTGGGCGACTTTCTCGGCATCTACGGAGTCGAGCTCGGCGCGTACACGGCTTTGAAAGCGGCGACGCACGACGCGCGGATCAAAGTGCTCGTGCTCGATTCGATTACGCCGTCGCCGGATGATTTATTGAGCACCGCGGTCTCGAGCTGCGTCGGTACGGACAATGGTTTCGTGCAGTATCTGTCACGAACGGCGATGAAGACGTACATGCTCGGTGGATACGACAGCACCTCCGCCTGCGATCTCGCGCGAACTGTCAGCGATCCACGAGTGCTGCTGCTGTCCGGCGCGGAAGCGGGACGATTGCGAGAGGCGACGGCGTCGCTGCAAAGCTGTTTCCCGAAGAGTGAGAACGTCCAGGCTCGGACCGATCTGCCGTTGAGTGGATACAGTCTGCCGTCAGCAACCGGCGAACAAGGCGAGGCTTACGATCGCGTCGTGATCGAGTTCTTCGATCGCAATCTACGTTAGCACAAAACTTTTGTGGTTAAGGCAGGTTCCACCCGAGGATGGCGATGCGCCGGTTGCTGCCGATGATTTCGATATTCTGCGCGTCGCGATACTCATCAACGTACTCCGCCTGAATCAACACCACCAGCTTCGAGCCGTGCGCGCGTGCCTGATCGAGCGTGATCTCGTCGAAAGTGATCACTTCGCCTTCGTCGTTGTAGATGACGCGATCGTGCGCGTAGAACTGCGCGGAACGATCGTCGCTTCGCAACGCAACGACGGGAGTGTTTGCGTAGCCGCGGGCGTCCGCGAGGGGTAATAGGTCTCGCACCGATTCGTGTTGCGCGTACCTCGGCGCGATCCAGTGCAGCACGATTATCACCATCAGCAGCGTCCCGGCGAGGATCGGAGCGTACGGCATGAGCCGGCCGTTACGCGCCGCGATCCAATCCGCGACCAACAGCGCGGCCGCCGGCAACGCCGGCAGTATGTAACCGGGAAGTTTCGATCCCGAGAACGAGAAGAACACCATCGGCATCGCCAGCCATGCCAGCGCAAACACCCGAACGATGCTGCCCGGATCGTTCCCTCGCCACACCCATCGCCGCGCCTTCACGAGCGCCACGATCAAATACGGCGCCCACGGCAGCGCGAGCAAGAGAATGATCGCCGGATAAAACCAGATCGGCTGCGGATGGTGATACTTGTTCGAAATATAACGGGCGAAGTGGTGCTGGATGAAAAACTCGTCTACAAAGGTCCAACCGTGCCTGGCGATCACCGGGCCATACCAGATCGCCGACACCGCGAAAGCCAGTGGCATTCCCCAGAGCAAACTCAGCAACACGTCGCGCCTGGGCCACTCGCGCCTCAACACGTAGTAAACGCCAACGACCCCAAACGGGACCACAATCCCGACCAACCCCTTCGCCAACAGCGATAATCCGACAAAAACATAGAACCCGATCAGAAGGCGAGCCTTCCGTTTCATCGCGTACAACAGAAAGAATGCCAGCGCCCATGTCACCGTCATCGTGATCACGACGTCGAAACTCGCCGCACGCGAAAAGACGATCAGGCCGAGCGAACTTGCCGTCACCAGTAAACTCCACCACCCAAACCCGGCAGCGCTGCCAACACGCCAAACAGCCGCAATCGTCAACAACCCGCAAAGGGCCGGTCCCAATCGCGCGGACCATTCGCTGACGCCGAAGATTCGGTAAGCCGCGATCATCATCCAGTACAGCAGCGCCGGCTTCTCGAACCACGTGTGCCCGCCGAGCGTCGGCGTGATCCAGTCGTCGCGCTGAAACATCTCTCGGGCCACTTGCGCATAGCGCGGCTCGTCCGGTCCGAGCAACGGCAACTGTCCGAGACCGTAGAGATAAAAGGCGATGAAGGCGAAAAAAAGTACGATGTAGACTCGCTTGGCAAGCGCAGAAGGTTGCAAGTATATTCGGCTCCGATCCGTAATCGCGGTCTAAATTAGCAAAAAAGAATGTCTTTACGTACAGCAGTCATCGGCGTCGGCAGTTTGGGCAGCCAACACGCCCGTATTCATCGCACACTCGCGAACGAAGGCGTGTCGCAGTTCGCCATAGTCTGCGATCTCGACGCCGAGCGCGCGCAGGCAATCGCTACCGAACGCGAAACCGAGTGGACGACGGACTGGCGGGAACTGATCGGCCGCGTCGACGCCGTCAGTCTCGTGACTCCGACGGAAGCGCACTGCGAGATCGCGTGTGGCCTGCTCGAAGCCGGCATTCACGTCCTCGTCGAGAAACCGATTTCGCGCACGCTTGACGAAGCGGATCGCATGATCGCGGCGGCTGAAGCCGGCGGCGCTATGCTCCAGGTCGGACATCTCGAACGTTTCAATCCTGCGATGGTTGCGCTGCGGCCGCACGTGCGCAATCCCGTTTACTTCGAGATCCATCGTGTCGGCGCGTTCACCGCGCGTTCGCTGGACATCGACGTCGTGCTCGATCTGATGATTCACGATCTCGACATCGTTCAATGGCTGGTCGGCGAAGACGTCGAAGTCACAAACATTCACGCTGTCGGGATCGCGATTCTGACTGACAAGGTCGATGCCGCGAACGCACGTTTGGAATTCTCGTCCGGCGCGGTTGCGAACATCACTGCGTCGCGCGTGGGCACGGAGAAGATTCGCAAGATGCGCTTTTTCCAGCCGCACGATTATGTCGCAATCGATTACGCGACCAAACACGCTTCAATCAGCAGTCTCGCGCCGCCGAAAGAGCCGGGAACGTGGCCCGTCGTCGGCGTGAGACGTTTAGACATAGTCGACATCGAGCCTTTGCGCGCGGAGATCGTCTCGTTTCTTGAATCGGTGCACAATGGAGCGCCGGTCGCGGTTTCAGGATTCGAGGGACGCAATGCGTTAAGTTTGGCGTTGCGGACGCTGGAGAAGATTAGGGCGCATTCTGAGCAGCTGAATGTCGAACACAAATGACACAGATCGAATTTCAACCCTGCTTGAAGAACGGATCAACGCGGGCGACTTCCCGTCTGCCGTGTACGTCATCGGCGAAGACGATCGAATAATTTTCACCGACTCGTTCGGTCATTCCGCCGTCGAACCCTATCGCATCACTAACAAGCTCGACACGATTTACGATCTCGCTTCGCTGACGAAGCCGCTCGTCACCGGCATGCTCTGCGCTCGACGCATCGAGCTCGGCGAGCTGACGCTCGACAGTTCCGTCGCTCACTACCTGCCGGAGTTCGATCGCACGGACAAATCGATGATTACGATCCGCGAACTGTTGACGCACAGCGCGGGGCTGCCTGCGTGGCGGCCGCTGTATCTACTCGCTGAAGACGAGCCTGAGCGTGCGGCTGGGGCGATCGCCAATCTCGATCTGGAGTACAGGCCCGGCACGCGCGTGGTCTACAGCGATCTCGGATTCATCGCGCTGGGGATTCTGCTGGCGCGGATGACGGGCCAGTTACTCTCCGACATGGCGCGACACGAGATCTTCGACCCGCTGAACCTCAAGCAGACGTTTTTTAATCCCGAAATCGCGTTGCAAACCGGAATCGCCGCGTGCGAGAACGGAAACGTTTACGAGCGCGACATGTGCGAACAGACCGGCGCCGGCGTTTATCAAAACTCACGGCAGCGATTGATCTGGGGCGAGGTCCACGACGGTAATGCTTACTTTCTCGGCGGCGCGGCAGGACACGCGGGTCTATTTTCGACTGCGGCGGACACGTTCGTCATGGCCCAACAGTTCGTTGCCGAATCGACGAAGCTACTCGCGCCGCAAACGTGTCAACTGTTTCGCACCAACATGACGCCCGGTCTCGAAGAATCGCGTTCGCTCGCGTGGCAACTCGCGGCCACGAAAGACTCGACTGCCGGGGTCGATCTGCCACCGGACAGTTTTGGACATACCGGCTTCACGGGCACATCTCTCTGGATCGACCCGGAGCACCGGCGCGTCTTCATCCTGCTCACCAACCGCACACACGCGCGCCAGCTTCCTTTCGCAAATATCAACGCCGTCCGCCGCCGCTTTCACAGTCTCGCAGTCGCCGCGTTGTCTTAACCACAAAAGGCACAAAAGACACAAAAGGCACAAAGGGAACTTAACAGTAAACCCCCACTGTCTTCCGTTCTCACTCTGTCTTACGTTCTAACCTGGTTT
>DASURS010000353.1:0-17021 GCA_036279935.1 Pyrinomonadaceae bacterium
CAAAATCTGCTGCCGCAGGAGCTCATCGACTCGATCACCGCGGAAGTGAACGAGGCCCTGAACACGATCGCCAACTTCAATCCCGCTTCCCTGCTCCCGGACGTGACCGGCTTCCTGAACGAGGCCGCCGACGCGATTGAACGACTCGATCCGCGTCCAATTGCCGAACAGATTCGCGGGCCGTTTCAAACCATTCTGGACCTGATCGATCGCGCGCACCCGCGCACGCTGCTTGCGCCCGTCATCGACGCTTACGATTCGATCCTGGGCCAGATTCCCGTTCCGGATGCGCAAGCGACGTCAACAGCCGTGCTACAGACTTACAACTCAGCCGGTAACGTCGTCGGCAGATCCGTAGTCGCGCCGTTGCGGCAAATCGATCCTGACAGCCAGACGGAAGTCGCGGATCCTTCGCAGCGTGCGGCGCCGACGACGACGTTGCCGCCGAACCGCGACGAAGTGCATCCCGGCGACGCCATCCGTCTGCTCGGCTACCTGCCCGCGAAGTTGCGCGAGATCCTGGCCGCGCTCGAAGCTGGACCAGCAGGAGACGCGCTTCACGCCATCGACGGGCTCTCGGCGGGTCTCGCGCGACAGTTGCGCCAGGTACAGTCCGCTTTGTTCGAAATCCAAAGCCGGCTCGACGCTTCGTTTGAAGAGATGCTGGTGCTGCTCGGCCCGGCGCAACTCCGCGCCCAGTTTGCGTTGAATGCAAACTTCAAGGGACAAGCAAACTTCAGCGCATCCATGGACGTCCTTGCGCTCGTTGGCCCATCGTCGATCCGCGCCGAGTTGCAGGATTCTGTAAACGCAACACGCGCCGCCGCGCGGCAGGCCGCGTCGCACTCGGGCGGCTCAGTGGCAGCTTCGCTCGAACGTGCGGCTGTCGCGCTGGAGTCGTCGCCGCTGTCGAGTCTCACGGGCGATATCGATCGTCTGCTCGCGGCGTTGGATCCCGAACCGATCGCCGCTGAGATGGATGCGATCGTGAATCTCGTCCTCGAACGCGCGCCGCAGATCATGCAGGACCTGCTGCCGGACGCGCGCGCTTTCGTCGAACGCTTGAAAGCCATTCTGAACCTGCTCAATCCGGGCACGCAGGCGCAGAAGTTCCTCGCCGTCCTCGACGTGCTGCGCGATGAATTGGATCTCTTCAACCCGGCGCGACTGGCCGACGAGCTCGCCGAAATTCACGCGGTGATCCGCGGCGTCGTCGCGGCGTACGATCCACGCATCCTGGCGGAGGAACTGTTCCAGGTTGTGCGTGCGGTCGCGGATCAACTGCGCGGGCTCAACCCGGAAACGCTGCTCGGCGATTTGACGTTTCTGCAAACCACCGTCGCTCGTCTCCAGCAGGCGAACCCGGCCACGCGACTGCAAGGCATCGGCGCTTCGCTCGACACCGTCGGCGAACGGCTCGGCGAGATCGACATCGATGCGCTGATCGAATCCGTGAACAACCTTGGACCACGGCTGGTCGAGAGTTTCGGACACGCGCTCGACGCGATTCGCGACGAGATTGTCGCGCTGCTCGAATCGTTGCGTTTCGCTACCGGCAGCGCCAGCGCTTCAGCGTCAGTTTCAGTGGGATAGTTATGGACGAACGCTGCATCAACTTTCGCATTCCCGGCACGGTCGATCACCTCGTCTACGAGCGCACCGAGGAAGGACGGCTGCTGCGCATCACTGGCGGCGGGCGCGTCTACTACGATGCGAGCGAAGAAACCCGGATCGTCTTCGACAGCGGTTTCGTCACGGCACTCCAGACCGAGCTGCCCGGTGGGCTGCTGCGAACGATGCACGCGCTCGGACGAACCTGGGTCGAGTCGTTTGCCTGGGACGCGAAAGGACTGCTTACCGAGATCGACGGCGTCAAAGTCGGTTACGACGACCAGCAAAGGATCGTCTCGTGCCACGGCGCGGGAGGCGATTGGTTTTACGCCTACTCCGGTCCTTATCTCACCGTTATCGACACTCCACACGGACTGCGACAGATCACGCGTGCTGACGACGGCCGCCCGCTCTCCGTTCGCACGAAGACCCGCACGACGGAGATCGTCTACGACGCCGGCGGCACACGTTTGCCCTCGTCTGCAACCGTCCGCAACTGGAACCGCGACGCAAGCGGCCGCCTCTGGACCATCACCGACAACGATGGCAACGTTCTGCTGACGTACGTCTGGGACCGCTATCACTGTCTCGGCTGCATCGCCGGCAGCGTGGGCCAGCCGCTCGCGATGGTCTACTCGCTCGACCTCACGGGAACGCCGATCACCGTCATCTCGCGCGACTCGGTCCGTCGCATTCCGCGCGACGCGTTTGGTGAGTCACTGCTTCACGAACGAAACGTACCGGGATTGTTCTGTGGCGCGGTCAGCGATGGTCTCGTGTATCTGCCGTTTCGCCGGCTCGATCCGTTCACCGGATCGTTCGACGCGCCCGATCCGATGCACGGTGAAGCAAGCGATCCGCGTCGCGCCGCCGGCTACACCGGGCCGCTCGCGGTCGAGTTGCCGGCGTCTGGTCCATACACAGTCTGCCGCAACAACCCGATGACGCTGGCCGACCCGACGGGCGCGATCTCCGATTACTGGTGGCTCATTCCGAGCTCGCTGACGTGGAGTTTGCAGAACACCATCGGCAGTCTGCTCGGCATGTGGTTGAACCTCGAGATGTCTCCATTGGGAATGATCGCCAGCGCCGCGGCCATCGCGGCCACCACGCCGCAGGGCGGCGTCTTCGACATCGAGGGAATCAGCGCCAACAACTACGACTCGTTCGCGATTCGCAGTGACGGCTGGCTCGCACGTCTTCAATCAACTGCGGGGCAGCCGACGACACGCACCTGGACCTATCAGTTTCTCGTCAATGCGCCCGGCGTCAACTTCACAAACCTCGAACACGCGCGCGTGTTCGCGCCGAACTCGCGGTTCCAGCCGCGACTCTACGGCACGGTCCTGCACTGCGATCCACAGGACAACGCACCCTTTATCATGCGCGGGCAGCGCACTCCGCCGAACGGCGCCAACCTGCTCAACTGGTCTCGCAACGGCGGGACCTCCGAAGCCGTGATTCCCGGCTCGTTCGTGCCGGCGTTTCCGTCAGGTGGTTTTCATCTCAACGCCGTTCAACGAGGCGTGCTGCAACAGGCGGGCACACTCGTCGAGCTCGAACCATCAGGCGCTGTTTTGAACGGCACGATAGCGCAACGCGCGTTGCTCACGTTGAACGGCACCGGCTTTGGACTCGCTGTCAATGGACTCGTGCTGCTGAGCTCGCTCACGGCTGTCGTCGAAGTCGCGCGCGTCCTCGATGCTGAAGAAGAGAACGGAAAGACACTCGTGCGCGTGGACACGGCAGGCGCGGGACTCGGCACGAGCGGCATTCGTTTGGAAGGACTGTCCGCGCTCGTTGGAACCGAAAACCTGACACCGGTTGCCGGCGTTGCGCAAAGATTGAATCTCGCGGGATCGTCGAACGATTACCGTCCCAACTCGACTGTCGTCCGCATGAATCGCGGCGGCGCTGTCGTCGGTGCTGACAAAGTCACGGGTCTCGAGGCGCAGCTTTCAATCGACGAGGCGCTGCCATCGAGTCTCGGCAACTCGTTGCGTATTCGTCCCGCCGTGGCGGCGGGAAACTTCAACGGAACACTGACGGGCAACGCCAACGTGCTGCGCATCGATACCGGAACAGTTCCTGGTCCAGGCACTGGCGTGGTCGTTGGACCAGCCGCGAATGCGATTGCGACGATCGTTCAATCGGTGAACGGGCAGGAGATCACCGTCGATCGCGCGCTCACGCCGCTCGGCGGCAACGGGACTGCCGTGAACTGGCAGAGCCTCGCGCCGCTTCCGGCAGTCGGCCGGCGTTCAGGCACGCCGGAAAATCAGCAGCAGATCACTTACACGCCGGATCGCGCGGGCACTGCTCCGTCGTCAGGGTTCGTCTGGGTTGAAGGCTCCGGCATTGCCACGCGTCGCATCGTTGCTTTGACCTACGACGCGATCATCCTGAGCCAGGCGCTGCCTGACGCGAACCCCGCCGCATTTAGCGTCGATCGCTTCACACTGCAAGCGCCTGACGTCAGCGGCATCTCGTTGACGACTGCGCAGGTGCTCGCTCTCAACGCCGCGCCGCCGGCAGGCGCGCAGGCGTTTAATGTCATCGAGCTTACGGGCGCGGCAGTCGCGGCAGGCGCGAACATCGTCGGGGGCGCTACTCTCACCGGCGATACGGCCCAGGTCACGATCGATCCAAACTCAGCGCCGGGCAACCTCCTGCCCGGTCAGATAGTCGTTCTGCAATCGGGAGCGAATGTTGAAGCCGCGGCCGTGCTGCGTCTGCGTCTGACGATTACGCTAAGCCGCAACCTGACGCTGAACGCCAGTGGCCTCGAAGCAGTGCTGCTTGGACCAACCGGGCCAACCTACACCGGCCTTCGTCGCGGAGACAGGACGTTTCGCGTGCTGCCGTCCGTACCCGCGGTGCTTGTAGGCGGCGCGCCGGTAACGAGCGATTTTCCGCGCTTCGCGATCGGCGAACTGGTGCGCGTGGTTCTGACGTCGAGCTTCACCTTTACGCCGGCAGTCGGGCTCGTTTTCGCACTTCAGGACACAGTGTCGGTCGTTATCAGCAACGCCGCCGGCAACAACATCAACTATACGTTTGAAATCAACGACGGCGTCGCGCCGCTCATCACGGTCACGAACACTACAAATGCCGCCGCAGCGCCGGCGGGAACGATCGGAATCGCCGTAGTCTCTGATCCCGCGACACAAACGCCTCAACAAACGATCGCGGCCATCGTCGCCGCGATGCTGGCCAACGCGTTTCTCGTCACCACGAATGCCGATGGTGGATTCGAGGTCAACAGTCCCAGCCCGATTGTCGGCACGCCGTCCGTCAACGGGACGGCGCAGAACGAACTCGTCGTCGCCCTGAGCGAGCGTCTCTATCGCGTGCAGTTCGTCAACGGCACGACGATCACGGGCGCGGATGACGAAGCGGTTATTCCGCCAAGCGTGACGAACCTGACCGTGACTCGCCTGGACGTGCAGGATCCCACAACGGGTTCGTCTCGACTCGGTATTGACGGTGAATCGCTGCCGTCATCGCAAGTTCGTTTCAGCGTCTGGACGCCCAACGCTTTCGACTTCTGGACCGGAGGCTCGTTCAACTTCAACAACAATAGACTCGGCATCGTTGACGGGCAAAACGTTTTCGCCGTGAGGCCCGGCAGCGGCAATCAAACGCTCGATATCCAGTTCCTCAGCACGCCGGGGCTCGCCGCTCCACTGACGCTGACGCTGCCCGCGCAGGCAGCGCCGCCCGCCGGCACCGCTGCAGGATCGGGTTTCTCCGCAAGCTTCACGCTCGACGGCGCTTCGCTGATCTTTCTCGACACGCCATTGACCTCGCCGCTGACCGGACTGATCCTCGCCGTCCCGTACATCGGGACCACGCGCCGCGTCGATGGAAATCTCAACAGCGGTAAAGTTCGGGTGCCGGAAGATCACGAGAACGTGAGCAAGGAACTCGACCGGCGTCAGGCGCTCGAAGATCACGAGCTAACACACACGCATCAATCGGCGCGTCTTGGTCCATGGCTCTTCGCGTACTTCCCGCTGTGGATCATCGAGATGATCACGGACCTCGCCAGCACCGCCGGAATGCCGGAGTTTGGCCGCTACGTTCCGGCGACCGTCGGGACCGACTCGATCACGATCCCTGCCGTTTCAGGCGTCACGATAAACGCCGACGATTACGTGCAGGTCGCGCAGAGCGGGCGCGCCGAGATCGTCAAGCTCGGCGCGAAAAACGGCGACGTCTACAGTCTCAATCAGCAGATGATGCAGAAGCTGGCGGCAAAGAACATCGCCGCCGGCGCAGCGCAGGCGAGGCGTGAAGAGAGCGGGGCGGTCGAGATCGGCGAGTGGATCGTGAACATCATGCAGTTCACGACCGTCGGCGGGCTGATGAACCAGATCGCCGTGCTCGGTTGGGGCGGCGTGATCTGGCTCATTACGATGTTCATTCAATGGATTCGCGGCATGGCGCGCAGCTCTGTTACGGCGCAGCTCGCGGCGGATCACATCACGATTACGTTGCCCGCGAACGGGCGCGTGGAAGGCGCCGCAGCCGGTTCACTGCTCGCGTTGCAGTCAGGTAATCAAACGTTTGTCCGGCCGGTGCAAAGCATCACCGGTCAGACGATCGTGCTTGCGACCGCCGTGCCCCTCCAGGGCGAGGTGCGCATCTCTTCGTACTCGACGTCGAGCGCGTTGTTCCCGAACTGGCACGATTATTTTCCCGCGACGTTCCCGGATCGCAATCGTGCGGCTTCGCTACAAGTGCAGCGAGTGGGCACGCAGACATTGACGCTCGCCGTTCACGATCGGGTCCACATTCGCAGCAGCGGCGGGCACAGCTTCAATACCGTGGTCACTTTCGTCGGCGACAACGGCCTCATTGAAGTGGAAGACGCCACGCTCGTCAGTGGAAATGAAACCGAGGAATACTTCATCGCCAAGATCGGCGAAGACGATCCGATGGGCTTCTCGGATCAGTTCCTGCTGAATCAAATGCATCTCGGCTGGATGCAGTACATCCACGATCCGTGGGGCCAGATCGTGTACCGCGCGAAGCCGACGAGTCTGGCGGGCAAGATCTTCGCGCGTTCCGCCCGGTACCTGTTTGGCACGCAGGGTTGGTCCGTGCTGCCGGCGTTCGGTTACTTCTGGTACGACAACGCATTTCAACAGGCAAACGCGCAACGATCGCACATGGAACAGGAAGCGTCGCATCGCAGCGGCGACACTTACTGCCCGATCGGATCGTTGCACGGCAGCATTGCCGTCGTCGGCGACGTTGCCCGCTACTGGCTCACGGAAGACGGCGCAATCCGCGACACCAATACGCCGCAGGACATGATCGCGCTGACCTCACAGGATGCGCCCGGTTCCAACGCGCAGCAGTTTATCGCGGTGACGCCGACCGTTACCGGCGGACTGCCGGCGGGAATGTTCGTCTCCGACGTCTTCTCGCAAGTGAACGCGAACCTCGGACTGACAGGCGTCAGCGATCGCGGATGGATGCCGGTTAACAGCACACTCGAGCGAACCTCGGGCGCGTTCGTGGCTTTCACGCGGCCGGGGAGTCACACCATCACCGGGCAGACGATTTCCAACCTTCCCGCATCGCTCGACGCGGAGACCAACGGCTTTCCCGAGATCATCACGTTCACGCGCAACGTCGGGGACGTTGGAGTGACGCTTTCGAACCTGCCCGTCACTGACACCAGCGGCACGCCGTTCGATCTCATTCCGTTTCAACGCGCGCTGTTTGCAGTGACGCCAAATGGCAATCGCGTGTATCGCGCGACGCTGCTGGAGTCAGGCGCGATCGCGACGGTCCAAAACAATCTCGAAATCGTGATGCAGGGAATCGCGCCGGCGGCAGCGCCCGGCGGGTTGGCGACAGAGAACGTCGAGATCAGCCGGTTCCATCAGTTCGATGCAGCTTCGGGCACATTCAACTCGGGTTTGCCGGTTGTGAATATTCCGGCTGACATCGACGTCGCAGTGCGGCGATTACAGATTCGACTCGTCGACACCGTGCCGTTGCGCGCGACTGACAATCCAGCCGATCCGGCGATCAACTCGCTGCTGCCGGGCGGAACTGGCGTCCTGCTGATTCCCGCTCCGTTTTCGATCGCCGCCATCACGACGGGAGTCACGGGAACGCCAACGCTGACGCCCGACTTCAGCGCGCCGGCGAACGTGCCTGCCAACACGCAGGCGTTCGTGCGCGACGGTGGCGTCGTGAACATGCTCATTCGCGCGAACGATCCGCCGGAAGCTGTCGCGACGTTGACGATCACGATTCCCGTTGGTCCAGCAGGATCGACGACTGTGCCCGTGACGTGTCAGATCACCGTCAATCCGCATTTCACACTCGACAGCACGACCGGCGGCTTCAACCTGACTGCCGGCACTCCCCTCACCCTTCGTTCCAGCGACGGCAGAAACATCACGCTCGTCGGCGCCCTCGCCGGCATCGATGTCGCTACGAACAACGAGCAAATAACTCTCACTCTGACCACCGCGAGTCCCGGTCCCGTCGTCGTCCTCGTAGCCGACGCCGCAAACGGCCAGATCATGGCACGCCGAACGATCACTGTGGCCTGATTGTCATCACGAACTTTTCAGTCGGCGAACGGTCCCGCAGAAGCGATCGATTTCGTCTTCAGTGTTGAAGTAGTGGACCGAGGCGCGGACGAGTTGGGAGAGGTTGCGCGAGGGGAGATCGAGGCGGTTGCTGTCGGCGAAGGAAACCGTGACGTTGATGTTTTCGGCTGCGAGTTTCTTTTGGATGTCCACGGCGGAGACGCCGTCGACCGTGAACGTGACGATGCCGCAGCGCTCGCGGCCCAGGTCGTGAATGGCGATGCCGCCTGGTTCAAGCAATCGTGAGCGGAGTTGTTCGCCGAGCGAGTGGACGCGAGGCCACATAACGTCCAGACGCCAGTTCAGCGCGTAGTCGATGGCAACGCCGAGGCCGACCTTACCTGCGTAGTACATCTCCCAATTCTCGAAACGCCGCGCATCATCACGAATCTCGTATCGACTCTCGTCGATCCAGTTCGCGGCGTGCAGGTCAAGAAACGGCGGCTCGAGTTGCTCGATCAGATCGCGGCGCACGTACAAAAAGCCCGTCCCTCTTGGACCACGCAGATACTTGCGCCCGGTAGTCGAAAGTATGTCGCACCCGATCTCCTGCACGTCGATGGGCATCTGTCCGACTGACTGGCACGCGTCAAGCAGATAAAGCACGCCCGCCTCACGCGCCACCGCACCGATCTCCTGCGCCGGATTAACCAGCCCGCCCTGCGTGGGCACGTGACTGATACTGATCAACTTCACGCGCTCGTCGATCATGTCGCGCAACGCGCTCACGGACGTCTGTCCGTACTCATCATCCGGAATCACTTCGACAACGGCGCCCGTGCGACGCGCGACTTGCAGGTAAGCAATGTAGTTGCTGGCGTACTCCGATTTCGCGGTGAGTATGCGATCGCCGGAACGGAAAGGTATCGAATAGAACGCCATGTCCCACGCACGCGTGGCGTTCTCGATAAACGCGATCTCATCGGAAGAACAATTGATCAGACGCGCGGCCGCATCGTAAACGTGATCGACAGCAGCGCACTCCCTCTCCTTCGCTTCGTAACCACCAATCGCAGCCTCGAGCTGCAAGTGATTGACGACTGCGTCGAGCACCGGCTGCGGCATCAACGACGCGCCCGCGTTGTTGAAGTGAAGCACATTCTCACAACCAGGCGTTTCGCGACGCGCACGAGCAAGATCGAATTCAACTTCCATCAACACAACTATGACTCGGCGGGCGGCATCCGCGAGTGCTTGATATGCCGCCAAACCCACCACGCGACCGCCAGCACACCGATGATGCCGATGACAAAATCGAAACGATGAAACCACGTCTTCAACGTCTCGTTTTTGTCCCACTGCTCTCCAAGCTTCTGCCCGACGTAAGCAAGCCCGAGACACCACGGCAGCGACCCGGCAAACGTGTAGATACAAAAACGAGTGAGATTCATCCGCGCCACACCAGCCGGAAACGCGATGAACGTGCGAATCGCCGGCAGCAGCCGCGCAGTGAACACTATCCACTCGCCATACTTCGCGAACCAGCGATCCGCGATGTCGAGATCATGCCGCGACAACAAAATGTAACGCCCATACTTCTCGATAAACGGACGCCCGCCATACATTCCGGCCCAGTACGCGACCAGCGATCCAAGCACGCAGCCGACCGCACCCGCGACGCCGACGGCCCATAGATTCATCTCGCCTCGCGAAACCAGGTAACCGGCGAACGGCATGATGATCTCCGACGGCAACGGTATGCACGCCGACTCGATCGCCATCAACAGTACAACTCCGGAATAACCGAGCGTTGAAATCGTAGCTACGATAAAGCTCGACAGTATCCCAATTATTTTTGCAATCATGTTTTCCTGGATTTGAAATCGAGGATCTCAGATCTGAGATCTCACGTGGTCCAACCGTGCTGGCCGATCAACGGTACAAACGCGCAGCCGCCGTGGTCCTCAACCTTGCGCCCCTGTTCGGTTTTGACGACTCGTATCAACCGCTGACTGTCGCGCGCCTCGCCCACCGGCACAACCAACCGGCCGCCGATCTTGAGCTGCGTAATCAATGGCTCGGGGATAGTTGGCCCACCCGCGGCGACGAGTATGGCGTCGTATGGAGCATTCGCGGCCCAACCAAGCGTGCCGTCGAAACACTTCACAGTGGCGTTGTAGATCCCCAACTCTCGTATCCGCGACTGCGCCTCGCGCGCGAGATCGGCGATGCGTTCGATCGCGTAGACCTGCGCTGCGATCTGCGCCAGCACGGCGGTCTGGTAACCGGAACCGGCGCCGATCTCGAGCACACGACTATCACGATCGATTTCGAGCAGTTCAGTCATGCGCGCAACGATGAAAGGTTGGGAAATAGTTTGATTGGCGCTGATGGGCAGAGCGTGATCGCCATAGGCGCGACTCTGCAAGGCTTCGGGGACGAAGAAATGGCGCGGCGCCATGCGCATGGCTTCGAGAACGCGCGTGTCGTAGATGCCGTAGTGATCGCGCAGGCGCGCCACCATGCGTTCGCGGGGGATCGAATACTCCTGGAGTGAAGCCGGACGATGTTTGTTGGCTGCCTGCACCGGGAGAATTTTAACTTGCTTTAGCTCTTATGGAGTAGTTCGGAGTCTGTCAGATAGTTCCAGGTCTCGATCGCCTGCAGCGCCTGGTGGTCGGTCATATCGGCGCGCAGCGGCGTCACCGAAACATAACCGGACTTCACCGCGTGATAATCGGTGCCCTCGACCGAGTTCACGTTGAAGTACTCTTCGCCGATCCAGAAGTAAGGCTTGCCGCGTGGATCGATGTGTTCGGTAATGACTGGACGAGCGTTCTTGATCCCCTGGCGCGTAACTTTCACGCCTTTGATCTCTCCCGGCGGCAGATTGATGTTGAGCAGCGTGCCTTCGGGCAGACCTTCTTCGAGCACTTTTCGCGCAGCCGTAACGGCAAACGCTGCCGCTTGCGTGAAGTCGAAGTTGTCGCGCGCGACCAGACTCAGCGCCACGCCCGGAACGCCGAGGATCGTCGCCTCCAATGCGCCGGCGACAGTGCCGGAGTAAGTCGCGTCGTCGCCGAGATTGCCACCGTGATTGATTCCGGAGACGCAGATCTGCGGACGTTCCTCTTCGGAGAGAATCCTGTTGAGCGCGAGCGTGACGCAGTCGGTCGGCGTGCCGTCGATCGCCCAGTGACGGCTGTCGAGCTGCCGGATGCGCAGCGGCCTCGCGAGAGTCAGACTGTGCGACGCGCCGCTCATTTCAGACGCGGGTGCGACGACATAGACGTCACCCAGTTCCTTCAGGGCCTCTTCAACTTTGATGAGCCCATCGGAATGAATGCCGTCGTCGTTGGTCAGCAAGATTCGCGTCATACTTCAGCAAAACCATTTTCCGTTTTCCTTTTATCGTTGTTCATTTCTCATTTAAACGCGCACAGCAAATGACAAATGAGCAATGGCAAATGACAAACGGAAAATGATCCCGATTGGTGAGATAAGAGTAACGGCCTGTTGGCGTGTGCGGGGGAGGGACTAATCGCGCGGGATGCGCATTCGGCCCTTCTTCTTGTTTCGTTTGCGCGCCAGGGCCGATTTCAACTTGGCCTTCTGACCGGGAGGAATAAAAAAGGCGTGCTTCTTCGCATCCTTGATGATCTCCTCGGTCATCACTTTGCGCTTAAAGCGGCGCAGCGCGCTCTCAATCGATTCACCCTGATTAACTGTAACTATTGCCATTCGTTCTCGGCTTTTCCTTTCATCAAATCGGACGGATATTTAACCACAAACAACCAGAAACACAAAAAGGCAAGAACCAATTTGGGGATTGATCCCTGCCTTTTGCGTCCCTCCTGTGAATCTTCTAACTAAACCAGGACCGCCTCAGCCGGTTCTTCTTTCTTGCGGCTCAGACCTTTGATCTGGACCGGCTTGTCGGCTTCCTTGGTATTTAACTGTTTGTTCAACACCATCTCCTGATAAAGCTTGCGCATCATCACTGCTTCCTCGTGCGCCGTCTTCGGGCCGTCCATCTGCGGCTTGTTCGGCCGGGCCAGGTCGACTTCGTTCAGAATCAGGCCATGCGAGTTGTCGGCGAGGTGAACGTCTTTGCCGCCGGCGAAGATCTCGTGACGGCCGTGCTCCTGGTACCACTTCGCGACGGTCGCATTCTGGTGCATGTTTTCGATGATGTTTCTCCAACCGATGCCCGTGTTGTAGGCGCAGAAGGAGATTTCGCCTTCCTGCGTACCGTACGGGATGATGCACATCTCGGTGCGGCGGAAGTCGTAGTTGAAGAGATCCTGGAACCACATTCCGGCGATGAACAGGAAGTTCCAGCGATCCGAGCGGCGCTTCTCGATGTCCTGCGTACTGCGGTCGCCGCCGACCTTGCCGTAGTCCTTGCCGGTCAGGCCGAACGACTTGTCAAACTTCTTGAAGAGCTCGTAAAGCGTGAACTGCGACGGCGAATTGTACGGGTTGTAGTGCTTCAAAAGCGCCAGTCCCATCATTAAGTTCGACATCCACTTGCCGCGCGCGGCGTCGGTGATCTTCTGCATGTCCTTGACGAGGCCCGGAATGTTCAGGAACTCCGGCACCGGCCGCATCTCTCTGTTTTCCTTGTCGATCATCACCGCGGTGCCGACGCCGCAATTCGGGTGGCAGCCGCAGGAAACCTGGCCCCATTCGGCGTTCGGGCCGTGGACGAGGTCCGCGAAATCGGCGAAGGCGCCCATCAACGAGAGCGGGAACCAGTCGCGCGTCGGTTCAGTGATACCGACCTGATTCTTCACGTCGTGCGCGAGGTGCGACAGCGTGTAGCGCTGTTGCAGGCGGCGCTGTTCGGTGATCTCCTCGTCACGTCCGGTGAACGAAACCGGCTGGAACGAGAGGAACGCGATCTTCTTCGGATTGTCGAGCGCGAAACGGATGATCGAACCGACCTGGTCGTTGTTGATGCCGTTGACGAGCGTTGTGACGAGCACGATCTCGACGCCTGCTTCGTGCAGGTTGTTGATGGCGCGCATCTTCACGTCGAAGAGGTTACCGACCTGGCGGTGGCTGTTGGCGTCGTTCCCGATTCCGTCGAACTGGAGATAGACGTAACGGAGACCAGCTTCAGCAGCCTCCCGGCAGAACTCTTTGCTCTTGGCGAACTCGATGCCGTTGGTTGCGGCCTGCACGCTGTTGTAGCCGACTTTGCGCGAGTACTTGATCGCTTCGATGAAGTGCGGCGAGATCGACGGTTCGCCCCCGGAGAACTGCACCGACATCTGGCGTCGCGGTTTGATCGTGATCGCGTTGTCGAGAATCTCCTTGATCTCGTCCATGCTCAGTTCGTGAACGAAACCGACCTGGTTTGCGTCCATGAAGCACGGGTCGCACATCATGTTGCAGCGATTGGTCAGGTCGACGGTCAACACCGCGCCGCGGCCGTACTTGACGGTGCTGGAACCATGATTGTGCAGCTTTTCGTCGTTGTGGGCGTCGATGTCGCGGCCCGGGAACATCTTTTCAATATGGGTCAGAAACTTGGAGTCGATTGCCATCATGTCTTCGAAGTGGCCGTGGACCGGGCAGTCCTTGACCATCCAGATTTGGCCGTCGCGCTCGATGATTTGGGCCTTGATCTCGCCGACCTTCTCATTGATAAGGACGCTGACGTCCTTCTTTCCGCTAAGGATCGCTTCGCGCGCCTCGATCACGCAATTCGGACACAGCGAATCGGTCGTGCGTGGCCATCCGAGAGTTGGCTTGCTCTTCTGCCACGACTTGAGCAAGGGCTTCTCTGACCATTTTGGAGTGAAAGAGGGATTTGGCTTGTACTTATTAATGGATTGAATTGCATTAAAAAGACCACCTGCGATAAAGGTCAGTCCGCGCTCTGCATGCTTGATCGGTCGCATCGGCTCTCCGTCTCTTATTTTGATCTCGGGGCATTCTGAGGCCCGAAAATCCTTCGCAATGAGTGTGCCTTAAGGACCGACAAGATGTAAGTTGAATTATTGCTTTATTTAGGTGAAGTCAGCGGTTCAGAAACATGAACTCGCGATGTGTCGCAGTGCTACAGCACGTCCTAAATTCGGTTTTGCTGTCGCATTTTGGCTAGCGGCCTTTTCCCATCGCCGCGGCCATTGCAGCGATGATCGCATCGGTGACTCGCTTCTTATAAAGCTCGTCCAACTTGCCCGGTGAGAGGTCGAAATCGACTGGCGACTCCTCGATCCGCTTGATTATCGTGCCCTCGGAGAACCCGGCCTCGACGAGCTTGATCACGCCTTCGTTGTTCAGCGTCGGAGTCTTCTCGAGCTTCGGCGCGGCCGCTTCGCCACCTTCAACCGGTTTGATAATACGAACCGTAGCCGAACCGGTCACACTTCCCTCGTTAGTGTTACCGCCGTTGTTGCCGCGCGACTCGCTTCGAGACTGCGAGCTGCCGCCCATTCCAAAGATATTCATTCCGGAGTCTTTCGACTCGCCGCTCTGCGGTTGTTTCTTGTTCAGCCCTTTAAAGAATGCGTCGTCCGACGTCCACTCGTCGTCGCCGATGATGAACGTGGCATCCTGTGTCGAGAGCATGGCCAGGATGATGTTCTCGCTGACGTTCTGGCGTTTGAGTTGGATCAGTTGTTCGGGTTCGAGTTTAAAGACGTTGGGCCGGTGGCTGATGATCGTGATGATCGTCTTTTCCTTGAAACCGGCTTTGACGAGCTTGACGACAGACTCGTTCGTCAGCGGACCAGATTCCTGAGCACTGCCCGCGATCACGAACAGCGAAACGCACAGACAAGCAGCGGTAAGTATTCGTTTCATTGCGTCGAACTCTGCGAACTCGGCGGACTCTGCGGTTTCCGGGTGCGCGCGGTGGCGCGCTTGTAACGATAGCTGATCTTCTTCACGTAATTACGCGTCTCGCGATACGGCGGAACTCGATTGCCAAACTTCGCCACCGCGCCTTCGCCTGCGTTGTAGCCGGCGAGAACGAGATCGACGCGGTTGTTGAAACGGTTCAGCAGTTCGCGGAGGTAACGTGTGCCGGCGGAGATGTTCTGTGCCGGATCGTGCGGGCGACGCACGCCGAAGCGCGCGGCTGTTCCCGGCATGAGCTGCATCAACCCGCGCGCGCCTTTCGGCGAAACGACACGCGGATTGAAATGCGACTCCTGCTCCATCACAAGAAAGATCAGGTACGGATCGACGTTGTACTTGCTTCCGTTCACACGGATCAGCCTGTCGAGCCCGGCGCTTCCAGTGCTCCAGCCGCTTGCTTTCTTTCCTGAACTGGCCACTGAGGCACCTTCAAGCTCGATGCGATCGATGCGGCTGCGATCGATGAAGATCGACATTCCGCCGCGCTTGTACCACGCGCCGGCCGGAGATTCGCTCGCGCTGTCGGCTTCGACGCGCGCGCCGCCTTTCAGGAAGATCCAGACTGGTTGATCGTAGTTGCCGCTTTTCGGTGCAGGAGCTTCGGCGACGACGTCGGTGACTTCGAAGTGATCGTCATCGTTCGTGCTCGGCGCGGCTGCCGGGGGCGCGTCCGGTTCAATCGTGGTCCGCTCGATCTTCTTCACTTTGCTTTTCGGAAGAAGATTGCTGAGACTGCCCTTTCGGTACCAGATTCCCTGCGCCGTTTCCGACGCTTCATCGACGATGAGATACGAGCCGTCCGCCAGCTTCAGCTTCACCTCTTCACGAACTTGAGCAAATCCGTGCTGCGAGTAACAGACGACCAGTATTCCAATCAGAAGTAGTCTCATAACTCTAATGGATCGGCCGACGGCGCCTGAGAAGGTTTCTCCGCAAACGAGTGCGACGTGCCGAAGTAGTTACGCCAGGCGATGTCGACGATGTACGGCGTCAGTTCGAGACTGTGTTTTTCGAACTGGCAAATATCGGTGGCGCGGTCGAGCAGGTCGCGCGGCTCGCAACCTTTCATCTGCCGGCGCTCCTCGCGATACTTCCTCAGGATGTGGTCCAACACCGGCTGTTCGACCTTGATGCCACGGCGGCCCGCCTGGTACCTGAAAATGTCGGAATAGGCGCCTGCCGTAGGCGGCTCGACGCGCGCGCGATAACCCATGCGGCGCAGGAACGCCTGGTCGGCGAGGTCGTTCTCGTCGAGGTTCGTCGAGAAGACGACGAGCTGTTCGAACGGAACTTCGATCTTCTTTCCAGTGTGCAGCGCGAGATAGTCCACGCGTCTTTCGAGCGGGACGATCCAGCGGTTCAACAGATCCTGCGGCGCAACGCGCTGGCGGCCGAAGTCGTCAATCACGAGCGTGCCGCCGTTGGACTTCATCTGGAACGGCGCTTCGTAAAACTTCGCCGCGTTGCTCCACGTCAGGTCCGCGTTCTCCAGCGTCAACTCGCCGCCGACGACGACCAGCGGACGTTTGATCATCACCCAGCGATGATCGTAATCGATCGGAGTCTCCTCTTTCGCAAACTCTTCGTGACAGTGCGAATCGAACACGCGGATGATCTGGCCGTCGATCTCGACCGCGTACGGAATCCAGATCGCGCCGGCCAGCGCGCCGTTGATGCGTTCGGCGACTGCCGTCTTACCAGTTCCTGGCAATCCGGTTAGAAACAGTGAACGACGTGAATTGATGACGCAGCCGAGCGTCTGCAACAGCGACTCCGGCAGAACGAGGTCGTGAAACGCCTGGCGCACAGTCTCGATCGACGCCGGATTCGACGGGATCGACTGCAACTTCATCATGTGCGTGTAATCGCGCAGCGACACCGGCGCCGGTCCGACGTAACCGGATACTGACAGCAAGCGCGTGAGCCGATCCCAACCGTGGTCCAACATCGCGTAGCGCGTCGAACCGATTGCCGACTGCA
>DASURS010000354.1:0-11703 GCA_036279935.1 Pyrinomonadaceae bacterium
CACACCGCGTGAGTCGCCGATCAGAACGCCGTCACCAATGAGCACGCCATCGCCGATCAAAACTCCATCGCCGATGAGCACACCGTCGCCGATCAGCACGCCGTTGGAGCAGAAGAACGCGCCTTCGCCGAGTGATCCGCCATCACTTGTCAAAATGCTGTCGCCGATAAGGACGCCGCTCGTGAACTTGGTCGAGTCGCCTATCAGGACGCCATACCGATCGCCAATCAAGACGCCATCGCCAATCAGCACGCCGTCGCCGAGCAACACACCGTCGCCCAGCAGCACGCCCTTGGCGTAGACCTTTTGATACTGAGTTATCAGCGCTGCGCCGGTCGCGTAGGTCTGACCGACGATCAAGCCCTTGGACCAGAAGAAGGTGTAGGGACCATCGCTGGTCGTAATGGTTGTTTGCGGCTGCGGCGCCGAGGCAACCAGGAGCGGCGCGCCGAGTGACGTCGTGCTGGTAAGCGTCGTGCGTACGAGTTTCGCGAGACGAACAGCGCCGTCGACGTTGAGCTCGCCGGCGCCTTGCTCGAGCATGATGAAGTCGGGCAGTTGTTGAGCGGAATACATCAACAACGATTTAACGAGATTGGGGGTGAGAGTCGGATTGGCTTCGAACATGAGCGCTGCGGCGCCGGCAACCAACGGAGCCGCCATTGACGTTCCGCTGAGCATCATCTGGTTCCGGGTCGGGTTGTTGCTGACCCTGGCGTCCAGCGAGGGGTTCTGGGTCACGAGGTAGTTGCCGGGCGACTGAGCAAAGATGGTCTTGTTACCGGGCGCGCTGATCTCGGGCTTGATCAGGTTGTCGTAGTGCCTGACGCCAAACTCGTCGGTCCAGAAACTGCGGGTCGGTCCACGCGAGCTGTAGCTTGCAATCACGTCGTCACCGCGACCGTCCGTGCCGCGCGTGTCGACCGCGCCGACAGTGATGGCCGAAGGCTCGTTGCCGGGCGCGTGGACTTGGCCGTAGACCTTCTGATTATCGCTGTTCTTGCCGTTGTTGCCGGCGGCGACGCTGACGACCATTCCATTGTCGACGAGCGCACGCACTGCGAGGCACAGCGGATCGTTGAGGTACGAGTTGACGGCGGGCATGCCGAGACTGAGGTTCGCGACTCGCACGTTATAAGCCGAGCCGTTCGAGAGCAACCAGTTGAGGGCAGAGAGTACGCTTGAAACGGAGCCGATGCCTTGTGAATTGAGCACGCGCAGGTTGAGCAGTTTGGCTCGCGGCGCGATGCCGATGTACTCACCGCGCGAGATCAGGCCGTTGCCGGCGGCTGCCGCTGCGACGTGAGTTCCGTGTCCGTAGGGATCATCGGTGCGGCCTTCGCCGGTAAAGTCGAGATTGACGACGATTCGCGAGAAGCCGCCTTGAGTGTCAGTGAAAGCGCTGTGCGCGCCGTAGATTCCTGAGTCGAGAATGGCGATGCCGATGCCGTTGCCGTCCAGCGCACCGTCGGTGCTCATCTGGCGGACGTTGTCAGTGGCGGTCGTGTGGGCCACGTGACCGCCGAATGAACGGACTTCGCTGTCTAGTGAAAGAAAAGCGACTTCGGAGAAATTTGAGATCGTTTCGACTAACGACGCTGGTAGTTCGAGTGCGAATGAATTGAGTTGATCGAAGTGCTTTCTGATCTTGATGCCGTTTGAGGCGAGCAGGGCGTTGAGCTGGCCGCTCGGTTTATCGCTGAGCTGAAGGATCACTTTCACCAAATTGGTGTTGCCCAGTTGATCGCGAAGATCGGCTGCCACTTTGTCGTGCTGGTGGCCCGTTCGCGGGCCGGGTTTGCCTTTGGCGTGAGCAACGCCGGACATCAGGTTGCCGCTCAGGATTGAGGGGCCGAGAGTGAGACTCGTCAGCAATGCGAGCGCGAGCAAGCGTTTTGTTCGATTCGTCGACTTCACTTACCTAAATCTCCGTACTGGGGGTTTTCAACGACATGCGCCAACAAGAACTTGGCAAAACCCTTTGTGCAGAGACCGTGCCAAAGCCTCATCGCACGTATGTTGCTCGTGAATAAAGACTTAACGTTATGAGGAAAAGTGACCGCGCGTTTTAGTCTGACCGAATTGCTCAGATTGACCGCACCGGTCGTTCACTTTGATAGAATCGCGCCCATGCTGCCGGAAGAGATCGAGGTCTATCGCGACCGATTGTGGCGGCGCGATCCTGAGTGTCGCGTCGAGGATGTCCACGAGGCGGAGCGTTTTATCGAAGACGTGGGGTTCTGTGAGGCGCTGACGGATTCGCGCCGTCCTGGACCATCGCTGTACGTCGCAGTCTGCGGCCGCCGCGACGCGCACATGCCGCGCAACGTGCAGAAGGATCCGGAGAGCAGGTTGGCGTGGACCTTGAAAGACGAAGTGATGAGCCGCGGTCGCTGTTTTTATGGGAAAGTGCTGCGCGGGCGCGCGACCTTCATCGCGCCGCGTTTGATCCCTTTCTTCAATTCTTTATGGGGAATTCCTCGAAAACTCGAAAAGACACGGCTGTCGCCCGACGCGCAGGCAATACTCAAAGTCATGCGGCGCGAATGGGAGATGGGCACGCGCGACCTGCGCGAGGCGAGTGGAATCAGCGAGCGCGCCCGCTTCGACAAAGCGTTAACCGAGTTGCAGCGCGGGCTGAAGGTGATTCCGAGCGAAGTCTTGTACGAACCGACCTTCACCTACATCTGGTCGATCACGGAAGCCCGCTTCAGCGAACAACTTCAGGAAACCGTCGACAGGGAACTGGCCGTGAAGGAGATCGCGCGAGCTTATCTTGCGGCGGCAGGTATGACGGTTCGCGGCGAGCTCGCGCGAGTAACGGGTTTGAAATCGCCTGAAGCCGGTTTGGGAAACTGGGCGCTGGTTGACGAAGGATTTGCGAAACGGCTGGCACCGGGCGTCTACCGCCTTACCGATTTCCAGCCACGAACGTTAGCTTCCGGTGCCTAAAGCTTTGTCGGCGGTGGGATTGACGCCTTCGCGGAGAATCTGCTGCTCGAGTTGGGCGATTTCAAGCACCAGCGGCAACTGATCCTGGGAGCTCCCCAACCGCTGCATCATCATGTCGGTCTCGCCCTCGGTTAGTTTCCGGCTCGCGGTCGTTTCGATCACCTGCAACCGGGTTTTGGCCTGACTCAGGTGTTCGCTGGCCTGCTGGTGCAACTGTTTGAGCCGTTTGTGGTCCTCGGCCAGATCCTCCTGCAACGCTGCCGACTCAGCCGTCCGCACGGTGCGCGCGCGATTAATGTGTCGCTCGACTCGCAGCATTTCCTTGCGGGATCTCGCCATGATCCGCGACGCCGTGAGGCGATTTGCCAGCGTTTCCATATATGCGTCGGCCAGCAGCGGATTACTTTGCTCGATTTCCGCCAGCGACTTTCGCTCGGCGGAGGTCAGCTCCGACCGGAACCAGACAACCTCATTCGCGGTGATTCCATCCGATGCTAACCGGTCGCGCAATTTTGAGAGCCAAATTCTGCGGTACATGAGGAGAATGGCCGCGATAACCAGCCCAAGCGCGAAGCCAAGACCCAGCGAGGCGAACGCCAGCAGCAGATAAACCGCTGCTGTTTCCGTGGCCGCGGCCGTCAAAAACAGCGTGAGAAAGACGAGCGGAGCAGGAACCGAGGCCAAAAGCACAGCGATCCATGGCGCGTGCTTGAGCGCGAGCGCGGTTTTAGCGTCCTTGCCCGACAACTTGCCTTTAGTTTGACTCGTCAAAGCCGTCATTAACTTAAGTCCTGTTGGCCGAGATCTTAGCTCATGAGAACGGCGTCTGCCACCCAGCGGTTCCGGGGAAACACGGATTCAACGAACCTGTAACTGGCCTGTATAATGTCGCCACACGATAGGAAGAAGATCAATGAAGACTCTCCGACGACTCTACCTGATTCTTAGTCTCTTTGGACTGGCGCTGATGAGCCAGGCCGTGCATGCCCAACCGCCGCAGAACATGAGCGGCAGCGGCACGCCGTCTCGTCCAACGGGCAGACCGGTGACAATTCCCCTGACGATTCGGATGCCCGAGGATCAGGAAGCCGTCGAACTGCAAAACATCGACTTGAGCGTGACTGAAGACGGCGACCCGCAAACGATCATCTCGATTCGCGGACTCGGCAGTTCCTCGCCGATTACGCTGGCGGTGTTGATTCAAGACGACCTCGTTCCGTCGGTATCCAACGAGATCAAGGGACTCGCCGAGTTCATCAGAGGACTGCCGAAAGGTTCGCGGGTGATGATCGGCTATCTCCGTACCGGAAGTCTGCAAGTGCGGCAGAAGTTTACACCGGATCTCGAAAAGGCGGCGAAATCGTTACGGGCGCCGAGTGGGTTCGCGAATGCCGGTCCGTACAATCCGTACGTCGAGGTCGTCGAGGCGCTCAAGAAATTCGAATCACAGCCGCTCGGGCGTCGGGCCATACTTTTAGTCTCTGATGGTCTGGATATTTCGCGCGGAGTCGACTCGTCGGCGCCGACGCAGAGTATCGACTTGCAGCGCGCAGTGAACGAGTCGCAGCGTCGTGGCGTTGCGATCTACGGGTTCTATGCGCCCACGCTCGCGGCCGCGGGAAATGCGCTGCTTGCGGGTAACGCGCAGAGCTCGCTGCTGCGGCTCTCCAACGAGACTGGCGGAATGGCTTTTTTTCAGGGACTGGGAGCGCCGGTGAGTTTTGATCCGTTTCTTCGCGAGTTGGACGTCTCGCTACAGAAGCAGGCGGCGCTGACGTTTCTGTCCACTCACGTGAACAAAGGCTTTCACCGGATCGAAGTGAAATCGGCAACGCCCGGTGTGCGGGTCGCGTTTCCGTCCGGGTACGTTAGGTAGATTATCAGATTAATTATTGGACCGTCGCGGCGAGTAACGATCCGCGAGGGTCGCTGGCGATGGCCCAACCGTCCGCGAGCTGTCCGATCATCCCGTGAAAGTAAATCTCACTGCCGCTTAACACGACGAGCACGTCGCCTGCGTGGTATTGCGGATCTTCCAGCCGGAAACGAATGACAGTCGCCTGTCCGTTCTTCTGCTCCAACGTCTCAAACTGAAAGTCATCGGCATTGGCAACATAGGTTTGAGAGTTGTTTGCTACTCTTTGCTCGTCAGGCATGAACCACCATTCTCCTCGTCTGTACTGAACTGCCACCGATTATCACAAGAATTCTTCATGATTACCACAACAATACCTTAACCTGCGGTTGAAAACTTCAGTGGTAGAGTGAGCGCGTAGTCATATCCTCCAAAACCCCTGGGCAGTAATACCGGCCCCCGACGCAGGTTCAAGACATGGTCTTGGCGAACGCCACCACTGTGTCCACAGACAGGGAGACACGAATGACTCACCGAAAGAATTCCCGGCATTCTTGGGTGTCGCGACAACTACGGACTTTGATAGCAGCGAGTTTTATTGCAGCGATGCTGGTGATCGCGCTACCCGCGTTTCGAAAAACATCGGCTTCCAATCCTTCTAACGCAACCATCAATCCGACGACAACAACTCCAGTCACGTGGACCGGAACTGGGACCGGCGGCGGCGCTCTCAATGCGCCACTGGGCTTAATCAATCCCGAAGATCTGTGTCAGGAAGGTCTCACGTGCGACACGTTCACCATAAACGTAGGCGGGACCGCGGCGGATTGGTCCAACAAATTAATACGCCTCAAGATCGAATGGTTGCTGCCGGCGACAGACTACGATCTCTATATCCATAAGGATTCGAACTCCGGCCCCGTTGTGGCCAGCTCCGGCCGTGGCGCCACGTCGCCTACCGAACCGCTGACGTGGGAAGACACGACGATCGATCCGGCGGTCCAGGGCACGGGCGTCTACACGGTTCGCGCCGTTTACTACCTTGCCACCGCTCTCGATCAGTATCGCGGCAGCGCGACGATCGAAAACAAACCCGCTCAACCGCCTCCGCCGGCGCCGTCCACCGAAAGCGCGCCGCGGTATTACACCTATGCGGCGCCTGCGGCGATGGGCAACTCCGCGGGCGAACCCACGATCGGCGTCAATTGGGATTCGGGCAATGCAATGTTCATCGCCGCGCTGCAAACGCTGCGCATTAAGTGGGACGACCCGGCTTCGCCTGCGCCGGCGACATGGGACGATGTCAGCGCCGGGAACACATCGGCGATAACTCTCGATCCGATTCTTTTCACCGACAGTGACGCAGGCGCGAATCGCACGAACCGCACGTTCGTTTCTCAACTGCTCGGCAAAGCGAGTGCGATGTCGTTTACTGACGACGACGGCGCGAGCTGGACCATCAGCCAGGGATCGGGCGTCAATTCAGGCGTCGATCATCAAACTATCGGCGGTGGACCATACGCGCGAAACACGGACGGCTCCTTGAAGGGCGGCGCGATTCAGCGTCCCGGACCGAATGCAAAGATCTATCCCAACGCCGTCTACTACGCTTCGCAGGACATCGGCCTCGCCGAGATCGCGCGCAGTGACGATGGAGGATTCACTTTCGGCGTGGCGATTCCGATGTGGACGCTGGCCCAGTGCGACGGATTGCACGGTCATATCAAAGTCGCGCCCGACGGAACGGTCTACGTGCCGAACAAGTCGTGCAACGGCAAACAGGGAGTTGCTGTTTCCGAAGACAACGGCTTGTCATGGACGATTCGCACGGTCAACGAGAGTTCCGCCGGTGACACCGATCCTTCGGTCGGCTTCGGCGCGGACGGCACGGTCTATTTCGGATTTGCCGACGGCGACGGACATGCTCGCATCGCGGTGTCGCACGACCGCGGCGCTACGTGGGAGCACGTGCAGGACGTTGGCTCGTCGCTCGGAGTTCAGAACAGCGTGTTTCCCGCCGTCATTGGCGGCGACAAGGATCGAGCGGCGTATTTCTTCCTCGGCTCGACCACGCCGGGTGCCAGTGGCAGAGGAACCGACCGCTCGTTTCCGGGAACGTGGTTCGGCTTTATCGCAACAACCTACGACGGCGGCGTAACCTGGGTCACTGCCAATGCGACGCCGAACGATCCCGTGCAGCGCGGCGTCGTTTGTACTCAAGGCACGACGTGTCCTGACGGAACTCGAAATCTTCTCGACTTCAACGACGTAACCGTCGACAAGCAAGGCCGCGTGCTCGCTGCTTTCGCGGATGGTTGCGTGACTGCTGACTGTATTCGCGGAGTGGATCGCAATGCCGATGCGAAGATCGACGGCAACGACAACGATGGCGCCGCCAAGGCGACGATCATTCGCCAGACCGGCGGCAAGCGTCTCTTCGCTGCTTTCGATCCTCCAACCAACGCGAAACCGGAGCCGCCGTTTCTGGCAGCGACGAAAGACGGCGACGCAGTTAACCTCGCGTGGTCCATACCGGAGGACGGCGGCTCGCCGATCACTGGTTATCGACTGTATCGCGGTGTCGAAGGCGGCGCGGAAACGTTGCTCGCGAGCTTTGCCGCCGACGTCAATTCCTACACCGATAGCACAGGCGGAGGTGCGAACAATTACTATCGCGTTACTGCTTCAAACGCGAACGGCGAGGGCGCGTCTTCAGTTCGCGTCTTTCCGACGTCGTCAGAGAGTCCGTGCAGTGGGTTGGGCGTGACTGTGATGACGGATGCGGCCGGCGACTCGCTGGACCAAATTGCGGGACACGACATTCGCTCGCTTCATATCGCCGAGCCTTTCTCCGCTTCGGGCGCTCAAAAGTTGGTCTTCAGCTTGAAGATGGCTGACTTGACTGATCCGCTGACGCCTAACACTCAGTGGCGCGTCTATTTCACAGGCGCCGACAACAACGGCTACTTCGTCGACATGAGGACTGACGTGCTCGGAGCAGTCAGCTTCAAGTACGGCACTTACATTCACAACGCGGACAACTCGCAGGGTACCGCGACGACGGTTGGCGACCTCGACGCCGGCAGTAAGTACGACACGCAGACGGACATGATCACTCTGGTCGTTTCAAACAGCAAGATCGGCAACCCGCAAGCAGGCGCAAGGTTGTCGCGAATCTTCGTGCGCGTGCCGGTGGTTGCAGTGGTTCCCGACAACGCGAACTACGGCAGTCCGAGCACGGCGGTCGGGTACACGTTGATCGGCAACGCGGCGTGCCAGTCCCGTCCGGCGGCGCCGTCAGCGTTTACGGCTGTCAACGGGCAGGGCAAGGGATCGGTGATACTCAACTGGACCGACAACTCTGACAACGAGACGAACTTCGTCGTCGAGCGTTCGACGTCAATGTCCGGAGGGTTCATCCAGATCGCCACGGTCGGCGCGAATGTGCGGGCGTATACCGACAACACTGCGTTTCGCAAAACGACCTACTTCTACCGCGTGGCGGCCGCCAACGGTGGAGGGAAGTCAAGTTACTCAAACATTGCCAGTGTGAAGACGAGGTAGGTGTCGATATGAAGAGCAAACTATTTTGTAGCGTGGTGCTGCTGTTGGCTCTCGGTATTGCGATCGGCACTGCCGCGCCAACACCGAAGGACGAAATCATGGGCGTCGCGCTCGGCATGAGCAAAGCTAATGCGCGAGCTCGTTTGGAGAAACTCGGAACGCTCGAGCGTGAGACGCGAAAGCGGCAGGAAGTCTGGGTCGTGAAAGATCCGCGCGTGTCGCATCTGCTCGTGGGTTACGATCCGGAAATGCGCGTACGTTACGTGACGGCCATCGCTCGCAGCGGTGGCCCACGTATCCGCTACGACGAGGTGGCGAATCTCCAGTCAGCTCAGCGTCTGAGCAACCAGGGGAACTACAAGCTGACCTGGGAAGTCGAGGAACGTCCGGGGCACTCGGCGTATTTGCTGATCGCGCACGGGCACGATCTGCGTTACCTGGATTCGTATTCGATCAAGAAAGCCGATCAGGAGGAAGTGGATTAGAAAATAGGGATGGGAATGGGGCGGCATGTGGGTCTCGAACCCACGACCTCCAGATCCACAATCTGGCGCTCTAACCTACTGAGCTAATGCCGCCACATATATTCGATTGTCGTGGTGCCCCCGGCAGGACTCGAACCTGCGGCCCTCTGCTTAGCTTCCAGCATCAGGCTTTCCCTGACCGCCCTTCAAAACGGGGTTGCTGGCTGGACTATATCTTGGACGTCGCAGTCCCGACCCGTATAGTCTCTGAGGATCCCTCACGTTGAAAATGGCGCGAGGTTTCCTGCGGATTACCCAATCCTCTCGGATTTTTACTTGGACCGTGGTGATCGAAGTACCGGAGGCTCTCAGGGCGTCCCCGCATACAGGGTCGTCCACTCAATGGGTTCCAGACGGCTTCCCCATTAAGGCTCCAACAAGGCAGATGCTCTATCCGCTGAGCTACAGGGGCATCAATGTCAATGGCCTGCGAATGTTAGCACGTGACCGGCGGAATTCGTAAACGTGCGTTCGCTCGGGTGAAATGAAAAAGAGATCGCCCACTGCGGGCGATCTCTTTCTCTCGAAAGAAGGAAAGTCAGAAAACTTATGCCGCTCGGGTGTGTTCTTTGGTTTCCGCGAACACTCTGCGGCCGTTCAGCGCATCGTCGATGATCTCGCGGACGGCCGACGTCTCGGGATTGACGTCCATTCGGTCGCACGCCTTCAAGTGTCGGATGATGCCTTCAGTGGCGATCTGCAGTGCAAGCCCGTTCAGTTTCGAATAGCGCCGGGCTTGAATATGGTCAATTCTCATAAGCCGCTCGTTAAGCGGCAGGTGCGTATCAAAAGTCACGATTGCCTATATCCCTCCAATTAGAATCTCTGCCTTTTCAACGTATGAACTATAGATGCTTCAGCGACCCCCTTGGATGCAGCCTCCGCCCATAGCAAGGCTTTGAATTCAGGGCAAAATCCCCAAAAACAAAGGTTGTCTAGTACACAATGCCGCAGGGGTGGTCAGCGAAACGCGAGATTATAGCGAACGAACCCTGAGTCGTCCATCTTTTTCTTCGTAAATATGCACTTGACACACCTGGGAACGAAAAGCTAGGAAAAACCCGGTTTTTCAAGGAGGCAAGAAGAGATAAAACGGAAGGTTGTGTTGACAAGGACAAAGGAGTTAAACGATGTTCTCTTGAAGTACGACAAGCTAAACTTACCAAACCAGAGGTAAATCCACCCTCATGATCCTTTTAGTCGTATTGTTTTATCTATTCGGAGCGGTCTGGTTCTGGTTCGCTCATAAATCCGAATCGTCGAAACTGGACTTCCTACTGGGGTTAGCTTGGCCGATAGTCGTGCCTATCAATTGGCTATTAGTAGCACTGGAAGAGCGCAGGGAGAGGCGCGTACAAGCGCAGACTATGCATGAGGCTGAATTGCGAGCGAGGGAAGAGCGCTTCATTGGCTACGCTGAGAGAGGCACTACCAAATGGATGACCGACGAAGTGACCGAAGGACAAGACAAAACAGAAGCGGAAGAGAAGTGACTAACTCAAGAAAGAAACTCTCTCAAGGTGTGTCAAAGGCATAATCCTCTTTTTCTTCGGCGACGAAGTTTTTAGTTCTTAGGGGGCGTAAGTAGAAGCGGCTCAGCGAGTTATGGCAGGATTAATGACAAAGGCGCCGCCCGAGTTCCACGAAGAGGGTTGAGGGCGGCGCCGTTTGCTGAAAAATAAGTGCTGGCCGTTACTTTTTTGGAAGCACGGTATCTTTCATTGACTTTCCAACTCGAAACTTCAATGTCGTTTTGGCGGGGATCTGAATGGTTTCGCCCGTCGCGGGGTTGCGTCCCTCGCGCGCTTTCCGCTCGGATTTCACAAGCTTTCCGAATCCGGGAAGAACGAACTCGCCGTTTGATTTCACTTCGCGTGCAGCTAGAGTCGACAGCTCCTCAAAGAACTCCTTCACCTGAGCCCTTTTCATGCCTGTGGATTCGGAAAAGTGGTTGATTACCTCCGATTGGGTCATGCGCTTCTTGCCTGTCGCGGCTTTGGTCGCCATAGTCTGGTGTGATACCTCCAAGAGAACTAGATTGAAAAAGCAGACAGGACACTCATATACCATACTCAAGCGGCAAAGTCTCCAACAAATCCCATATTTTTCGAGGTTTTTTGCGAGTTTTAGGGTGAGCGACCGCTCCTGAGGTGGTCCGCCGCCCTGATGGTCCACCTCACGCGCGATAAAGTCTGAAATCTGGACAGATCGGGTCAGCGGCCGGTCATTTGCTCAAGGTTTTCCGGGTAGCGAGTGCCCTCCACTGTGATCCTCGAAGCGGCCGCGTCGATCTCGCGAAGATCGTCAGGCGTCAGCTCGAGCGAGGCGGCGCCGATGTTCTCCTCCAAACGCTCCAGTTTTCGCGTACCGGGAATCGGAACAATCCAGGGCTTCTGCGCGAGCAGCCAGGCGAGCGCGATCTGCGCCGGGGTCGCGTTCTTCTGTTTTCCGATTTCACTCAGTAAATCGACGAGAGTCTGATTTGCTTTGCGGGCTTCGGGGGTGAATCGAGGAAGAAGGTTGCGGAAATCCGAGCTGTCGAACGCGGTGTTTTCATCGATCTTTCCGGTGAGAAAGCCGCGGCCTAATGGGCTGTAGGGAACGAAGCCGATTCCGAGTTCCTCAAGCGTTGCCAACACTTCGGCTTCCGGGCCCCTCGTCCAAAGCGAGTATTCGTTTTGCACTGCCGTGACGGGCTGCACTGCGTGCGCGCGGCGGATTGTCTGTACGCCTGGTTCCGACAGACCGAAGTGCTTCACTTTGCCCTCCTGAATCAACTCTTTCACCGCTCCCGCAACGTCTTCGATC
>DASURS010000355.1:0-6464 GCA_036279935.1 Pyrinomonadaceae bacterium
GTAGAAAGTCTCGACGATCAGTACACATGGGGCTCCTCGGATTGTGTTTTGTAATTTGTCTTTTGTATTTTGTGCAAGTACGAGGGAATGTACACGACGAACGACAAAGGGGACAAGGGGACTACTCATGCCAGTGGTGGATCAGTCCGGTTTCTGAAAGCGTTCGTCTTTGTGCGTAACGCTTTCGTCATTTGCTATTGCCCATTGGACAATTCTCATTTGCCATTTAAGAAAATGAGAAATGAATTTCGTCGATTTACGTGAACGATAATTTCGGGCGCTGGCAGTCGGATCTCAACAAGATCGTCGATCACTATCTCCACGAATCCAGATGGAGATTGTTTTGAAGGCCGACATCCGGCCCGCAAAAGAATTGGATCTGAAAGCCATCAACGGCTAGAATCCTGACTCGATTTGGTCTTTGGTCTTGGGCCTTTGGTCTCAGGTCTTTGCGTTTTAGCAGAAGGACGCGAGTCAAAAGACCAAAACCAAAGACCTAAGACCCAAGCCCCAAGACCTTCGAGGAGGAACACCCAAGATCAAACTTTGCCGGATTCTCCTGTGTGTTCTCTGCCTGTGGAACACCGCCGACGCCCAGCAGGTCCTGCGTTGGGGCGCCGACCCGAGTGGCGGCGCGCCTTACGTTTTCACCGACCCCGCCAATCCCGATCGCTACATCGGCTACGAAAAAGAGATGGTCGACGCGCTCGCGGCTGCGATGGGCCGGCGTGCCGAGTTTGTTCCGAGTGATTGGGAAACGCTCGTCTCCGCCCTGCAACGCAAGTCGTTCGACGTGATCGTCAACGGGCTCGAGCCGACTGGCGATCGCGCGCGGCAGATTCTCTTCAGCAAGCCGTACTACATCTTTCAACTTCAACTCACGGTCCGCAAAGACGATAACCGGATCAACTCGCTCGCCGACTGCAAGAACCTCGTCGTCGCGACGTTGGGAAACACCGCTGCGTCGCGGCTGCTGCAACAGGAACGCATTCCGTTTCGCAGCTACCAGGATCCTGTCGGCGCCTATCGCGACCTCGAGTTGAAACGCGTTGACGCAGCGTTGTTTGACATTCCGGCCGAGGCTTTCTACGCGCGGCCCAATCCGCGGCTGAAACCGGCAGGCGAGCCGTTTACGCGTGGCCAGTACGTCATCGGCCTGCGACAGGGGGACGAAGCGCTTAAACGTGAGGTCGACGCTGCGATCGACAAGATCATCGCTGACGGCACGCTCGAAGCGATCCTGAAAAAGTGGGGACTATGGAACGACGCGCAGGTCGAGTTTCAGGCATCGATTCGTTCGGGGATCCAACCCACCACCTCCGATACTGATTTCACGCCGACGGACGCGACTTTCAACTGGACTGAAGCGCTTTGGCGACTCACACGCGCCGCCGCCGTCACGATTTTGATCGCGCTCGGCTCGATGGTGATTGCCGTCGTGCTCGGACTGCCGCTCGCCGTCGGACAGTGGAAAGGACCCGCGTGGCTGCGCGCGCTCTGCACGATCTATGTCGAGTTTTTCCGCGGAACGCCAGTGCTCGTCCAGCTCTTGTTTCTCTACTTCGGATTGCCCGTGATCGGCATCGCCATGCCCGGTTGGTTGACGGCCCTCGTCGGACTCGGCCTGAACTACGCCGCGTACGAATCACAGGTTTACCGCGCGTCGCTCGAAGCGATTCCGACCGGCCAGTGGGAAGCCGCGTACTCGCTCGGCATGGGGCCGTTGCTGGCATTCCGGCGGATCATTCTGCCGCAGGCGTTTCGCATCGCGTTGCCCCCGATGACGAACGACTTCGTTTCGCTTTTCAAAGACACGTCGGTTGCATTTGCGATCTCGGTGTGGGAGTTGGCGACTGCGTATCGTGAGCTGGCAAACGCGTCAGGGCAGTTTCTGCTGCTGGGCGTCGCTGTTTCCGCTTTCTACCTGGCGATGAGTCTGCCGATGGCCCACCTCGCGCGATTGCTCGAGCAGCGGTTGCGCAACCGGGCTACGGAGCGAGTGGCTGAAACGGAGGTGGCGACCGCATGATTCGCGTCACGGGTTTACGAAAACACTTCGGCGAATCGCAGATCCTGAAAGGCATCGATTTCGAAGTGCCGCCGCAGACTGTGCTCGGGATCATCGGCGCGTCAGGCAGCGGCAAGTCGACGTTGCTGCGGTGTCTGAATGGGCTGGAGACGATCGACGGCGGGACGATCGAGTGCGATAACGTGCGGCTCGAAGCGGGGATTTCACATGCGGACTATCGCCGCCGCGTCAAAGATTTGCGACTGAAGGTCGGCACTGTGTTCCAGCACTTCTACTTGTTTCCGCATTTGTCCGTCTTGGGGAACATCATCGAGGCGCCGGTGCATGTGCTGCGCACGTCGCGGACGAAAGCTGAGACGGAGGCTTACGAACTGCTGGAGTCAGTAGGGCTGAAAACCGCGGCGCGGCGTTATCCCGGATCGCTGTCGGGGGGCGAACAGCAGCGCGTGGCGATCGCGCGAGCGCTGGCGATGCATCCGGCGCTGCTGTTGCTTGATGAGCCAACGAGCGCGCTCGATCCGCGGCGCATCAACAGTTTGCGCGCGTTGTTGAGAACGTTCGTCGATCGCGGTCACACGATGATCATCATTTCCCACTCGATGGGATTTCTCGGCGGCGTCGCGGATCACATCCTGTTCATGGACGGCGGACACGTCGTCGAACACGGACCAGCAGAACAAGTCCTGAACTCACCACAAGACGCGCGTACGAAAGAGTTTCTGGAACAGGCTGAATGAATTAGTCGATCGATTAGTTCACTTCAATGTGCGCGTTGGGGATCGGAAATGCGCTCGATGTAGCGCTCGAACTGGTCGCGCTGTTTGACGTTAGTGATCTTCGTCCCCAGCAGATACCCCTGCGCGGAGTTCACACCCGTAATCCGCTCACACCTGACCGGGCTGACCTCCAATTTGACGACACCTTCCGGCAAGTGCAGCGCAATATTCAGCCGGTGGTCCCCGCCGCAGAACCGTTCGTCAATAATCGTCGAGGGAATGATTAAAGCAAGCCCGGCGGCGCTGAGGTCGCTGGTCTGCCCCATGAAAATGAGTGATTCGAGCGGTTCGCCGGCGTCGGCGTCGAGCAGCGAAAGGTCAGCCAGCAGCTCGACCTCGCACTTCACTTTGAGCCTGCGCATGCCGCGCCGTTCGATGGAAGAAGCGAGTTGGTCCAAATTTGTGAGCCTGCTGACCGGGAAGAAGCCGCTTAGCAGCCGTCCAGTCTCGTCAGTTTCCTGTTTTAGCTTTAGGGTTCGCAGCCGAAGTCCCCGCTCTCGGGCCGGCCAGTAGTAGCATGAAACGATGAATTTGTACATTCAACTTCGTTTTAAATTCTTCTGAGTTGCTAAGGCTGTAACCAATAAATACGGCGAATGCCGGCGGGATTCCGGCTTTATGAAACTACTGGCGGACGGGGTCTCTGAGGTACCCGATAAAGTCGCGCAGGGCCTTCAGTTGCTCGGGGGAAACGTTGACAAAACGGACGCCGAATCCGACCGGCGGCGTGTGGTGCGCGACCTGGCCGGTCAACTCGAGCCATTCGCCGGTGGGCAGGCTGAGCTTGAGGGTCAGCAGTTCGCCCATGGTCACCTCGCAGAGCGAATCCATGTAGCAACCGCCGTCAGAAAGGTCGGTGATTCGGGCGGTGTAGTTTCCACTCTTGCCGTCCCAGACGACGTCAAGCGAAACATCCCACCTCTTTCCACTCCTCCGCTCGTCCATACTGTGTCGTCGTTATCTGCGAGAAACGGTTAAGCCGTGAGAACCCGAGAACCGTGTCAATCTTACCAGATTCGGCCATGTTCTTAACATCCGTGTTTCCTGTTAAGATGCGGCCATGTCCACCACGTCACGTCAATCCGAAACAGAAGTGGCCCCCGTCAGCGAGATCAGGCGACACTTCCCCGCTCTCGAACGCGTCCATAACGGTTACCCGGTTGCTTATTTCGACGGCCCAGGCGGAACGCAAGTGCCTCGTTACGTCGTGGAGAAGATGACGGATTACCTCTACCACCACAACGCAAACACGCATTGGGCCTACCCGACGAGTGCCGAGACCGACGCGGCGATCGAATACGCCCGCGAAGTTTGCGCCGAGTTTCTGAACGCGTCGCCGTCCGAGATCGCCTTCGGCGCGAACATGACGACGCTCACGTATCACTTGTCGCGCGCGCTGGGGCGGAACTTGTCGACGGGCGACGAGATCGTCGTCACTGAACTGGACCATCATGCGAACGTCGATCCGTGGCGCCGCCTGGCCGTCGAACGCGGCGTGACGATTCGCACCGTGCGAATGGATCCGGCGACGGGCACTCTCATGCAGGAGGATCTGGAACAGTTCATCGGCCCTCAAACTCGCGTCGTTGCAATCGGCGCTGCGTCCAACGCACTCGGCACGATCAACGATCTGCCGGCCGTAATTGCAATGGCCCACCAGGCGGGCGCGCTGGTGTTTGTCGACGCTGTTCACTACGTGCCGCACGCGGTGCTCGACGTGCGCCAGCTCGACTGCGATTTCGTCGGGATGTCGGCGTACAAGTTTTACGGGCCGCACATCGGTGTGATGTTTGCGAAGAAAGAGCTGCTGGAGCGGATCGATTTTCCGAAGCTCGTGCCGGCGCCGGACTACGCGCCGGAGAATGCGGAAACAGGAACGCAGAATCAGGAAGGCATGGTGGGCGCCGCGGCAGCCGTCGATTACCTCGCATCGCTGGCGTCCGGGGCATCGGGGGTTTCCGTGTCGAGTCGCCGCGAGCACCTGCGAAACGTCTTCGCTGAAATGCACGCGCGCACGTCGCGTTTGTTCGAGCGTTTGTGGAATGGGTTGAGCTCGCTTTCGCGCGTGACGCTGTACGGCGTCCCGCCCGGCTTGCCGCGCACGCCGACGTTGTCGTTCACGATCGACGGAATCAAATCAACCGATGCGGCGCGCTTTTTGTCTGACCGGGGCCTGTTTCTCTCGCACGGCGACTTCTACGCGTGGACAGTGGTCCAGCGTCTCGGTCTCGCACCGGAAGGACTGATCCGTGCGGGCTGCGCTTGCTACACGACTGAGGAAGAGATCGATCGACTCATCGAAGGCGTCACCGCTCTGTGCGCGTCACGTTGATTAAGTCGGCCCTATCTTAGAACATTGACGCCCGCGTCCCCCGTGCGGTATATGGGATATTGCTTACTCGCCGGCATGGTTGCAGGACCAACGTTTCGGTACCTCACTGCCGGGTGCAATGGCCGTCACAACACTTGAAATTTAAGAAGTCTCACTTTCTTCAAAAGATCTCACCATGCGCAAACCTCAACCGTCTACATCCGTTAAATCCTCGAAACGACTCACCGCAGTGGTCCTGGTGATCTATCTGCTGTTCATTCCTGCTCCCGTTGCGTCAGCAATGGCCCTCGGCGATGCAGTTAGAGGTTCGCGTGCGATGGCTGCGGGGATGTGGAACGGCATTCTGAATTGGGTGACATTATCTCCGCTGCAGACGCCTGACCCGCGAGGCGTAAAGCCGCCACCACCTGAACAGAAAGCCGACAAACTCAATCGGCTGGTCCGACTGCAAATCAACCCTAAGGGCTCCGTGCAGTTAGAGGAGCGGCAGTCCATGATCTTCACTGCCGTGCCGTTCGACATAGAGGGATCAGCGATTCATGGACTGCAAGCTGATTGGGAATCAAGCGACAGGCAAGTTGTCTTCGTTAGGAAAGATGGGCAGGCGCTCGCCGGTAGGCTAGGGACGGCGACCCTGACTGCGCGTGCGGGTTCAGTGACGGCCAGCGTTCAGGTGATCGTTATCAAAGGCGATGGCGAACCGTTTGGTAAGAAAAAGCCCGATTCAACTCGAAACAATCTTCGCGCCAGCCAGTATCCTTCAGGGTCGGAAAACGATGGCAACCGCAGAATCGCGTCACGCAGCAAGCGACGGCATCATTCGGCAAATAAACAGACTCTGTCTGCTGCCGGGCCATTCATGTTTCTGCGTGACCCGAACGACGATCCACTGCCGGATAACGAAACCATTTCACTATTCAAGCCCATAAACACGGTGGGCGCACCACCAGGAAGAACGAGAGGCGGAGCTCCAACTCCGGCGCCAGCGACAGGCGGCACGGAAACGAACGGTAATAAGAACTTCACGTTTGCGCTGGCGGTGGCGGGCTTGCCGGGCAGAGGTATCAACGCCGCTCTCTCGTTGGTCTACAACAGTGCTGTATGGAACAAGTCGACTTCGCCGTTCAGTGGTGCAACCTGGATGACCTACGACGTGGACTCGAGTTGGCCCGCTGCCGGGTGGAGAATGACGCTAGGCCAGATCGAAAACCAGGGCAGTTCTGGTTACACGCTTGTCGATGCGGACGGAACCCGTCACGCCTTATCTCTCACAAGCACCTCACACTACGACACGACTGACGGCACGTTCATTCATTACCACGGCGGA
>DASURS010000356.1:0-3687 GCA_036279935.1 Pyrinomonadaceae bacterium
ACCGGCCCGCCGAAGTAGTAGTCGGCCTGGACCACGGCCTCGACCCGGTCGCCCAGGCGGAAGAGGCGTTTCGAGCCCGGCCGCGCCGGATCCTCCGGCAGCGTCACCGAGACCTCGTACTCCGGCAGCTTGTACTCCTCGAGCCGGAACAGCGATGCACTGCCGATCTGACTGGACTTGTTCTGATTCCAGAAATAGATGTAGTACTGGCCCAACGGCAACTGCTCGCCTAAATCGAACGATCCCCAGGCGCTGCCGAACGCGTTCAGCGTGACCTTACCTTCCGTCATCTTCGTCCCGCGCGGATCGTTGATCTGATATGTGATCACCTGATTCGCGGGCGTGGAATACTCACCACTCGAATACTGGCGCGCGATGAACTTCCACTGAAGCGTCTCTTTCGGACGATAGGCGGGCCGATCGGTAAACGCGTAGATGCGCCACTCCTGGGATAATGGGACACGATAGCTTCGCCCGCCGGAAAACGCCTGCCTGTCGTTGCCGGCAGCCGTCGCAAACAGATTACGCGAACCGATCACGCCGCTGAATGAGAACTGGGCCACGCCGTCGCTATTCGTGGTCTGACGCATCCGCCGCCACCGCTGGGTTCCGCCCATCTCGTAATAACTCTCCCAAAGCGTGACGTTGGCGTTAGCGATTGGCGCTCCGGTCACAGCATTCGAGAAAAACGCCAGAGCTTGTTTGCCCGACGATTTCAGCACCAGCGTCGCATCTGACACAAGGATCAACTCACGCGAAACGCCTCCGGTGATTTTTGCTTCGAGCACGTACGCGCCGACTGGAAGCCGGCCGTCGATGCGGGCTTGTTCGCTGAATGGTCTGTAATCTTCGTCTTTTACTTCCCTGGTCCACGTCTTAAACGGCACTCGTCCATTGGCCCGCCAGTTCGTCGTCCAGGATGTCGACCCGATTTCGCCCTGACCTGCATCTGTTTCGCTATCGGCGCCGGCATTCGGGATGTCGCGGGTGAGATCGACCTTGTAAAGCGCGAGGTCAACGCGCCGGACGTTGCGTGAGCTCAAGCCAAACTGAATCTCCGAATCCGGCAGAAAGACATTGGAGACGGTCACGGCGACATTCGGGGTGGTGATGTTGATGATCTGGCGAGTGGCGCCTTCGTAAAAGCGAGTCTCACCGGCGGAAAACTCGGTCGTCAAACGACGGTACATCGCCAGCGCTTTCACGTAATCGGGTTGCAGCTGCCAGTATCCATCGCCGACTTCACGCGCGGTGCCGTAATTATTCAGCCACTCGGCGTAACGGTAGAGAGCGTCGTCGTACCAATCGGATTGCTTGCCGGCCTTCAGTGCCTCTTCGAAATACTCGGCGATTCGCATACTGGCCTCAGCGTCTCTCGGGCCACCGTTGCTTTGCGCGGTTGTTGCGAGCAGGTAGTTGAGAAGTGAGCGTTCGTTTGCCGTAGTGGAGATCTTTAACGCGTTCTCGAGCACGACGACAGGAATATGATTGCCGTAGTAACCGTAGAGGTAGGCGTCGTCGGTGAGAGATGGCGCGGCGGCTTTGAAGACGATGGCCAGGTAACGCAGGCGGGCGCGTTCGAGATCGCGCTGGCCGGCCCACCAATCGAGCGCCTGTTGGTAGTGCGGCCAGGCGCCGCCCCAGTTCCTCTGGTTTTGACGGGTCCAGGACATGTCACCCAGCGACTCGTGCGCTTCGGCCCACACGAGATCGCGATCGACGTCCTTGTCGGCAACGCGAATCAGCTCGTCGAGTTGTTTTTGCGCTTCTTCGTATTTCGTCGTGTCGGACGTTTGCGTGGCAGCCTGGGCGCGCCACGAAGTGTCGGCGAGACGAAACTCGACCCAGCGAACATCGGCCGCGTTCAGTTTCGACTTGTCGACGCTCGCGTAGATATCGTGCGCGCGTGCATAAGACTTCTGCCCGTATTCAGCCTCGGCAGTCGCTTTCTGTTGCTGGTAGTCGGGTTGCTGGGCGGTCGCCTGGAAAAGAAGGAAGGCGAAGACGACGACGGACAGAATAATTGTTTTCATGGCGGGTCACACTCTGGTCAGAATCCTTTGTTCCAGTAAGTGAACGGCGGAAACTGGGGAGACTTGCGGGTTGTGAGATCTCAAATTTGAGATCTCAGATCTCAGAGGATCTCAGAGGATCTCAGATCTCACTGGGTCGAGAGCAGGAACACGGCAAATGAAGCGAGCCAGTGTTCGCCGGCGTAGTCGCCACTCGCAACGTGCGCCAGTGCGGCGGACGCGTGCTTGGCGGCGGACGCCGACAACGCCGCGCGCGCCGGATCGTTCGCCGGCAGCGCTTTGGCGATGCTTCTCATGCACCAGGCGCGGCTGAGATTCAGACCGTCGAGGTGGACGAGCTTGGGATCGCTGCGATCCGTGACGATGGCAGGGGTCAACAACGCCTGCGGATTCCCCTTCGCAACCCCTGGAAGAAAACGGTGAAACCACGTTGCAAACTCACGCGGCTGCATCACGCGGCGCATCAGGTCAGCTTCCATCAGCGCAGCGGAGAAGAAGTCTTCGCCGCCCGGCTCCCAACCGCCGGGATAGTTCACATCTTTCGCGAAGTAAGTGCGGCTTCGCTCGTTCAGCACTGCTTCGAGATCTCGATCGCCCGTGGTCTTCGCGTAGTCGAGCGCGAAGGCGATGCCGAACGCAGTGTTCGGATGAACGCCGGTTCGTATCGGATAAGTCTGCTTGGGAAGAAACGAGCGATACGACTTCGCGAGCAAGTCAGCCAGCGGCTGCATGTTGCTGGACCATCGCTTGCCGTCGGCATCGTTCCACGTCTGTAACTCTTCCGCCAGTTTCAAAGCCCACGCCCAGCCGTACGTGCGCTCGAACGACTGCCGGTTCGGTTGCTTCATGTAGGCGACTTCGGCCTGAATGTTCTCGGCCGTGAGGTTTGCATCGAGCGCGCTCCGTATCTGCGCTGCCTCCGGAATCCCCGGAAAGGTTTTCAGCAAACGAACGAGCATCCAGTGGCCGTGAACTGACGAGTGCCAGTCGTAACAACCATAGAACGCCGGGTGCAGCGCCTGCGGACCTTTTACCTCGCTCGCGTTGTTGATGACGTGTTCGGGTTTGTTCGGATACTCGCGGGCGACGCATTTGAGAGCCAGCGCCGCGAAGTGCGATGCCTGTCTGTCGTTGAAAGACGTTCCGCCGTTCATTTGCGCTGCGACGATCGCCGGGACCGCGGCTGGTCCAAGCAGGATTGAGAAGAGGATGATGTATTTCATCAGTCGTTTCTAATAGCGGTGAGACGGCCGTCCGATGTGTATGTGCGGACCGGTTGCGGTGCCCGGAATCGCGGAACGGAAAGCCAGGTACGGAATTCCGTTCTGCTGTAGAAAACTCAGCAGCGCTTGTCCTTCCGCGCTGTCAGGGTGAAGCGAGACGTCCATCGAGTTGCGATGATCCAGACGCCAGCGGTCGTGAATCGCTCCCTGTCCGAAGACGGCGATCGGCAGTTCCCTTTTGAACGTGTCAGAGAAGAACCTCTGGACCTTCCACGCGTCGCCGAGTCCCCAACCGGAGGTGCCGTTGTAGCGAATGAAGGCCGTTGTGCGCACGAGGCTCTGCCTCGCCAGCCGCAGGTTTTTGGCGATCATCTTCTCGGCCTCGCTCTCGACAAGGATGGACGCGACCTGCGCGTCGGCATCCGTCATTT
>DASURS010000357.1:0-11752 GCA_036279935.1 Pyrinomonadaceae bacterium
CGCCGCCCCCGCCCGAACCCCGCAACGATCATTGGAAAGATCTTGCGTCGACCGAAAGACAACTCAATCGTTTCCGCAATGACGGGAGAATCAGTGACGAAACCTATGAACAACTATTACTTCAAATCCGTGAAGAACGAGTAAGACTGACACAACCGCCACCGCCACGCGTCCCGGTGACACGGATCCCGGAACCGATCATAGAACCCAAATCTGTCCCATCCGTGGTCCGGGTTTCGCCATCGCCACCTCCGCCGCCGCCACCACCGCCTCCAGCGCCGCCGCGTGCGCCGCGTCGATCGTTTTCCGAAGTGCTCAACGCCTTCATGGAAGAGAGCAACATTCGCTGGGGCGAGATCATCGGCGGTCTATTGATCATCGGTTGCTCGACGGCGCTCGTCGTCAGTCTGTGGGCCCAGATCTCGCAGATACCGGTGCTGAAGTTTTTGATCTTCACGACCGTGACCGCGATTCTGTTCGGCATCGGTCTTTACACCGAGCATCGCTGGAAACTTCCGACCACGAGCCGAGGCATTCTCACGATCGCAACGTTGCTGGTGCCGTTGAACTTTCTCGCCATCGCCGCAGTCTCGGCCAGCAACACTTCAGGTGCGCTGGTGATAGGCAGCGAACTGGTGGCGCCTGCGATCTTCCTGTGTCTCGTCTACTTCGCCGGACGCGTCATCACTCCCGGCTGCGCACATGTCTTGTCGGCGGGTGTGCTGGGATCGTCGATCGGTCAACTGCTCGTGCGTCACTTCGCAGCGCCCGACTCAGCTCCGGCGTTGATGATCTCCCTCGGCGCGTTTCCGGTGATCTGTTACGTCGTCACCGTAGGGTTGGCGTTGCGAGTCGTGCTCTCGGATCACGAGATCGACGAGAGCGAAACGACGACGGTGTTCACCGTGCTGGGAACGATGAGCTTCGCAGCGCTGCTGCCTTTCGGCCTGCTGCTCTACAAGTCGGGGCCGCTGGGCATCACGATGATGTACCTGGCGCCGCTGGTCACGCTGTGGGGACTGCCGATGCTCGCAACGGGCACGATTCTTTGGCGGCGTATCAACGACCAGAAACTGGTTGCTTCGCGAACGGCGGGAACGGCGCTCGGAATCGTCGGGGTGTTCGTCGTGCTGGCGGGAATGGTCCTCGCATGGCCCAACCCGGCGAGCATCGTGCCGGCCGCGTTACTAAACTTCGCGATCTTCACCGCGCTCGCTGTTTTCCTGGAGCTGCCGGTCGCGCACCTGATCGCGGCGAGTTGTCTCGGTCTTGCTTACCTCGTGGCGTACCACGTTTTTGCCGGACACATTAGCTGGGAAAACCTGCGCGTGATGTCGTTGCTCGACGTTGCGCTTTCGGTGGCGAGCGGGCAGGCATGGGCCGGGACGTTTGTGCTGTTCATCGCGGCCGCGGAATGGCTCTCGCGCCGCAAGCGACAACGCGACGCCGATTACTACCTGATCGCAGCGGGCGTGCTGGCGACGTTGAGTCTGTTGCTGGTGACATGGTTCGGCAAACTCGCCGGCGAGTATCACTCGTTGTGGATCGTTTACGGCATCTACGCGCTCGGCGGTTTTTGGATCGCGTGGCGTCGGCGGCTGGTGCCGTTGGCGTGGATTGGATCGGGACTGCTGGTCGTCGCGCTGGCAGATGGTTTTGCGTATCCGTTGTCGTTGTCGTTCCCGTGGCAGACCGCGCTGTTCACGCACGCGACGCTGTGCGCGATCGCTGCGATTGTTACTTCGCGCGATCGGCGGTTCGCGATTCTGTCCGAACCACTGAACGTGAGCGCGATGATCGCCATCGTGCTTGGCATCGTCAGTCTGTTCCAGGCCAACCAGTGGGAACAGACGCCGATGCAGGCGCAGCGCGTCTTCTGGATTGCCGGCACGTTGCTGATCCTGCTGTGGCTCAATCGCCGCCGTCTGCTCTTCAACGCGTTTCAGGTCGCGTTGATCTGCGCCGCCGCGCTGACTGTCAAAGCAGCTTTACAGCAGTATGAGTGGTATTCGTATCTGCCGCACGCGTTTCTCCATCCGACGGCTTTGCAGATTCAGGGCACGGTGCTGACGTTGATCGTGCTCGCATTTGTGGCGTTGCGCGTGATCGTTCGACGCCGAATGCCGGGCGGTGAGAAGCACTGGCTCAACGACGCGTGGAGATTGCTCGACGACGACTACTCGATCGATCGCATCCTGTCGTGGGCACTCATCGGCGCGTTCGTATTGTTGGCGGTTTACGGTGCGCTTGCCGGCGTCACGCAGGAGCTGGCCGCGTGGGGCAGTGGCTATCCGGGATATGACGTAGCAGGGTTCCCGCATCAGGAGGCGCTGGGGCTCGGTTCATGGATCGTGCTCGGTCTTTTGACGGTCGCGATGCTGGTGAGCTATTGGGAGCGACACCGCGAAGCTTATCTGCTCGGCGCGCTGCTTGTGCTCTCGGCGGCGATTCCGTTGATCGCTGGACTGTTTGAAACTCAGGTTGCAACCGCGACGGCGTGGCGTTGGCTCGCGGCGTTGTTCCTGATGGCGGGTTCGTCGGTGCTGTGGTATCGCGACGTGCGCGGGAAGAATCTGCGGACCGTCCTGATTTTTCTCACGGTCGTGCCGTTGCTCGTCCTCACGTTCTATCCGGCGTTGCGGACGATCTACTACCTGCCCGTGCAGGGACCGGTCAGCGGGATCTTCTCGCACTTCGACGACGGTTTTTCTTACGGCGCACCGCTCGTGCTCGTCGCGTTGGTGTTGATCGGCTACGCGCTGCGCGAGCGGCGGGCGGATTTCGCTTTCTCTGCCGGCCTGTTGTTCAACGCGACTGTCACGCTGGCGTTTCTGTTGGCGGTGGTGTCGGCGAAGGGTGCGATGGATCGCGTCGTTGCCGTCCGTCTCGCACAACTGAACGCGATCACGTTCGCGGTGTACGCGTTGCCATGGTTGAGCACGCGACGTCGCTGGCTCGCCGCGCTGGACCACGATCAAGCAAGGATTGCCGGGTATCTGTTGAACTGGCAGATCGCGTTGGCCGTCGCACTGCACGTGCTGTTGTATCTGCCGCTAGTCGCGGACCTGATTGGCTCGCCGGCCAGCTCGGCTCTGGCAGCCATCACTGCAGGCAGTTTCCTTGGCTGGCTGGCGTTCATCGTCACGCTCGGCGCTGTCGTCTGGTTGATTCGGGCGGACGGACAAAAACTGCCGGTGCCGTTGGTGGCGGGCGCGTTGTGGGGACTCACATGCCTGGCGGCATTCAGCGTCGCCGACGTCAACGGATGGGTCGCGCTGCACGCATTGACGGTTGCGGCGACAGTTTCGACGGGCCTGCTGGTCGCGGCCGCGTTCGCTGCGCCGGATGGACCAGCGAGTTCGCTGCAAAACGTGTTCGACCTCGGCGAGAATTGGCGATCGCGATCGAGACAGTTTGCGGTCGTGACGGGCGCGGTTGCAGTCTTTCTCAGCCTGCGCACTGTCGCGGACGGCGACATGAGCCGCTGGTGGTCCGTCGGGCCGCTGCTGGCGATCAGCGTCCTGTCAGCAACTCTCCACCTGCAAACACTTCAGCGCCGGTATCTGTACGTCGCCGGAGTCTTGTTGACGATCAATACGACACTCTGGTGGATCCTTATCAATGACAATCGGCACTGGCTGAGCCATTTCCTGTTCACGCATCTGATCGTCGGCAGTCTCGCCGGCATCGTCTGGTTGTGGCTCGAGCTTCGCGCGCGACGTCTGCGTGAGCAGCCCGCGGCTGTTCCCGCGCTCGCGTTCCATAACCTGGTGGCGATTGCTGTCACCGCGCTGCTGATGCTGACCGTGGCGGTCAGTTTGGGTTTCTCACGGAGTGATTCGCTATTACTGCAGACCCCGCGGATGGCCTGGGTCGCGTTTGCCTCGGTGCTCGCGCTGATGGTCGCGACGTTGTGGGACCGGATAGCGAAATACTCGGTTGCCGGACTTTACGTGCTGGGCATTATGGCCGCCGCGATTGCTTTCCATCAGCTCAACTTGTCTCCCGAACGTTTGCCGTGGTCCATCACGATCTTTCTCGCGCTCTACTCGCTTGCAGTCGCGCTGCTTTGGCGGAGGCGTGAGACCGTGATTGAGTTTGCCTCGCGCTACGGCATACCGCGGCGCATCACACCCGAAACAACAGAGCTTCATTGGTTATCGGGCGTCACGATTCTTGCCGTCATCACGACAATCGCTTTCGCTTACGGTATCAGCTCCGAGTTTCTACAGTTCGGACTGCGATTCACGTCGGCGCTCGCCGTCGCCACGCAGTTCTTCGTCTTTGCGCTGCTTGCCGAAGCGAACGTGGCGGAGCGCTGGCGACGCTTCGCGCTCGCAACGCTCGTCATCGGGCTCGTGCTGCTTGGCTGGTCCTGGCTGACGCCCGGCGTGGACTCCACGTGGTTGAACCGAAGCGTGATCCTGATGGTCGAAGCGTTTGGTCTGACGGCGCTGTACGCGCTTCTCCTGAACAAGTTCGCCGCCGAACAGCCTGATTGGACCACCGCGACGCGCGCTTCTGTTCCCTGGTTACTCGGCGCGGGCGCTGTCGCGTTGTTCTTCTGTCTGGGCACTGAGGTTTTCTATCAGCTAAGTTTCGGCACGGTTCATATCCCTGCGTTTTCACTCGTCGCCATCGGCCTGACGCTCGCCGCTGCCGTGATCATCTGCGTTCTTTTCGCTCTGTCGCCGGCGCACGATCCACTCGGTCTCTCCGAACGCGGACGCATGACGTACGTCTACGTCGCGGAAGTGATGCTGGCGCTGCTGTTCCTGCACATTCGGCTGACGCTGCCGTGGCTGTTCACCGGATTCATCGAACGTTACTGGCCGCTCGCGGTGATGGTTATCGCGTATCTCGGCGTGGTGACGAGCGAGGCGTTGCAGCGGCGGAACCTGCTCGTGTTGGCCCGGCCGTTGGAGCGAACGGGAGTGTTCCTGCCGCTGTTGCCGGTGTTGGGATTCTGGCTCGCGTCTTCCGAAGTCGACTTCTCGCTGTTGCTGTTTGTGATTGGTGGACTGTACGGGCTGGTGGCGGTGCTGCGCCGCTCATTTGTGTTTGGCGTGATGGCGGCAGTCTCCGGAAATGCCGGCCTTTGGTACATCCTGCATCGCACGGCAGACTATCAGTTTCTCCAGCATCCACAGTTGTGGTTGATCCCGGTCGCGTTGTCGGTCCTGCTGGCCGCTTACCTGAATGAAGAGAACTTGAGCGAAGATCAATTGACGAGCATCAGGTACATGTCACTCGTCACGATCTACGCTTCGTCGACAGCGGACATCTTCATCAACGGCGTCGCCAACTCACCGTGGCTGCCGTTGATACTCGGATCGTTTTCGTTGGCCGGCGTGTTTGCGGGAATCCTGTTTCGCATTCGCGGCATGCTGCTGCTGGGCTCGGTCTTTCTCCTGTTATCGATCATCACGATGATCTGGTACGCGTCGGAAAACTTCGGTTGGACGTGGCTGTGGTACGTTGCCGGCATCGTCACCGGCGCGACGATCATCTTCATGTTCGCCGTGTTCGAGAAGAAGCGAAGCGAAGTGATGCGGGTCGTTGAGGGACTGAAAGAGTGGGACAGGTAATGCGATGGCATCGCGCCTCACCACACGAGCGCGCCGCGCGTTCTCGCAAACTACGCGGACTTCTGCGCTCGCATGGTGGGCCGTTATGCTGCGTAGCGCTACGGCGTCGGAGTGAAACTCACCTTCTTTGAAGTAGCTTTGACACCATTCTTGTCCGTTACCGTAATTTCGTAATTCACTGGTTGATTGGCTGCCTCAGCTCCTACAGTAAACTTTTGACTGATCTTGCCGTCGGCCGATTCTGCTTCTTTCATGGGCGTGCCTTTGATAGCCGTTGGTTTGTCAAAAGTGATGACGTACTTGTATGGGGCTGTACCACCCGTGATGTCTGCCGTCATCGTGAACTCCGAGTTGATCTTTGGCGCCGGATCGAGTTTTGCTTCTGAGATCTGAATCGTCTGTTGTTCCGCGCTCCTGTTGTTCTGGGTGTTCGCGGAGGCGGTCTGGCCGTAGTAGAAGCCCATGACGGTCCCGAGCACGCCGACGAGAATCGTAAATACGTCCTTGCCGAAGGCGAAGCGTTTGTCCAAGTCTTTGCTGCCGCTCAGGAATGCGGCGCTCATGACCAGGATCAGCGCGATCGCGACAGTTACGACGGAGACGACGAACGTGATCATCCCACGGGCTGCGTTTATGTCGCCAAGATTCAAGTTGCTCCCGGCAACGCCTTTATATAGAACGACGGCGAAGAGGGCCGCGATCAGGAAGAGAAAGACGTACTGCACAACGGTCAGAAGTTGAAGGAGTCGTTTGCTCCTTGCTCCGGAGGCGAGCTCCTCAACCACTTTTAAAATAACTCTGACGTTACTGCCGGACGCGTCTGGGTGGGTAACAGGCATGGCCGTGGTGTTGAATCCTTCATGTACGACCACGAGCTTGTAGTTTCCGCCAGCCATGTTTGCGAAAGTGCATTGGCCGTTCGCGTCAGTCAAAAGCATTTGCGGGCTGCCGTTGCCGGTTAAGGTAACAGCGGCGTTTTGCAGAGAGTTACCGTCGTTGTCGACGACGCTCACGATAATGTTCGAGGGCATGAGAGAGTCTCCTTGTGTTGGAATGTGGCGCCCGAGTTGTGCGGGACCTCCACTGTCTATGCGCGCGGCGCAAAAAACGTTTCGTTGATCGCTTGACCGGCATCGGGCAGCCAGTGCAAGGTTGGCGACCATGAAAACAACGATCCTTCTGCTGCTGCTGATGTTCGTCCCCTCGGTTGCTGCCCAGCAGCCTGGTCCGATCCAAAACAGCGACGCGCGGAAGACGACGAGCCTCGACGGCGAGTGGCGCATGATCGTCGACCCGTACGAGTCTGGCTACTACGACTATCGCTACCAGCCGACCCCGAACGGTTACTTCAAAAACGCGAAACCGAAGACGAAAAGCGAGCTGATCGAATACGACTTCGACAAGTCAGCATCGTTGAAAGTCCCGGGCGACTGGAATACGCAGTCGGACCAGTTGTTCTTCTACGAAGGCACTGTTTGGTACAAGAAGTCGTTCGACTATCAACGCCGGCCGGACACGCGGCTCTTCGTCTACTTCGGCGCCGCGAACTACTTCGCCGACGTTTATCTCAACGGCGAGAAGATCGGTCAGCACGAAGGCGGGTTCACGCCGTTCAATTTCGAGATCACGAAGCTGGTCCGCGACACGGGTAACTTTATCGTCGTCAAGGTTGATAACAAGCGTCGCCGTGATGCGGTCCCGACGCTAATGACAGACTGGTGGAACTACGGCGGCTTGACGCGAAACGTGAAGCTGATCGAGACGCCTGCGACGTTTGTTCATGACTATTTTGTTCAGCTTCGCAAAGGGTCGCGCGATCGGGTCAGCGGTTGGGTGAAGTTGAATGGCGACAAGCTTTCGCAACGGGTCACGGTTCGCATTCCGGAAGCCGGGATTAGCAGGTCGTTTACGACGGACGCGAATGGAGTTGCGGCTGTTGATTTCGCGGCGGAGTTGAAGTTGTGGTCGCCTGAGGATCCGAAGCTTTATGACGTCTTGATTGAAGCGGAAACGAACCAGGTGCGGGATCAGATCGGGTTTCGCAGTATCGAGACTCGCGGGAGTGAGATCCTGTTGAATGGACGGCCGATCTTTCTGCGCGGCATCTGCATGCACGAGGAGGCTCCGCTGCGTGGCGGACGCGCCAACAGCCGCGAAGACGCGCGGATGCTGCTCGGTTGGGCGCGCGATCTCGGCGCGAATTTCGTCCGCCTGGCCCACTATCCGCACAACGAGTTCACGATCAGGGAAGCCGATCGGCTGGGGATACTGCTGTGGTCGGAGATTCCTGTCTACTGGACCATCGAGTGGGAAAATCCGTCAGCGCTCGAGAACGCGCGCAATCAGTTGAGCGAGATGATCGCGCGCGACAAGAACCGTGCTGCCGTTGTTATCTGGTCAGTTGCGAATGAGACGCCGCTCAGCGAGGCGCGACTTTCGTTTTTGAAGAACCTGGTGTCGCACGCGAGAAGCCTCGATCCGGGCCGGTTGATCTCCGCGGCGATGGAACGTCATTACACTGACGACCGGACGCAGATGATCGACGATCCGCTGGGTGAGTTTCTGGACGTGCTTGGGTGTAACGAGTATGTCGGCTGGTACGACGGCTTGCCTGAGAAAGCAGACTGGCTCGAGTGGAAGACCAAATATGACAAGCCGCTAATCATGAGCGAGTTTGGCGGCGATGCGCTGTACGGCCATCACGGCGACGTCTTGACGCGTTGGACCGAGGAGTACCAGGAGAGCATTTACGAGCATCAGATCGGGATGTTGAAGCGCATTCCATTCCTGCGCGGCACGGCCCCGTGGATTCTGATGGATTTCCGCTCCCCACGCCGCCCTCTGCCCGGCATTCAGGACTACTGGAACCGCAAAGGCCTCGTCTCGAACCGCGGCGAAAAGAAGAAAGCCTTCTTCACCCTCCAGCGCTGGTACCGCGAGCTGGCGGAGCAATAAGCGAAACTACGCACGTGTTCGCAGATGCGGAAGCACAGCCTTTAAACGATGCCTGAACGCAAACTCATTATCATTATCGCGGGACCTAACGGTGCCGGTAAGACCACTTTTGCTCGTGAATACTTGCTTAAAGAAGCCGAGTGTCCTGACTTTATAAACGTCGATCTTATCGCTGCGGGATTGTCACCGTTCGATCCCAATCGCGCGGCAATTCGAGCCGGCCGCATTATGCTCAACGAGATCGAACGACGTGTTCGAAAGGGAGATAGTTTTGCGTTCGAAACGACTCTGAGCGGACAGCTTTACGCACGGTTGATTCCTCGATGGCGTCGCGCCGGTTACCGGGTGAGGCTGATTTATCTCAGCTTGCCTGATCCTGAGATTGCGATCGCGCGAGTGGCGACAAGGGTCGCTCAGGGTGGTCACAATGTTGCAGGCGCTGTCGTGCGTCGCCGTTTCTATTCTGGTTTACGCAACTTCAAACAAATCTATATGAATGTGGTTGACCGGTGGGAATGGTACGATAACTCAGGCAGTCCACCGCAGTTGGTTTCAGCCGGAGGAAATTGGAGGTAAGCAATGGGTCGTCGAGTTGGTCCACAATCTAAAGAAGTTCAGGACACATTGCGCGCACTACGTCGGGCTGCAAAGAACGCGTTGGAACTCGGAATAAAGACTGGAACACCCGTCTATGTTATCAGGAACAATAAGATTGTAGATTTAACCAAGGAACGCGCGCCGAAAAAAACGCGGTCAAAGCGCTCTTCGAAATAGACACCTATCCTAACGAGTTGCCCGTCAGTATCCCGCACAGCACGGTCGAGTCGATGTTGCCGCCGGAGATGATGCAGACGACCTTGCCGCTGCCCGCCCGGCCGGCGAGGGCGCAGGCGACGGCGGCGGCGGCGGCGCCTTCGGCGATGATGTGGTTGCGCTCGGCTATCAGCCGTAGGGCGGAGGCGATCTCGTCCAGTTCAGCGACGAGTGAGCCGGCGAGCAACTCCTGAGCACGCTCGAACATTTGCGGGAAGACCATCCTTGAGCCGATGCCGTCCACGAAGGACGGTTGGTATTCGACAGTCTGCGGTGATCCGGAAGCGAGCGAGGCTGCGAGTGGCGCTGCTGTCGCCACTTCCGCTGCATAAACTTTGCACTTCGGATTCAACTCGCGCATCGCGGCCGCGATTCCGCAACTGAGCCCGCCGCCGCCCCACGGGACCACGACTGCATCAAACTCCGGCAGGTCTTCGACGAGCTCCAGCGCGATCGTCCCATTGCCCGCCATCACGTTCACATCGTCGAACGCATGTATGAACGTCGCGTCGACGCCAGGAAACGCGCGCTCCTCAAACGCCTTCCACCAGTTTTCAAACGGCGCTTTGATCACGCGCCCACCCAGCCGCTGGATCGCGTTGAGTTTTGTTTCGGGCGCGGTGTCAGGAGTGACGACCGTACACGGAATGCCGAGCTCACGCGCGCGCCACGCCACGCCCTGGGCCATGTTTCCCGCCGACGCCGTCAACACGCCGCGCGCGAGACTCGAAGGCGTCATATGGCCCATCGCATTCGATGCGCCGCGTATCTTGAACGACCCGATCGGCTGAAGGTTCTCGAGCTTGAGATAGATCTCCGCCGGCGCGTCCGTGACGTTGAGACGCACGAGCGGTGTTCGGATCGCCGCGTTGACGATCATTCGTCGAGCGTCTTTGATTTCGGCAAGTGACGGTACGTTCATCAGAAGTCAACCCAGGTTCCGCTGTTCGATTCTTTGGCTTTTGTATACAAGTACGCGGCGGACGCGAGGTCCTCGACGGCGAGGCCCAATGACTTGAACAACGTGATCTCGTCGGGTGAAGTGCGGCCCGGTTTCTCGCCCGTGAGGATCTCGCCCAGTTCGGCACGTATGTGATCCGGACCAATCGCGCCTTCACGCGCCGCGAAAAGATAATCGCCGGCCTCGTTGAGCGTCGATTCGCGGCGATCGACGAACAGCGACGCGGCAGCCATCGTCGCCGTGTCTACTTCGCGGGCCATCGGCATACTCGATCCGACGACGTTCAAGTGAACGCCCGGCGAGATCCACTCGCGACTGACGACTGGTTCCTTCGAACTGGTCGCAGTAACGATCACGTCTGCTCCCGCAACCGCCTCCTGCACGCTCGAAACGACTTCGATCGGGAAACGAAAGCTCGCGCCCATCTCTGCAACCAACCGTCGCCCATGTTCGATATTGCGGCTGACGATGCGACAGCGCTCGATCGAGCGAACACACGACATCGCCTGCAAATGCGTGCGCGCCTGCACGCCTGCGCCGATGATCGCGAGGTTCCGCGCATCGTCTCGCGCGAGCAATTCGGTCGCGACGCCCGATACTGCCGCTGTTCGAATCGCAGTGATCGCAGACGCGTTCATCATCGCCTGCAACTCGCCCGTCTCGGCGCTGAACAGCATCACCGCGCCCTGGTGCGCGTCCTTTCCTTTCGCGGGATTTCCGGGAAACACGCAGACCGTTTTCAATCCGTAAGCGGCCCGTTCGCCCGACATGTACGACGGCATCAATCCCATCGCGCCGATCGCATCAGGCGGGCGCACGATCATCCTTAGCGGCTGATGCACCTCTCCCTTTGCCAGCTTAACCAGCGCTTCTCGCATGAGCCCGACGCACTCATTCATCGGCAGGAGTCGCACCACTTCGTCGTGATTCAGAATGAGTATTTTCATTTTCGATTAAGGGAACAGGATTATACTGCGCTTCGTTTCCAAAATGGACCACACGCGATGGGCGAATTCATATTAGAACTTCTACTCCAGCTTTTTGGCGAGCTTTTTATCGATTTGCTGGTTCATCTTGGGGTGCGGATTCCGGGGATTCATCGGTTAGGGAACAATCTGCTTGCCGGAGGGATCTTGTTTTTGGTCGGGGCGATTGTCGGCGTCTTGAGTCTGATTTACTTCCCGAAGCCGTTTGTTCGCAGCGAGTCGATGCACGGGATCAGTCTTCTGATCACGCCGGTGCTGGCGGGGTTAGCGATGGAGGTGATCGGGCGGGTTCGCCGGCGGCAAAGAAAACTGGTGATCCGGCTTGAAAACTTCTGGTATGCCTACGCGCTTGCCCTGGGCATGGCCCTGATCAGGTTTTACCTCACGGAGTAGGCGCTGGCGGGAGTCACGTGAAAGGGGAATTCTAAAAATCCTTTTTCACTGACGGC
>DASURS010000358.1:0-18211 GCA_036279935.1 Pyrinomonadaceae bacterium
TCGAAGAGTACGAAGGCATCATCAAGTTGATCGCCGAGCTTGAAGAGATCCTCGGGAATGAGCGTTCGTTGCGGCGCGTTATCACGAAGGAGCTCGAAGAAGTCAAGAAAGACTTCGGCGATGGACGGCGGACGGAGATCGTCGACGAAGGCGTCGAGCTTTCGATCGAAGACTTGATCGCCGATGAAGACGTCGCGATCACGGTCACGAACAGCGGTTACATCAAGCGCACGCCGATCACGACGTACTCGCGACAGGGTCGAGGCGGGAAGGGACGTTTTGGCGCGGCGGCGAAGAATGGCGATTTCGTCGAACATCTGTTTATTGCGTCGACGCACGCGTACCTGATGATCTTCACGGACGATGGCATGGTCTATAAGTTGAAAGTCCATGAAGTGCCGGACGCGGCGGCGTCTGCGCGCGGCAAGGCCGTCGTCAATCTCATCAACATTCCGTCGGATCGAAAACTCGCGGGTGTGGTGCCGGTGCGTGAGTTTGCTGAAGGGCGTTATGTCGCGATGGTTACGCGCAAGGGCGTCATTAAGAAAACGTCGCTGGCTGACTTTCAGAACATTCGCACGAACGGGATCATTGCAATCAACATCGACGAGGGCGATCGGTTGCTCGACGTTGTGTTGACTGATGGCACGAAGCGGATGTTCATCGCGACGCATAATGGTTACGCGATTCGGTTTGACGAGAAGAACGTGCGGCCGATGGGGCGTGCGACGCGTGGCGTCCGAGGGATTGACTTACGTGCGGACGATTACGTCGTTTCAGTTTGTGCTGTATCGGCGGAAGATAAGGAACGGATGCTTTCCGTTTCTGAGCAGGGTTATGGGAAGCAGACCCCGATCACGACTTACCGGTTTACGTCGCGTGGTGGTAAGGGTGTTATCAACATGAAGACGACGGAGAAGACTGGGAAGGTTGTGGCCGTGTTTCCGGTTGAGGATGAGTCGGAGATCATGATCATCACGCAGCAGGGCAAGCTCATCAGGCTCGAAGCTGCGGATATTCGCAAGACCGGGCGCAGTGCCCAGGGCGTGCGGCTGATCAAGACCGACGCCGGCGACCGCGTCACCAGCGCCTCCCTCGTTGAAGCCGCTGCGGACGAGGAAACAGAAGGCGCTCCAAGCTAACGTCCTTTAGCCACAAAAGGCACAAAAGCCACAAAAGGCACAAAAACAAAGAAATCAGGTGAGAGGTTCAATGCCTGGTTCTTTTGTTCTTTGTCTTTATTCTTTTGAGCCTTTTGTGGCTTTTGTGCCTCTTGTGGCTAAACCTTTGGCGCGTTTTTGCGGCTAACTCTTAACACTTAGCGGTTCGGGTTCGGCTTCGCGACTGCGTGATGAATCCGCACTAACCGAAGGCGGAGGATTCGCGACGAGCACCTCAAGTGCGGCGCCAAGGACCTCCGCGATGTTCGAGACGAAGACGAGCTGTAAGTCACTGCGAACGTCTTCGGGAATGTCATCAACATCAGCCTCATTCCTGCTCGGCAATAGTATCCGCCTAATCCCGGCACGATGCGCCGCGAGCACCTTCTCCTTCACACCACCAATCGGAAACACCAGCCCTGACAACGTGATCTCCCCCGTCATCGCCGTATCAGGCCGCACTCTCCGCCCGGTGTACAACGACGCCAGCGCCGACGTAATCGTGACACCGGCACTCGGCCCATCCTTCGGTATCGCCCCGGCCGGAACGTGCAAATGCACTCCAAACTCCTTGAAGATCTCCGGCTCGATCCCAAACTCAGCCGCGTGCGACCACAAGTACGACTGCGCCGCCCGCGCCGACTCCTGCATCACTTCCCCAAGCTGGCCCGTGATCGTCAACCCGCGCCCACCGGGAAGCAGCGTCGCTTCGATGAACAGCACTTCGCCGCCCATCTCCGTCCACGCCATCCCGGTCGCCACACCCGCGGGCAACTCCTTCCGCGCCTGCTCCGGATAGAAAACCGGCGGTCCAAGATATTCGCGCACTTCCGTCGCGCCAACGGTGACACTCTCCGCCTGCGCCTGCGCGATCTTCAACGCGACCTTGCGCGCGACGCTGCCGATGTTTCGTTCCATCTGCCGCACGCCGGCCTCGCGCGTGTAACGTGAAGCAATCAACTCGATCGCGTCGTCGCCGATCTTCAACTGCGCCGCGTTCAACCCGTTTTCGGTTGTTTGCCTCGGGATCAGATAACGCCTCGCGATCTCGAGTTTCTCGCGATCGCTGTAGCCGGCAAGGCGGATCATCTCCATGCGGTCACGCAGCGGCGGCGGAATCGGCCCGAGCTGGTTCGCCGTCGCGATGAAGAAGATCTTCGAGAGATCGAACGGCAGATCGAGATAGTGATCGCGGAACGTGTTGTTCTGTTGCGGGTCGAGAATCTCGAGCAACGCCGCCGCCGGATCGCCGCGATAGTCGTTGCCGAGCTTATCGATCTCGTCCAGCATCAGCACCGGATTGTTGACGCCGGCCCGTCGAATCGACTGAATGATCCGCCCCGGCATCGCGCCGATATAAGTACGGCGATGCCCGCGCAACTCAGCCTCGTCGCGCACGCCGCCCAGCGACATCCGCTCAAACTGCCGTCCCAACGCACGCGCGATCGAACGTCCGAGCGACGTCTTACCAACTCCCGGTGGCCCGACAAACAACAGGATCGGGCTCTTCGTATCCGGTCGCAGCTTGATGACGGCGAGAAACTCCAAAATGCGTTCCTTCACATCTTCAAGCCCGTAGTGATCTTCGTCGAGAATACGACGCGCCTCCGCCAGGTCGAGCTTGTCTTCCGACGACTTCAGCCACGGCAACTCGAGAATAAATTCGAGGTACGTGCGAATTACGTGGTAGTCAGGCGCAGCCGGCGGCAGTCGTTCGAGCCGTTTCAACTCGCGCTCGGCTTCGGTGCGGACCTCGTCCGGAAGCTGCGCTTTTTCGAGACGCTCGCGCAGCAGTTGTGCTTCCGCGGCCTCGCCCGTCTCGTCCTCGCCGAGCTCCTTCTGGATGGCGCGCATCTGCTGGCGCAGAACGTAATCGCGCTGCGCCTTGTCCATCTCGGTCTGCGCTTCCGACGCGATCTTCGAACGCAGTTGCAGGATTTCGAGCTCGCGCGCGAGATTGTTGTGCGCGAGACGTAGCAGCTCGTCGGCGGTATTCGCCTCGAGCATCTTCTGCTCTTCTTCGACGCCGAGATTCAGGATCGATCCGAGGAAATAAGCCAGCCGCACGGGCTCAACCGAGCTCAACACAGCGATCCGCACTTCAGCCGGAATGTTCGGCAACAGCGCCAGCGCTTCCTGAATCATCTGCTGCACGTTGCGCTTCGCCGCTTCAACCTGTTCGGCGTCGACGACGCGCGGCTCCGGCAGCACCTCGACCTCGGCGCGCAGATGAGGATCTTCTTGTTTCCAGCCAACGACCCGGATGCGCTCCGTGCCCTGGACCAGGATGCGCATCGCGTCCGGAAGCCGCTCCATGCGCTTGATCGTGACCAGCGTGCCGATGTCGTAAAGATCGTCCTGCTTAGCGTCCGTATCGTCTGACCGGTCGGGGCGGACAGTGATGCATCCCAACAACTTCTCGGGAGTCGCCAACGCAGACTCGACGGCCGCGACGGAACGCGGCCGTCCGACGCCGAGCGGCACAACTGTTTCAGGAAATAGATTGATATTTTGCAGGGCCAGCACAGGGACTTCGAACCGTTGTCCCGTCGCGACGGCGGAAAACCTCAACCCCTCGTTTGGGTTTGGTTGCTCATTGGACGCGGGCGTTTGCGCGGCCGGCGGTGCAGTTTCAGAAGATTCGGGCATAGCAGAAACCTTATTCAGTAACTACGTTAATAATTAAAAAACCGTCTCGATAATCTTGTCTGATCGCAGCTCCTTCGATAGGCGACGGAAATTCGATCGTCTTCTCGAAGCGGCTGTAAGTGATCTCCATCTGTTGGTAAATCAAACCCTCTCGATAATGGGTGTCGCGGCGACAACCGCGAATAGTCAGCAGCTTGTCGCGTATCTCGATCTGCAACTCGTCAGAGCAAATACCGGCGAGATCGAGTTTCACGATCCAGCCGTCCTGCGCGCGATAAACGTCTGCCGGCGGATTCCAGAGCCGTCCAGACGGACTTACTCGCCGATCCATACGGATCAGCGAGATATCACTATTCGTATTTCGCATGGCCAAAGAATAAGTGAAGAAAAGCGATCCGTCCAATCCATGGCCCGACACAGAGATGCCGGACGCAGATTGGACGGATCCGATTTGACTAACCAAAGATGCGGTTCCAAAACGACGTACCCTTGGAAATGTCCTCGAGTGCGTCCGCGAGCTCGCGATCTTCCCGCGTCTCAACGGCGACGTCCGCCATTGAGATCATGCCGACGAGATACTTGTTCTCGTTCACCACGGGTATGCGTCTCACCTGTTTGTCGCCCATCTTGCGAATCACGTCGACGACGCGATCGTTCGGGTGAACGGTGTGGATGTCGACTGACATGATGTCTTCGGCGCGCACGCTCGCGCAGTCTTTGCCTTCCGAGACTCCGCGGATGACGATGTCGCGATCGGTGATCAGTCCGACGAGTTTGCCGCGCGAGTAGTTTCGGCCTTCATACTTGCGTCCTGCTTCTTCCGCATTGCCGTTGCCGGGACGCACGTCATATTCGACGACGGGAATCACGCCCGTATCTTCCTGTTTCATCATCAGCGCGACTTCCGTGATCATCGTGTCGCGAGTGGCGACGGCGAGATCGCGGGTCATGATGTCGCGGCAGCGCAGTCTCGAACGTTCGGTGTGGCGATCGCGATCGCGATACTCGCCGCCCCATCTGCCGGTCGAGGTTTCGTTGCTCCATCTGTCGGATAGATCGCCGCGAATGTCGTAGAGCGAGCTGCGTCTGTTTTCGTCGCCGTAGCGTCCGCGTTGTTCGCTGTAGCGTGGCTCGTCGCGCTCGTATTCGGCGCGTTCGCCGAAGCGGCTGCCGCGGTTGTAATCCTGCCGCCAGTCCTGTTGGCCCTGGCCCTGCCAGTTCTGCTGTCCCTGCTGACGTTGTTGCCCTTGCTGTCCCTCGAACCGGCTACGCGAACTGTACGGTTCGTCATAGGCGCCGAACTGTTCGCGCCGGACACGTTCCTCGCGCGCCTCGCGCGAGTAATAGTCTCTGTCTCTGTCGTCCTCGAGGTCGTTTCTGTATCTAGCCATTGCTTCCCTCCTTAAGTCTGAAAAACGGATTATTCCAATCGAACTACCTACTCGACTTCTGCAATCAACAGCACCCGTGAACTTACGTCGAGGGAACCAACTTCGATGGGGGTCGCGGCGCTGTCGCGCTTAACCATGAACGCCTCGGCCTGGTAGACGGGCTGCGGCGGTCGTTGAAAACCTTCTTCCTGCACTTCGACGACTCGCACGACGCGCTTGCCCAGCGCTTCGGCGATCACTTGCGCTTTGCTCATCGCTTCGCGAGTCGCTTCCCTCATCGCCTGATCGCGTGCCGGTTGATCGTGTCGCAACGTGAACGCGATGCCGGCGATGTCGTTCGCGCCTGCTTGTGACGAGGCGTCGATCACGTTTGCGAGCTGCTTCAGATCGGTCATCGTCACCGTGACTGTGTTTCGGGCTTCGTAGCCGGTGATCGTCGGCGGTTGGTTCTCGCGATACACGCGTTGCGGCTGCACGCTGTAGCCGCTTGTCTTCACTTCCGCGCCGGCGCCCGCCGCGGCTTTCAAAGTGCGTACGACGGCGTCGCTCCGGGTCGCGTTTTCCTGTTGCGCGTCTATCGCGCGGCGCGCCTGTGTCACTACGGAAATGGTCAGAATCGCCGTGTCAGGCTGGGCCTGAACGATCGCATCGCCGCCAACGGTAATGCGAGTCGCGCGCCGTGCGTCGCTGGCTGCTTGGGTTGTGGTTGTGGTTTGTGCTTGCAAAACTGTAGCTGCTCCCAGTGCGAATATCAGCATGGAGGCCATTATCGAGGTCGTCGTGAATAGTCGTTTCATAGTTTTTCCTCTCCCGTTTCTTTGAATCGCGCGGTTGGGAGAGATTGTGCCGCGAACATAAAGAACGCGCTAACAGGAAAAACTTGCCGAGCTTGGCGTCGGGGATGGCGTCGCAGGGGGCACACGGGCGCTTTCAGTGCTGTTTGTGGCTGCGCAAAACGTGTTTTGTTACCATCCATGCGATGCAATCATTCAATACTGAACCAGACGACGTAGCAGCCCCTGCCGCCGGTGGACGCAAACTGATTGTTGGCGCAACCGGCGATCTTCAGCCGGGTGCGTGCGCCAGAGTCGCGCTTCCCGATGGCAACGAGATAGCTGTTTGTAATGTGGATGGCGAATACTATGCCATCGAGAATTCGTGCCCGCACCGCGGGGCGCCGCTCTCCGAGGGCGCGTTGTACGGGCATGTGATCGAGTGCGGGTTACACGGATGGCAGTTTGATGTACGTACTGGTGAGTGTTTGACGGTTTTAGATAGGATTAAGACGTATGAGGTTACTGTTAAAGATGGAGTAGTAAAAGTTCAGACGTGAGCATTTTCCGTTTGTCATTTTCCATTTTCCATTTTCCATTTAACTCCAGCGGCCAGGGCCAAATGAAAAATGAAAAATGAAAAATGACAAACGGAAAATTGTAAATGCTCACCCATCATTGCCGATCGCTTCCACTGGACAACAACTCATCGCTTCCTCACACAACGCACGCTCATCGTCAGTCTCCGGCTGCTTGTAGACAAACGAGTAGTTGTTCTCATCACAGCGCATGAAGTTGTCCGGCGCGGTGTCGCGACAGACGTCGCAGTCGATACACGAACTGTCCACGTAGAAAGATCCGCAGACGTTCTCCTTCACCTTGTCGTTCTTGTCTGGCACGTCAGGATCCGCAGGTCACGGATGAGTCATCTCTTCAGGAATTACGAGTCGATCAAACTCTTCCCCGGTAAGAAACCCGAGCTCGATAGCCGATTCGCGCAGACTGATCTTCTTCTTGTGCGCGTTCTTCGCGACCTGGGCAGCTTTGTCGTAACCGATGTGAGGGTTAAGGGCGGTGACGAGCATCAGCGAGTGTTTCAAATGCGCGTCGATCTGTTCCCGATTGATCTCGATTCCCGCAATGCAAAACTCGACGAAACTTCGCGTCGCGTCGTGAAGCAGCCTCGCGGAGTGAAGGAAATTGTGAATCATCACCGGCTTGTAGACATTCAACTCGAAGTTTCCCTGTGAACCGCCGAAACTGGTAGCGAGATCGTTGCCGAACACTTGCGCGACAACCATCGTCATCGCTTCGCTCTGCGTCGGGTTCACTTTGCCCGGCATGATCGACGAGCCGGGCTCGTTTTCCGGAAGGATCAACTCGCCAAGACCGCAGCGTGGTCCAGACGCAAGCCAGCGGACGTCATTCGCGATCTTCATCAGCGAAACAGCGAGAGTCTTCAACGCGCCACTCGCGAACACGAGCTCGTCGTGCGCGGAAAGCGCGCCGAACTTGTTCGCGTGCGATCTGAACGGAAGGCCGGTTAATTGCGCGATCTTCGCGGCAGCGCGTTCACCAAACTCAGGATGCGAGTTGAGACCGGTGCCGACTGCCGTCCCGCCAATCGCGAGATCGAAAAGCCCCGGCAGCGCGAGTTTCAGACGTTCGATATCGCGTTCGATGAGGTTGGCCCAGCCGCCCATTTCCTGATCGACTGTCAACGGCGTTGCGTCCTGAAGATGCGTGCGGCCGATCTTGACGACGCCGGCGAACTCGGTCGCCTTGGCCTGAATCGCGTCGCGCAAGTGCTCGATCTGCGGGATCAGCTTGTTCAACTGCTCCGCCGCGGCGATGTACATCGCGGTCGGGAACGTGTCGTTCGACGACTGGGACATGTTGACGTCGTCGTTCGGATGGACCGGCTTTTTGCTGCCCATGACGCCGCCGGCCAGTTCGATGGCGCGGTTCGAGATGACCTCGTTGGCGTTCATGTTCGTTTGCGTGCCGCTGCCTGTTTGCCAGATGCGGAGCGGGAATTCGGCGTCGAGGCGTCCCTCGATCACTTCCTCGCTGGCCTCGATGATGAGTTTCGCCTTGTCGGGCGACAGTTTTCCGAGGTCCTCGTTCACTTGCGCGGCGGCCTTTTTGAGTATGCCGAGGGCGCGAATCATCTCGCGCGGCATCCGGTCGTAGCCGATGTGAAAGTGATGAAGTGAGCGCTGCGTTTGCGCGCCCCAGTAGTGGTCTGCCGGGACCTCGATGGCGCCCATCGAGTCGGTTTCAATTCTGGTTTTCGCGGATTGTTCAGGGGATTGTTGAGCCATCGTCGAATTGATCTTCGCGCAGTAGCGCCGGATTGGCAAGTGTTGCGCTTGTCTCGAAACTAGCTAGTGTATTAAAGTGCGTCGTTGGCTTTTCCCGAAACCCCAGGTTAGTTAATTAGCTTTTCCCCCCGAATAGCAAAATATATGTCTGCTGCTGACTCCGACTCGGCCGAACTGTCGGCTACTCACCAGCGTGCCTTGATCCTCGTTGTCGAGCGAAATCCGCTCGTCCAGCACCTCGAACGCTATTTCCTCGAACAAGCCGGTTACACAGTCGAGTTTGCCGGCGACGGGATGTCCGCGCTGGAGCGCGCACGCGAACTGAGGCCGCGAATTGTCGTCACTGAAATTATGGTCCCGGCGCTGGACGGCCTGAGTCTCTGCCGGATGCTCAAGTCAGAACCGAGGACGGCCCACGCCCGAGTCCTCATTTTCAGCCACTTGCACGCTGAAGACCGCGCCCGCGAAGTCGGCGCCGACGCGTTTCTCTTAAAGCCCATCAGCGAGCAGATGCTAATCGGCACTGTCGAAAGACTAATCGACTCGCACGACGAAACGCGGAGGGCCACCCCTGATGAGTGACAAAATCACCACTAGTTGCGTTGGGCTCGACCAAATCCTGGAAGGCGGGATTCCGGCCAACACCATTACCGTGCTGATGGGCGCGCCCGGCACTGGAAAGACGATCCTTGCGGAAGCGATCGCTTTCTTTAACGCAACTCCCGAAAATCCTGCTCTTTATCTGACGACACTCTCCGAGCCGCTCGAAAAGTTCATCTTTCACGGTCAGAGGTACAGGTTTTTCGACGTATCGAAGGTCGGCGTCTCAGTTATCTACGAAGATATCGGAACCATGGTCCGCAAAGCCGGCGTCGAGTCGCTGGCGAGCATCGTTACCGACCTCCTGGTCAAGTACAAGCCGTCATTTCTGTTCATCGATTCCTTCAAAGCGCTGAACGAACTGCTGCCATCGACCGGCGAACGCCGCACGGTCATTTACGACCTGGCGACTGTCCTGACGACCTATAAATGCACCTCGTTCCTGATCGGCGAGTACTCGGAATCGATGACGACCGACCTGCCGGAGTTCGCGATTGCCGACGTCGTCCTGAACCTGATGAAGTATTCGACCAACGTACGGGAACAGCGTTTTCTGCGAGTCGAAAAGCTGCGCGGTTCCGGCTCGATTCCGGGACTGCACGCGTTCACGATCAATGAACACGGGATCGAGATGTACCCGCGCCTGCTCAGCCCGCCCGTTGCCCCGACATACGAACCGAAGGTCGAACGCGTCAACACGGGAATCACCGGGCTCGACGAAATGATCGAAAAGGGATTCTGGCGCGGCAGTACCACTCTGGTGGCCGGTCCGAGCGGCTCGGGAAAGACACTCATGGCGCTGCATTTCATTCGGGAAGGCGTCCGAAACGGCGAGCGGAGCCTGTTTGTGGGGTTTCAGGAAAATCCGGCGCAAATGGCACGGATCATGCACAGTCTCGGGTGGAACGCAGCGGAATTGCTCGAAGATAGTAACTTCGAGTTGATGTACCGGTCGCCTGTCGAAATGCAATTAGACAGTGTTGCGGCGGAGATCTTTGAGCGTGTCCGCGCCGGGAAAGTCAGCCGGCTCGTGATCGACGCGCTCGGCGACCTCGAGCGGTGCAGTATTGATATCCAACGGTTTGCGGACTTTATCTATGCACTGACGCAGTGGTTCGCGGTCGAAAATGTGACGTGCATCATGACTTCTGAGCTGGCGGAACTGTTCGAGTTCAGAAGGATAAGCGACCAGCAGATCTCGAACATCAGCGACAACCTCGTGTTACTGGGTTTTACGCCAGGTGAGGAGATGGAGCGGACGATACGGATTATCAAGACGCGAGGCAGCAACCACGATAACAGACAACATTTGTTGGAAATTAGTGATCAAGGGGTTTCAGTTAAAAAAGTGAAATGATGGCGGAAACGATCCAACCGGTTCAGCAAAAGAAAGAGCCGTATAAACGGTTGGCGGAAATCAACCGCGCGATCACCACTTCGCTCGATTTTGACCGCGTTTTGAATCTCATTGTGGAGAACGCGGCGCAGTTGGTTGACGCCGGCGCCTGCCTGCTGCTATTGGCGGACGCCGAACAGCACATGCGCATTCGCGCGTCCATCGGAGTCGACAAGAAGAGGGCAGCGTCATTTTCCGGCGACATGGAAGAAGATCTGATCCATGGTCTTCAGGACCTGCTGCCGATCCACACATTCGGTCCGATGACGTCTGTTCCGATCATCGCGAAACGAGCGCTTAACGGCGTGCTCGTCATTGCCCGCGCTGAACCGCTAAACGAGGAAGAAGAGTGGCAACTTTCCGCTCTCGCCGACCAGGCTGCGATCGCGTTGCAAAACGCGCGGCTCTACGAAATGGAGCTTGCGGAAGCTAACCGCGAGCGCGACGAAACGCTCGAAGCGCTGAAAGCCTCAAACGCCTGGACTAACAGAATCCTCGAAAGCATCACGGACCTGTTCTATCAGCTCGATCGCGAGTGGCGCTTTACGAACGTCAACGGCCAGACGGAAGCACGGCTCGGCATGCCGCGCGAGCAACTGATCGGGCGCGTCCTGTGGGACGTTTTCCCCCAGTCTGTCGACTCCACGATCTATCACCGCTTTCACCAGGCCATGGAAACAATGGAGCCGGCGCATTTCGAAGTGGCTTCGAAGCTGATGGCCGGCGCCTGGTTCGAAGCACATGCTTATCCTTCAAACTCCGGACTGACTGTCTATCTCCGCGAGATCACGGAACGAAAACGAGCGGAGATCACGAGTCGCCTGCTCGCGTCGATCGTCGAGTCGTCTGACGACGCGATCATGAGCAAGGACCTGAACGGCAACATCAATAGTTGGAACCGCGGTGCCGAACGCGTGTTTGGCTACACGGCGGAGGAAGTGATCGGACAGCCCGCTACAATTCTGAGGCCGGAAGATCGCCACGATGAAGAACCTGCGATTCTCGCGCGCATTCGTTCAGGGCGATCGATCGACCACTACGAAACAGTTGGACTGCGCAAGGACGGGACGCTGCTCGACATCTCGATGAGTATTTCGCCGTTGAGAGACGAGCTTGGCAACATTGTCGGCGCGTCCACTATCGCCCGCGACGTGACGGAAGAGAAGCGAGCCGACGAAGAGATCGCGAACCTGCTCGAGCGCGAGCGTGTCGCGCGCGCTGAAGCGGAAGCGGCGAATCGATTGAAAGACGAGTTTCTGGCGACGCTTTCTCACGAGCTGCGCAATCCGCTGAATGTCGTCATCGGTTACTCGGAGCTGTTGCGGCGCACAGACGACATGAGCAATCCGGCGTTCGTCGCGCGCGCCGCGGAAGTTATTCGGCGCAATGCGCTGGCGCAGTCGCAACTCGTTTCGGACCTGCTCGATCTGTCGCGGCTCCAGATGGGCAAGCTCGCGATCAATCAGCATCCGGTGTCGTTGTTGACGATCATCACCGACGCGATCGAAACGGTGAACGCCGATTCTGAAGTGAAGAACATCACGCTCAGGCTCAACGCCAACACCGACCCGTTCATGGTGGACGGCGATCCGGTCCGGCTCGGGCAGATCGCGTGGAACTTGTTAAATAACGCGGTGAAGTTCACATCGCCCGGCGGTGAGATCACGATTTCGTTGGGTGAAAAAGAGGACGGCGCGGAGTTTTCGGTGGCAGACACCGGCCAGGGAATCGCGGCCGAGTTTCTGCCGCATGTGTTTGAGATCTTCCGCCAGGGCGATGCGAGCAGTTCTCGCCGGCAGGGCGGGCTCGGGATCGGTCTTGCGCTGGTGAAGCAGTTGGCTGAGTTGCACGGTGGTGTTGTGCGTGCGGAGTCCGCGGGAGTCGGACGTGGAGCGCGGTTCAGTGTTTGGCTGCCGTTGCACGAGACTGAAGCCGCGGCGAGTGCGAAAACGACGAAGCTCGCGACCGGGGCGCTCGATGGAACGTGCATTCTTGTCGTCGACGACTCGAGCGAGACGACGGACATGTTGAGCAAGTTGCTCGAGATGGACGGTGCGGAAGTGCACACCGCGCACGGCGGGCGTGAGGCGCTCGAGCTGGCAGATCAGTCGAACTTCGATCTCGTCATTTCGGACATATCGATGCCTGAGATGGATGGGTATCAGCTGCTTCGAAGTCTGCGGCAGTTGCCGAAGATGGCGGAAGTTCCGGCGCTGGCGTTGACGGGGTTTGGACGTGTTTCCGATGTCGATCGCGCGCGGCAGGAAGGGTTCACCGAACACTTCACCAAACCGCTCGACATCGACAAACTGCTCTTCAGCATCCGCCAACTCACCCACCGCAACGGGCATGGCTGAATCTCGAATTTTTCGTGACCGTTCGAAGATCGGCCAGAATTAGTCCGGTAACGTACACAAACCCCCTCGTTCCACTCGCAAAAATCCCGCTTTTCCTTAAAACAAGTTGAGGAATAGCGGTTGCACTCGAAAAGACGTTGGAAGAGCTACGAACGAATGAGGAGGGTTAAGATTATGGGTTTACCGAACAAAGACGAAGTCGAAGGAAAATTCGATCAGGTTAAAGGCAAAACGAAAGAAACCATAGGCCGAGCGATCGACGACGAAGAACTCGAAGCGGAAGGCACTGCCGATCACGCGAAAGGCAAAGTCTCGGAAGGCTTCGGCAAAGCGCGCCGCAAGGTCGGCGAGGCGATTGAAGACGTCGGCGACGCCATCGGACACTAAAAACTATAGCTACACGGATCACACAGAGGCGACTCGGTGTGATCCGTGTTTTAATGCTTACTCAGTGCGAACGTTATCCGCACCCAGCTCGTCCAGCAACTCTTCCAACTGATCGATCTCTTCGTCCGTCCGACCCTCGACACCGATCAGAATTCCGCCGCCGCGCAAACCGGCTTCGTACACTTTCGCGCGATACTCCGGAATGCCGGCGCCGATCAACGCGCCGATCAACCCACCGGTCGCGCCGCCCGCACCCGCACCCGCCAGCGCCGCCGCAATTGGACCAGCGATCACGAGATTGATTCCCGGCAGGAACAACGTCGTTCCGACCGCGGCGATCGCCGCCAGCACCGCGCCGACTGCGCCACCTACGGAAGCTCCGATTCCCAGGCCGTCAGCCGCATGGCTGCGCGTCTGCAATGCGAATTCTTTGCTCCGCGTCGCGTCAGACATAAGCACGCTGATGTCGTCGCGCGTGAAACCTCGCTTCATAATTGCATCGACCGCAGACTCGGCGGCTATCTTGCTCTTAAAAAGTCCTGTCACTAATTTTGCCTTAGCCATACAATCCTCCCCAACAAGCAGTCTTCGATTCAGCGATTACAAAGGGCAACCGTTGTGCCGACCCATTGCTTCGAGCGGAACTTGTAAATTGATGATCTCCACCGGCCACGCGACTGATAAACCAAACACTGTGCGCTTCTCCTGTTCCGCTTTCATACGCTACTCGCCTTGAAGATCCTTCAGCTAAGTTCAGCAGCATCTTTCGGCGGCGGCGAGCGTTACGTCGCTGATCTCGCGAACTCGCTCGTCTCCCGCGGCCACGACGTGTTCGCGGTGTTGCGCCCGCAGTCGCCGCTTGCCGGTCACCTGAAACTCGCGAGCGACAAGATCAAGACGCTGCCGCTGCGCAACTCCCTCGACGTTCCCAGCGCGCACGAGTTGGCGCGCTTCGTCGCGCAGCACCGGATTGACGTCGTCCATGCACACATGGCGCGCGACTACTCGCTCGCCTCTTACGCAACGCGGCGCAATCGCCAGGCGAAGTTCATCGTCACGCGGCACGTCCTGTTTCATCTGAATCGACTTCACCGTCACACGCTGGCGCGAGCGCATCGGGTGATCGCGGTCTCGAATGCCGTAGGGCGAGAGTTGATGTCGCAACGCATCGTCAGCGAACGGCAGCTTGCCGTCGTACCGAACGGCATCGACGTCGATCGCTTTGCGATCGAATTGGGCGCATCCGATCGGGCGCGTTTTCTGCAAACGGTGGGACTCCCGGCGAACGCTCCACTCGTCGGCAGCATTGGCGAGCTGCGAACGCTCAAACGCCATGACGACTTTATTCGCGCCGCGGCGCGCGTCGTTTCACAGCTTCCTGAAACTCACTTCGTGCTTGCCGGTCTCGATACGTCGCATTCAAACGAGGTGTACACGCACCTCGAACAACTCGTAGACGAAACCGGATTAAAGGATCGTTTTCACTTCCTCGGCTGGGTTGAAGAAGCGGAGAAGCTTTTGAACGCGATGGACGTTTTTGTGTCGGCGTCAGAAACCGAGTCGTTCGGCCTGGCGATCGCTGAGGCGATGGCGGCGGGCGCCGCCGTCGTTGCAACCGCGACGGAAGGCGCGAGCGAAGTGATTGACGATGGTGAGACTGGATTGCTCGTCCCGATCGGCGACGTCGCGCGCATCGCGGACTCGATCGTGCTGCTGTTGTCCGACGAAGAACGACGGCGACAGATCGCGGCCCGCGCGCGTGAGACGGTGAATGCGAAGTTCAGTTTGAAACGGATGGTCGATCAGATCGAGCAGATCTATCGCGAGTAAACCAACTACAGCTCGTCGATCTTGGCCGCGAGAATGAAGTCACTCTCCGTCAGACCGTTGATCTTGTGCGTCCAGATCTTGATCTCCGCGATGCCCCAGCCGAAACAGATGTCCGGATGGTGTCCCTGCTCCTCCGCGAGATTGCCGACGCGGTTGATGAAGTCCAGCGACTCGCGAAAGTTCGAAAACCGGTAAGTTTTCTGAAGATGGTGCTGATTGATGATCTCCCAGCCTTTCAGTTGGGGAGACAGTTGGGCGATCTCTTCCGCTCCAAGCGGCGGGACGCCGCCGCGACACGGAACACAGTCTTTGCTTGATAGTCCACTCATGATTCTATTCTCACTTAGCGCCGGCTTCGATGGCTTTCTTCAACATTGCGATCTGGCCCGCGTGATAAAGATCGTGTTGCACTCCGCCATGAAGCGTCACGTAGGCGCTTGAAAACGGGATCTCGCTGCTCGTCATGATCGGTTGGTCCAACCGCGAGTCGTCGATGGCGGCGATGGCGTTCAGCAGGCGGCGATGCGTGTCGATCAACTCCTGTTTCGTGCGTTCCCACGCCGCTTCGCTGGTGTCGGTGATTGGCCGCCAGTTTTCGTCGGCGGCGAGTTGTGCGGGATCGCCTTCGAGCCGGCGTCTGCACGCGTCTTCCCACGCAGCGATGTGCAACGTCAGCTCCCAGATCGAGTGCGCGCCCGGAATCGGATGCGCCGCGGCTTGCGCTGCCGTCACGCCGTCCAGGATTGCCATCACCGATGGACCATGCCACGCGTCTCCTTCGAAAGCGCGGTTAAACTGATCGCGAATACGTTCAACTTCACTCATGGCGGGTCAGATTCTACGCAATTCCGCAAACAGATGATAGGCTAGGTCACAACGTGACAACGCTAAAACAAGTAACCATCTTCTGCGACGGATCCAGCCTCGGGAATGGCCAGACTTCGTCTCGCGCCGCAGCCGTCGCGCTGCTCGGCTACAAAGGTTTCTGGCGTGCCGTCGGCGAGTATCTCGGCCGGGCGACGAATCAACAGGCCGAGATTGTGGCGGCGGCCGTCGGACTCGAGTCGCTGCGCCAGCCGTGTCAGGTCAACATTTTTACTGACTCGCGCTACGTCGTCGAAACAATGAAGGGACATTTTCGACGTAAAACTAACCTGCCGTGGTGGGAACGACTCGACCGTGCCGCGAGCGGCCATAAGGTTCACTGGGAATGGACGCGCGGACACGTCGGCCACCTCGTGCAGGAAGCGGCCGACAACGCCGCACGACGCATCGCCGCCGCCGGCGAAGTCGACGCCTCCATTCTTCGCGATGCCGTAGACAAGATTGGCGTAATTGAGACCACGGATAGTACGGAGATATAATCCCGCTCACCTTGCTTAAACCTGTTTTCATAGGTGTTTCCTTGCTTGCCGTAGCGTCTGTCTGCCTGGCGCAGGAGCAGTTTCGCGGCTGGCAGTGGCAGAACCCGCTGCCGCAGGGAAACACGATCAACGCCATCCGTTTCGCACCGGATAAACGGCACGGATGGGCCGTCGGCTCCAATGGCGTGATCCTGAGCACTGGTAATGGCGGGTTCGAATGGGAAGAGCAGCAGAGCGCCACGATCACCACGCTTTATGGAATGTACGTGAAGGACCGTTCGCGCGTGGTCGTGACCGGCGCGCGCGGCGTTGTGATGACGACGAGCAATGGCGGCGGAAAGTGGGTTTTGAGAACGAGCGGCGTGCGCGATCATTTGTTCGCAGTGACGTTCGCGCCGGAAAGTCCGAAAGATGGTTGGGCCGTCGGAACGTTTGGATCGATCGTCGCGACGAATGACGGCGGGAAGACGTGGAAACCGCAGACGAGCCACACGAGCGCGCACCTGTTTTCAGTTGCGTTCGCTGATTCAAAGAACGGCATCGCCGTCGGATCGCGCGGTACGATTCTCGTGACGTCTACCGGTGGCGTCGAGTGGAAGCTCAACAAGCGGCTGACGGATTTAGCGCTTACAGGTGTGACGTTCACGAAAGAGAACCACGCTGTCATCGTTGGCTATCGCGGCACGATCATGCATTCGGAGGACGGCGGCGAGACGTGGACCACCAAAGACTCGCTCGTCACCACCGACCTTTACTCCGTTTTCTTCAGCGACGAACAGCACGGCTGGGCCGCCGGCGACAGTGGCGTGATTCTGACGACGGGCGACGGCGGAAATATCTGGCTGCCGGTGAATGTCCGCACGAGGCCAAAACTGTCGACCGTCTTCTTCGCGGATGAGTCGCTTGGTTGGGCCGCGGGCGCGGACGGTCTCGTCGTTCGCACTGATGATGGCGGGCTGTCGTGGAACAGGCTCACCGAAGGCGGCCGCGACGATCTCGCGAACATCTTTTTCATCGACAACTCGCATGGCTGGGCCGTCGGCGAGCGCGGGCGAATCCTGTACACGAGCTCGGGCGGCAAGACGTGGACGTTGCGTCCGTCAGATTCGACGGCGACGTTGAATGCGATCACTTTCGTCAATGAAAAGTCGGGTTGGGTTGTTGGTGACAAGGGCACCATTCTGCATTCGGTGGACGGCGGTGTCTTGTGGAAGAAAATGACGAGCCCGGCGCAGGAAGATCTGTACGGGCTCTCGTTTGTTTCACCCGAGGAGGGATGGGCGGTTGGTGCGCGCGGTGCCGTCTGGCATACGAAGGACGAAGGTCTGACGTGGGAGTTTCAGCACACCAATTCGCTGGCGTGGCTCGAGGATGTGAAGTTTGTCGATCCGCTGAACGGCGTTGCCGTTGGATCGAATGGGACGATACTGCGTACCGAGGATGGCGGCGCGAACTGGAAGCGCGTCGATCGCAATCTGAAGGAGTGGTTGTACGCGGTCACTTTCACAGACGCGCTGCGCGGGTACATTGTCGGCGCGAAGGGCATCGTTTTGCGGACTGACGATGGCGGGGTGACGTGGAAAGATCTTGAAAGCGGCGTTAACGGCAACTTGTTTGCGGTCGCGGCCGCAGGGCGGAATGATGTGCTCGTCACGGGGGAACAGGGGAGCATTATTCATAGTAAGGATGGCGGGCAGACGTGGGAGTTGCAGCCGTCGATCACGAGTACGTCGCTGTTTTCAGTTGCTTATCGTGGTGGGAATAATGTTTGGGTTGCTGGACGTGGTGGTGCGATTCTGCGGAGGGTTGAGCCGGTGGCGACGGTGACGATTCCGGTTACGAAGGTGGCGCCGATGTTGAAGGGTTCGCCGCCGAAGTTGAGTGAAGTTATTGACGAGGGTGACATCCCACCCGCCGTCCCTCCGAAACCGAAAAAACCGGTGAAGCCCTGAGCATTTTCCATTTGTCATTTGTCATTGG
>DASURS010000359.1:0-7899 GCA_036279935.1 Pyrinomonadaceae bacterium
CGCCGCCCGCGGCGGACCTGCTCAAGAAAGCGGCAGGCATTCCGAAGGGCTCCGGCAAGCCGAACCGCGAGAAGGTCGGAACCATTTCGAAGGCGAAGGTCGAAGAGATCGCGAAGACGAAACTGCAGGATTTGAACACGACGAGTTTAGAATCAGCTATCCGCACAATCGAAGGTACTGCCCGCCAAATGGGGCTGACCGTCGAGTAATTGCCGATTTCCGATCGCCAATTGCCGATTTTGCGTGGCGGTCGGGCGGCACCTAGAGAGGGAGGGACCAGATCTCCAATTTCAATTGGCAATCGACAATTGGCAATTGGCAATCATAGAGTCCCGTTAGCACCTCAGGAGTAAATAATGAAGAAACACGGGAAGAAGTATCGCGCTGCGCTCGAAAAGATCGAGCCCGGGCGCAAGTATGACTTGTCGACGGGTGTCGCCAAAGTCAAAGAGATCTCGTTTGCCAAGTTCGACGAGACGGTTGAGCTGACAATGTGGCTCGGCGTCGATCCCCGCAAGGCAGACCAGTTGGTGCGCGGCACGATCGTGCTGCCGCACGGCCTGGGCAAGTCGAAAACAGTGCTCGTGATCGCGCAGGGCGACAAGCTTCGCGAGGCCGAAGAGGCCGGCGCGGACATCGTCGGCGGTGAAGACGTCGTCACGCGGATCAAAGGCGGCTGGACTGATTTCGACGCCGTTATCGCAACGCCCGACATGATGCGGCTCGTCGGCGCTCTCGGTAAGGTGCTCGGTCCCCGCGGACTCATGCCCAACCCGAAAACCGGGACGGTCACTTTCGACGTCGCGAACGCCATCAAGGAGACGAAGGCAGGTAAGGTCGAGTATCGCGTCGATAAGACGGGCGTCATTCACGTCGGCGTCGGCAAGGTTTCATTCGACAACGACAAGCTGCGCGATAACGCCAAGGCGTTGCTCGACGCGGTCGTCAAAGCAAAACCGGCGACTGCCAAAGGTAAGTACGTGAAGAAGGTGAACCTGGCGTCGACAATGAGCCCGGGAGTTCTGCTCGACGAAGCGGCGTTTGCCAAGTGAGTTTTCGAGGCGAGTTTCGAGCGATTTGAGGAGCTAATTAAACATGAAGACAAGAGCACAAAAGCAGCAGGACCTCGACGAACTCACCGAGCGATTCAAGGCCGCCAAAGCGGCGATGCTGGTCGGTTTTCAGAAGATGACGGTTGCGAAAGACCAGGAGCTGCGCAATCAGTTGCGCGAAGCGGGTGTTTCGTACGAGGTCGTGAAGAACACGTTGGCCCGCAGGGCGTCGGAAGGTACCGCTCTCGAAGGCGCGACGCAGCATTTCAAAGGTGTGACGGCGGTGGCATTGAGCAATGGCGATCCGGTCGGTTTGTCGAAGGCGATTTCGAAGTTTGCGAAGGCAAACCCCGACATCTTCACGTTCAAGGCCGGTATCGTCGAAGGCAAGGTGGTGGCCCTGAACGAAGTCGAAGCCATCGCGAGCCTGCCGTCGAAGGAAGAGTTGATTTCCAAGGTGATGTTTCTCATCAACTGCCAGGCGCAGCGTTTGGTTACGGTCATTTCGGCGGTGCCGCGCAACTTGGCGATAGTTATTAAGCAGGTCGGTGAACAGAAGACCGCGTAGGATTTTGAGGAGGATAGAAAGGTAATCATGGCAGCAACACGCGAAGACGTAATCGAATTTTTGAAAAACATGACGCTCCTGGAGGCTTCACAGCTCGTGAAAGACCTGGAAGAGACCTTCGGAGTTTCGGCGGCGGCAGCCGCAGTGGCGGCAGCGCCGGCGGCCGGTGGCGGCGGCGGTGAAGCAGCGGCCGCGGCGGAAGAGAAGACTGAGTTTGACGTGATTCTGCAGGCGATTGGCGGCAACAAGATCAACGTCATCAAGGTCGTCCGCGAAGTTACTGCGCTTGGTCTGAAGGAAGCCAAGGATCTGGTCGAGGCAGCCCCCAAAGCAGTCAAGGAAGGCGTTTCGAAAGAAGAAGCCGAATCAATCAAGCAGAAACTGTCGGATGCGGGTGCAACCGTCGAGGTCAAGTAAGTAACTCAGTCAGTGTCCTCATTTGGTCCGTGATTAGCTAAACACGGATTTAGAAGATCATCGTCAGATGAGGACACGGCGGTAAGATGATTACTTGACAGGGCATTATCAACTGGCTAAGTTAAGGGAGTATTGGAGGCGCTGGCGTTACTCCCACAAAATTTGACGGAAAGATCCGCCGCTTTTGCGAAGAAGCGGTCAGGGCATTGTGCGCTCTGACCGCCTTTCGGCGTCTCAAAACATTGCCGATTGCCAATTGCCGATAGTCGATTTGAATAGAATCGAAATGAGCGACTGGAAATCGGCAATCGGAAATCGGTAATCGGCAATAGATAAGGGAATCTCACATGTCAGCTAATCTGCTTCATACAATCAACACAGGCTTAGGACGGCGAACTAGTCAGGCGCCCGAGCGCGTCGACTTCTCGAAAATCGCGACCGCCGTCCGGATTCCAAACCTGATCGAGATTCAACGCGAGTCGTATAACCGCTTCCTGCAGATGGATCTCCTGCCCGAAGAGCGCGAGGGCACGGGTCTGCAAGCGGTCTTTCAGTCGGTCTTTCCAATCTCCGACTTTCGCGGCACCGCGACGCTCGATTTTGTCGAGTACCAGATTGGCAACTGGCAGTGCAAATGCGGCCGTCTCGAGGGCCTCAACTATCTGCGTTCAAACTGTAAGAACTGTGGCTCGACGATTAAGGTGAATCCGCTGGCGGCAGGCGACACGCTGTGCCATCGCTGCGGCACGTTCAACTTCGTCCGCCCCCAGCTTTGCGAGAACTGCGGCGAGCCCGTCGGTCTGAAACACAAGCACGATCAGCAGGAGTGCCAGGAACGCGGCATGAGCTACAGCGTGCCTCTGAAGGTCAAGATCCGGCTCACTGTGTTCGACAAGGATCCTGACACAGAGGTCCTTTCGATCCGCGACATCAAGGAAGAGGAAGTCTTCTTCGGCGAAATCCCGTTGATGACCGATAACGGCACTTTCATCATCAACGGCACCGAACGCGTCATCGTGTCGCAGCTTCATCGCTCGCCCGGTGTCTTCTTCAAACGCGGCGCGATCTACGTCGCGAAGATCATTCCGTATCGCGGCTCGTGGGTCGAGTTCGAATACGACCAGAAGAACCTGCTTTACGTCCGCGTCGGCAAGCGCAAGTTTCTGGCGTCGATCTTCCTGCGCGCGCTCGGCCTCTGGTTCAACCAGAAGACCGACCTGAAAGGCCTGCGCACGGATTCGCAGTTGGAAGACGCGGTCAAGAACGCCTCTTTCACCGACGAAGACATGCTGCGCGCCGTTTACAACACCGACCAGATTCGCCTCGAAGAAGGACGCCTGTTTGTTCAGGTGCCGGAAAGCAGAGCGACGAACCTTGTCGGCATGAAGGTCGACTACGACATCAAGGGCAAGGGTGGCGATCCGATCGTCCGCGCCGGCAAGAAAGTCACGTCGAGCGCGCTCGACCAGTTTCACAAGTCGAACATCACCGAGGTGGAGATCGACTCGTCGCAGCTCGAAGGCGCTTTCGCGCTCGCCGATATCGTGAACACCGAGAGCGGCGAGATCATTCTCGAAGCCAACAACGAGATCAGTCCGGCGAAATTGCAGGAGATCGTCGAAGCCGGCATCACCAGCTTCTCGGTCCTCTTCCCCGAGCGCGACGACGTTGGCCCGGTGCTCTCGTTGACGCTCAAGAAAGACGTCATCACCAAGCCGGTAGACGCGCTGCTCGAAATTTACCGCAAGATGCGTCCGGGCGATCCGCCGACCGTCCAGACCGCTTACCGCCTGCTCGAAGCCATGTTCTTCGATCCGCGGAAGTTTGATTTCTCGCGCGTCGGCCGCCTGAAATTCAACATCAAGATGGGCAAGCCGGAACGCGAGCGCATCGACGATCCGCTTCTGTCCGCGTACGACTTCTACGAGGTCGTCGCGTACGTGCTGAAGATGCGCAAGAACCCGTCTGAGTATCAGGCGGACGACATTGACCACCTTGGAAATCGCCGCGTCCGCGCGGTGGGCGAGTTGCTCGAGAACCAGTTCCGCATCGGTCTGGAACGAATGGAGCGCGCCATCAAGGAAAAGATGTCGATCCACCAGGAAATGCAGACGACGATGCCGCGCGATCTGATCAACGCCAAGCCGGTGACGGCTGCGGTGCGCGAGTTCTTCGGATCGAGCCAGTTGTCGCAGTTCATGGACCAGACGAACCCGCTGTCCGAGATCACGCACAAACGGCGTCTCTCGGCGCTGGGACCGGGCGGACTCTCGCGCGAGCGCGCGGGGTTCGAAGTCCGCGACGTACATCCGACGCACTACGGCCGCATCTGTCCCATCGAGACGCCTGAAGGTCCGAACATCGGTCTGATCTCGAGTCTGTCGTGCTTCGCGCGCATCAACGAGTTCGGTTTTATCGAGGCTCCGTATCGCAAGGTCATCGACGGTCGCGTCGTCGAATATGTGCGCGTCATCAATGGCGGCGACACGAAGTTCAAGCCCGGCGATCACGTGCCGCAGGAGGAAATCGACAAGGGCAACAAGAAGCTGGGCGCCGAAGCTCGGAAGGCTGAGTTTGAGCCGTGGCCCTTCTACCTGACCGCGTGGGAGGAAGACAAACACGTCGTCGGACAGGCCAACATCGAGCTCGACGAAGAAGGCAACATCGTCAACGAGCGTAACGCGGCGCGAAAAGCGGGTGAGTTCATTCTCGCCTTGCGCAAGGACATCGAGTATGTCGACGTCTCGCCGAAACAGCTCGTCTCCGTCGCTGCCTCGCTGATTCCGTTCCTCGAGAACGACGACGCGAACCGCGCGTTGATGGGCTCGAACATGCAACGCCAGTCAGTGCCGCTGCTGCGCGCGGAAGCGCCGTACATCGGCACCGGCATGGAGAAGGTCACTGCACGCGACTCCGGCGCGGTCGTCGCCGCCAAGCGCGACGGCGTGGTCGATTACGTCGACTCGGAGCGCATCATCGTCAAGGCCGATCACAACGTCGACGGCACGATCTCGCGCGAGGTTACCGCCGACATCTACACGTTGATCAAGTTCAAGCGTTCGAACCAGAACACCTGTATCAATCAACGCCCGATCGTCCACGTTGGCGAGCGTGTGACCAAGGGCCAGGTAATCGCCGACGGTCCGTGTACGGACCGCGGTGAGCTCGCGCTCGGACGCAACGTGCTCGTCGCGTTCATGCCGTGGCGCGGTTACAACTTCGAAGACGCGATCCTCGTTTCCGAGCGCCTCGTCAAAGAGGACTACTACACTTCGATCCACATCGAAGAGCTCGAAATCGAAGCCCGCGACACGAAACTCGGACCGGAAGAGATCACCCGCGACATTCCGAACGTCGGCGAGAACATGCTCCGCGATCTCGACGAGAGCGGCATCATTCGCATCGGCGCTCAGGTGAAGCCGGGTTCGATTCTGGTCGGCAAAGTCACGCCGAAGGGCGAGACGCAACTGACCGCGGAAGAGAAACTGCTGCGAGCGATCTTCGGCGAGAAGGCCGGCGACGTTAAAGATGCGTCGCTCGTCAGCCCGCCGGGTATCGACGGCACCGTCGTGGACGTTCAGGTCTTCACCCGCAAGGGCCAGGAGAAAGACGCCCGTTCGCTCGCCATCGAACAGGACGAAGAAGATCGCCTGCGGCGCGACCTCGAAGACGAGATCCGCATCCTGCGCGAACAGCGCGACGAGCGAATCTACGAGCTGCTCGAAGGCCGCAAGCTCTCCGCCGATCTCGTCGCCAATAAAGAAGTATTAATTGAAAAAAACGTTCCGATCACGCGCGAGATGCTGCGAGCGGTCGAGCCGAAGGCGCTGCGTAAAGTGCAGCTCGCTTCGTCGCGTCTCGACATCGGCGCCGAGATCAAGGAGTACGAAGACCGCACTGAACGCCAGATCAAGATCCTCTCGGACATCTACGAAGAGAAGATCGCGAAACTGCGTCAGGGCGACGAGCTTTCACCGGGCGTGATCAAGATGGTGAAAGTCTTCATCGCCATGAAGCGCAAACTTTCAGTCGGCGACAAGATGGCCGGACGCCACGGTAACAAGGGCGTCATCGCCCGCATTCTTCCCGAGGAAGACATGCCTTACCTGCCGGACGGAACGCCGGTCGAGATCGTGCTCAATCCGCTGGGCGTGCCGTCGCGCATGAACGTGGGCCAGATCCTCGAGACGCACCTCGGCTGGGCCGCGCGCGTGCTCGGTCTGCACTTCGCAACGCCGGTGTTTGACGGCGCGACCGAGATCGAGATCAAGAAGAAGTTGCAGGAGTCCGGCGCTCGCGCCGCCGAACTCGGGCTGCCCGAGATCGTGAGCGAGTCAGGCAAGGCCGTGCTCTACGACGGACTGAGCGGCGATCCGTTCGAGCAGAAGGTGACTGTCGGCTACATCTACATGTTGAAGCTGTCGCACCTCGTGGACGACAAGATTCACGCTCGTTCGATCGGACCTTACAGCTTGATCACGCAGCAACCGCTGGGCGGCAAGGCGCAGTTTGGCGGACAGCGTTTTGGAGAGATGGAGGTTTGGGCGCTCGAAGCTTACGGCGCGGCCCACATTCTTCAGGAGCTGCTGACGGCGAAGTCGGACGACGTCGCCGGACGTTCGAAGATCTACGAGGCGATAGTTAAAGGCGAAGCCGACTTCGATCCGGGTCTACCCGAGTCGTTCAACGTGCTGGTGCGTGAACTTCAGTCGCTTTGTCTCGACGTCGAGTTAATCAACAAGAAAGCGGCGGAAGACGGCGCCCCACAGGATGGCGTCGGCGAGGCAATAGTGACGAGCGCGGTTGAGGCCTAACTGAGATCTGAGATCTCAGATTTGAGATCTCAAAGGAGAAATATGTTTCGATTTCAACAAGAAAAGACGCAACTAGCTCCTGATTTTGAAGCTATTCGTATCTCACTTGCGTCCCCGGAAAAGATTCGGCAATGGTCGCACGGTGAGGTGACCAAGCCGGAAACGATCAACTACCGAACATTCAAACCCGAGCGCGACGGGCTCTTCTGCGCCCGCATATTCGGACCGGTGGCGGATTGGGAGTGTCTCTGCGGCAAATACAAGCGCATGAAACACCGCGGAGTAATCTGCGACAAGTGCGGCGTCGAAGTTACGCAGGCGAAAGTGCGCCGCGAGCGGCTGGGCCATATCGACCTGGCCAGCCCGTGTTCGCACGTCTGGTTCTTCAAAGGTCTGCCCAGCCGCATCGGCCATCTGCTCGACATTCCGCTGCGCGAACTGGAGAAGGTACTCTACTTCGAATCCTACATCGTGATCGATCCCGGCGACGTTCCCGGTTTGAAGGAGCGCGAGCTCGTCAGCGACGAACGTTACCGTGAGCTCGTGCGCGATTATCCGGCGCAGTTCGTCGCCAAGATGGGCGCCGAAGCGATCAAAGAGCTGCTGGCGATGGTCGACGTCGAAGAGCTTGCGACCGATCTGCGCAAGCGAATGAAGGAAGAGACTTCGCAGCAGAAGAAACTGAAGTATTCCAAGCGGCTGAAAGTCGCGACCAGTTTCCTGAAATCCGGAAACCGGCCCGACTGGATGATCCTCGACGTGATTCCGGTGATTCCACCCGAATTGCGTCCACTGGTGCCGTTGGACGGCGGACGTTTCGCAACGTCAGACTTGAACGATCTTTATCGTCGCGTCATCAACCGCAACAATCGTCTCAAGAAGCTGATGGAGCTGCGCGCGCCGGAAGTCATCGTGCGCAACGAAAAGCGCATGCTTCAGGAAGCGGTCGATGCGTTGTTTGATAACGGCCGTCGTGGACGGGTGCTGCGCGGTGTGAACAATCGTCCGCTCAAGTCGCTAAGTGGAACACTCAAAGGCAAGCAGGGAC
>DASURS010000360.1:0-4920 GCA_036279935.1 Pyrinomonadaceae bacterium
ATGTTTTGAACCACGCAAAGTAGTTGTTTAGCATCTTCAGTTTCTACCCCAACTCGGTCATAAAGAACACCAGGACTGCGACTACTCGCTCGCTTTCCTACCCTGCTAGCAGAGCTTGTTATTGTTTAAGCACCAGGTAAGTGGTCCACTCTCAGCTATGATGAACCTTCACTCACAAATCAGATTGGCTGTGGATCAGTCTTTCGACTTCACTAATTAACCGTTCAATACCGATTGGCTTTATGAGATAGCCTTGTGCGCCTGCGGCAAGAGCGGCCTGTTTGTCATCTTCATAAGCAGCGCCGGAACGGAACAGGATTGGAGTGACCTGATTAAACTCTCTGATATGTCGAGTAAGTTCTGGGCCTGAGAGTCCCGGCAGCCAATTATCGACAAGGAAATGAGGGCGGGCTTCCTACTATTTTGTTTTGGGATGTGCCGTACTCTGAAGTGGGCCACACTTTAACCGCTCCTTAAACCAAGAGCAAGGAAAGCACGTAACACCCAGGGCTTCCGAATGGCTGTGCTCATATCGCTGGCGCAAGCGGGCAGGGATCATTTAAGATGACGGCGTTTACAGCATTAACCTCACTAAGTTTGATGGCCCACTAATGCCTGTAAACTATTGATTCTAGCCCGCTTAGCTCAGCGGAAGAGTACTCGTTTCACACGCGAGGGGTCAGTAGTTCGAATCTACTAGCGGGCACCAAATCTATTAACTTACGGGCGATCCACGATCGCCCGTAAGTGCTTTATACGCGCGTCGAACAGCTCTGCCGTCAGATGCGCGATTGGTAGTCGTGCGCTAAGACGGACTACGGCTGCGCACAGTCGCACCAGCGAGGCCCGCAGCGCGCGCAGTCCGTGCAGACGCAAAAACCGCAAACCAGTATGCCATCGCACGTTCTCACGCAGCAGTCTGTAGCAGCGGACGCGGCGACCTGGTCAGAGGGAAGTGTCTTGTTCGCATCGAGCACCTGCACGCCTGTTACGAGATCGCCTCCTTCAACCTTCGTAACTTCCTTGCCGATCAGTAGTGTGCCCGCCGCATCCATCGTCTCTTTGCCCTCGCGCTGAACTACTTTAAAAAGACGCAACTCGACCTGGCCCTGTTCGCGGATGTACGGAGAAATTGCCAGTCTCTTCCCGTCCTTCTCAATTTTGATCGTGCCGCCTTCGAATTCGGTCACGTTGGCCCAGGCGCCACCTGCGAAAGTGAGCCGGAGTTTCACGGCCTTGGTCGAATCCGCCCCGCCCCGCGGCGGAGGCGTCGATCTGCTGTGCGCCCAAACGATCATGACGAATGCTAATGCGGCCAGCAGCGTTGCGGTCGTACCTTTGATAATGCGTTGAATCTTAATCATAGAAGTGCTCCTTCCCTGGGCTTGTTGGTTAGGGAGGAAGTGTTGCGGCACTGGAGGAATGCCAACTGGGCTGGCGCGCTATATTCTCAATAGGCTGAGGCGCGGAACTATACTCTCAACAGTTTCAGGATTCAATAAAACGATGAGAATTGCCGTATCCGGGGCACATTGCGTTGGCAAGTCGACACTGATTGATGCGTTTCTGAGCGTGCATCCGGAGTATGCGCACGAACCGGAGCCGTACACAGTCATGGTCGAAGACTATGGCGAGGAGTTTTCCGCGGAGCCATGCGTCGAAGACTTCCATCGACAGCTCGAATTCAACATCGAGCGCCTTGGCAGACATGCACCCGGAGAGAACGTCATCTACGAGCGCTGCCCAATCGACTTCATCGCCTACATGGACGTGCTCGATCCAAACAACATCGCGCCCCTGCTCGAGCCAATTTCAAGACACCTGGATCTGATCATCTACTTGCCGATCGAACAGGACGACGACGACAACGCCGAATATCCGAAACTGCGAAAAGCAGTAGACCGTCGACTCAGCGCTATCCTGCTCGACGACGATCTCGCGATCGTCAACATCCCCGTCATCGAAGCCCGCGGTTCAACCGCACGCCGCCTCGAAATTCTCGAAACCGCCATCGCAACCTAGCAGGCTGCTGAAAAACCGGCTAGCAACACCTCTCTGCGCAAACTTTGCGGGCTCTGCGCCTCCGCGGTGGGCTTGTTCTGCAGGAATTTCACCGCGGAGACGCAAAGAACGCCGAGGCAGCGCAGAGAAAATCTTTAGTTCTGAAGATCAAAATTACTTTTTCAGCAGCCTGCTAGACGTCATAGACACATCCTTCCGACTCCTCGCAAAGAATCACGTCATAACTGTCCAGCAGCGGCATCGCCAGCGCTTCCAACTCGTTCTTCCACAAGTCGCCGCCGTAAAACGCGTCCTTCATTCTCTCCCGCTCCTCCAGCGACGGAAAGCTGCGCAGGAAAACGAACTTGTTCGGGTTCTCGACATCCAGGAATGGTCCAATGATCTTCATCCCGTAAGTGCGCTGGGCCGGCACTGCGCGAGTCTCAAACAACCTGATGAACTCCTCGCGTTTTCCCGGCTTGATGCGATAACTCCGGACTTCTACTATCATCGCGAACCTCCGTTTTTGTCATAAAGAGACTGTTAACCTACTCGTGAGCGCGAAATTTTTCCAGACTCCCTGTCGATCCTGGCCGTCGCCGTTCGACTACCAGTTAAAAGCAAGGAGAAACCTATGAAAACTCGCATGATTCTGGCCGCTATCGCCGCACTCGCGCTATCAACTCAAGTCTCGATTGGGAGCCAAAACGCTATGACACAAACGCGAAACATGACCTTGACGCGAACGTTCGACGCGCCGGTCGAAGCCGTATGGAAACACTGGTCCGACTCCGACAAGGTGATGAAATGGTGGGGACCGAAAGGCTTCACTTCTCCGCTCGCAAAGATGGATTTTCGCGAAGGCGGCGTCTCGCTCGTCTGCATGCGCGCGCCCAAAGAGTTCGGCGGCTTCGACATGTACAACACCTGGACCTACAAGAAGATCGTTCCGCACGAGCGCATCGAGTTAGTCCTGAACTTCTCCGACAAAGACGGTAACAAACTCGATCCGGCGAAGTTGGTCCTACCGCCGGGAATCCCGGCGGATGTACCGCACGTCATCACATTCAAAGCTCTCGGCCCAAACAAAACTGAACTCACGATCGTCGAATCCGGCTACACGACCGATCAGGCAGTCGAGACGTCGAAGGCCGGCATGGAAGAGTGTCTCGACAAGATGGCCCAGAGTCTGAAAGACTAAACAACCGAAGATGCCGAACAACAACGCAACTGTCACCGCCAGGCAGTTCATCGCCAAACTCAAAACCTACAGCTCGCCCGAAGAACGCGAGAAAACACTTCGCTACTTCAAAAACGCGGACGGCGATCAGTTCATCGGCGTCCGCATGGGCCAGGTCTTCACGCTCGTCAAAGAGTTCATCGACATGACGCCCGGCGAGATCGAGAAGCTGCTCGAAAGCAAGATTCACGAAGTGCGCGCCGGTGGTTGCAGCATCATGGACAAGCAGGCGCGCAGCAAGAAGACATCTCCTGAACGCCGCAAAGAACTGTACGATCTATATCTCCGGCGCCACGACCGCATCAACAACTGGGACCTCGTCGACGTCTGCGCGATCTACGTCATCGGCGGTTACTTGTCCGACAAGCCACGCAAGATTCTGTACAAGCTTGCGCGATCGAAAAACATGTGGGAGCGGCGCACTTCGATCGTTAGTACGGCGTATTTCATCCGGCAGCGCGACCTCGACGACACGTTCAAGATCGCGGAGATCTTACTCGGCGACAAAGAAGATTTGATTCACAAAGCGACTGGCTGGATGTTGCGTTTCGCCGGCGACAAGGATCGCGCGCGGCTGCTCAGTTTTCTCGACGCACACGGCGCAACCATGCCGCGCACCGCGCTTCGTTACGCGATCGAAAAGTTGGATAACAAACAGCGAGAGCACTATCTGGGTCTGAAAAAACGCGGATCAAATCAACTTTCGAAGTAACGCTATCGGCCGTTTCAACGATCGTTTGCGACGCAGCATATCGGCCCACAGATCTCCAACGGCGGAAACGCGCTCCGACATACCACGCAACGTTAGACTCTGCGGACCTATCTCGCCTCGCTCGAGTTCTTCCCACGCACACGGCGCGGACACAGGCGCGCCGGGCCTTGCCCTCACCGTATAAGCCGCCGCAAACGTCGCGCTGTAGCCGTTCCGTCCGGTATCCACCAAAATACGTCCGCCGCGATCGGCTTTGCTAAACTCCTGCGTCAGGTTGTCCGGATCGCGCTGGACCATCACCCTGCCGACACCGTGCGCGAAGCGCGCGACGACGCCGAAGTCAGACTTGCCATCGAGTGGCACCGCAATGTGAAAACCTTTCGACCCCGACGTCTTGATCCAACTCGGCAGACCGAGTTCGGCAAGCAACTCCCGCAGGCCCAACGCAGCCCGGCGCAGTCGGTCCACTTCATCGCCCGAAGCCGGATCGAGATCGAAAACGCAAATATCCGGCTGGTACAAATTCGGCGCGCGCGAAGCCCAAACGTGAATCGTGATGCTGTTCTGGTTCGCGAGCCAGAGCAGTCCTTCTTTATTAGTGACGATCGGATGATGGACCGTGCCGCCATGCTTCGGCACTTCAACTCGTTCGAGCCACTCGGGAAAACCCTTCGACACGTCCTTTTGAAAGAAGCCTGGCGCGGTGATGCCACGATGAAACCGTTCCATCGTTACCGGCCGGCGAACAAGGTGCGGCAACATCACGGGCGCGATCGTGTCGTAGTACGACGCGAGCTCGCCTTTCGTGATCCCCTCGTCGGGAAACATGATCTTTTCAGGATGCGTGATGTTCACTTCACAACGCTCAACAGCCGCGGATGGCGCAACTTACCGTGTGCGGTCCATTCGATAAATCCAACACGCACGACGATCTCGGGCCGCACCCAGTGCGCGCGCAAACGCGGCA
>DASURS010000361.1:0-16582 GCA_036279935.1 Pyrinomonadaceae bacterium
TGAGAAACTGTCTGGCCGATCATGCTCGCATGGATTTCCTTCGACGCGCGAGAAAGGAAGAAAACTTGGCAATCAGAGAGGTTCCAGGGTCGAAGGAACGTGCTCTGGGCAGTCCGTGTGACGTGAGGGCATTGTGCGCTATGCAACCAGCAAATTCAAGGTCACAATTTTGTTGCGCGGATCTTGGCTTCCTGGGCTTCCCGGAACTCGTGCAGCTTCTTCCGCAGGTCCGGCCGGGTGTTCGCCAGGATGGCAACTGCCAGAAGCGCCGCGTTCACCGCGCCCGGCTTGCCGATGGCCAGCGTTCCGACGGGAATCCCGCCCGGCATCTGCACTGTAGCGAGCAGCGAATCCAGACCGTTCAACGCCTCGCTGCGCATCGGGACGCCGAGGACGGGTACTGTCGTGTGAGCCGCCAGCACGCCGGCGAGGTGTGCGGCGCCGCCAGCCGCGGCAATGACGACTTCGACGCCGCGTTTTTCCACGTTCGAGCCAAATTCTGAAGCGAGAGATGGCGAGCGGTGCGCGGAAATCACGTGGCACTCGTGCGCGACGCCGAATTTTGACAATGTCTCGTCCGCGTGACGCATCGTGTCCCAGTCAGACTGGCTACCCATGATCACTGCGACCAGGGGGGAATTTCGGATTTCGGATTTCGAATTGCGAATTTCTTTTGCGTTACGACTCCGGTTGATTCCTTTGCTGTCCTTTTTCGCCATCAAGTTAGCCTCTCAGTTATCAAGATTCGAAATTCGAAATTCGCGATTCGAAATTCTTCTACTCCCCCTGATCGAGCGAAAAACCGCGCTCGCCGTCGAACATGTAAAGTCCTTCAGTCTTGATGAAGTCGTAGCCCGCGCCGGCGACGCGGCCCAGCAGCGAGATCACCTGTGCGTGGGTCACCGCGGCGTCGTCATTCTCGCCACGAAAACGGCAGCGCCAGTGGTCGGAACAGAAAGTCTCCGCGTGTCCCTCGGGCCAAACTTTCACGCCGCGATTGCTGATCATCGTCAACTTCAATCCGTCGCCGCTCAACTCGCTCAACTTGCCGCCGAGATCGTTCGCCGAGCCCTGCGTCCAATCGAGAAAGACATCGACGCCGACGAGCTCTTTCTTCGCGGCAGCTGACTTTGCGGCCGTGCTCGTGAACGTTTCGGCATCGGCCGCTTTGTACTTCCGCGGCTTCAGAATCTGCGGAGTTTGTCCGAGGCGCTCGATAACGGCCGTCGCGAACTCATTCGTCCCGACCTTTTGCTTGCTGACTTTGTCGTCGTAAATGTCGTAGGTGTGAATGCCGTCTTCGATCGCGCGCAGCCACGCGTTGTGGACCTTCTCTGCGTGTTCCGGCAAGCCGACATGAACAAGCATCATCACCGCGCCGAGCAGGAGGCCCGACGGGTTCGCCAGGTTCTGGTTCGCGCGACGCGGCGCGGATCCGTGAATCGCTTCGAACATCGCGACGTGCTCGCCGATGTTCGCCGAACCGGCAAGTCCGACTGAGCCGGCGATCTGCGCCGCAACGTCGGACAGAACGTCGCCGTAAAGATTCGGCATGACGATGACATCGAATGTTTCCGGCGTGTCGGCCAGTTTCGCGGCGCCGATGTCGACGATCCAGTGCTCGTTTTGGATGTCGGGATACTCGGTGGCGATCTCGTCGAACACTTTGTGAAACAGCCCGTCGGTCATCTTCATGATGTTGTCTTTCGTGAAGCAGGTGATCTTTTTGCGGCTGTTGCGACGGGCGTAGTCGAAAGCGTAGCGGACGATCTTTTCAGAGCCGGGACGCGAGATCAGTTTCAGGCACTGGTAAACCTGGTTCGTTTGCCGGTGTTCGATGCCCGCGTATAAGTCTTCTTCATTTTCGCGCACGATGACGACGTCCATCGACGGGTGTTTCGTTTCGACGAACGGATGGTACGAGACGCACGGGCGAACGTTCGCGTAAAGACCGAGTACTTTGCGGACGGTTACGTTCAGGCTCTTGTAGCCTTTGCCTTGCGGCGTCGTGATCGGCGCTTTCAGAAAGACTTTGGTCCGCCGCAACGACTCCCAGGAGCCCGGCTCGATTCCCGAGGTGTTGCCGGCTTCGTAAACTTTCTCGCCGATTTCTATGGTTTCGATTTCGAGGGGCGCTTCGGAGGCTTCGAGGATGCGGAGGGTCGCGGCCATGATTTCCGGACCGATGCCATCGCCGTTAGCCACGGTGATAGGGATTCGTTTCGACATTATTCCGGCCTTTCAGGATTATTGAAGAAAGCAGGAATATAAGCGAAAGCCTCAAAACGGGCAATTAGGCGTAACTGTTGGTAGGGGGTTCAGTTTAAGAAAGAATTCTCCCGCAAAGGCGCAAAGACGCCAAGAGAACCCAACAAAATCGCTGGTTTCTTTGCGGCTTTGCGCCTTTGCGGGAGGTTCTCAAGGGTGTTCCAGAAACGGTTGTATTACGAATGCGCGATTTTTTTAAAATATCCTTGACGCGTTTCCAACGCCTCCTGCATACTTTTGCCTACCAAGTACCTGCTCTCGCGCATCAATGGTGATAGCGCCTGTCCGTGATCGTATAGCGACGAGGTTCGGCTGAATAGAGAGTGAGGCAGTTGTTAACTAGTTTAGAAGCCGCTCTCGTGATTTAGAGCACCGGGTGCGTCGCAGCTCGCCGAAAGTATCGGCCGTCTCCCCCGAACTGTATCAGCGAATTCCAGCAAGCCCGCGCTTCCCTTCAACCCTAAGGATAGTAGAATGGCTACAAAACTCTACGTAGGAAACCTCTCGTTTCGTACCACGAGCGAGGAACTGCGCGAAGCCTTCGCGTCAGTTGGAACTGTGGAATCTGCTTCGGTGATTGAGGATCGAGAAACCGGGCGATCGCGCGGCTTTGCTTTTGTGGAGATGGCAACCCCTGAGGAGGCAGCAGCAGCAATCGAGGCATTCAACGGCAAGGACTTCGGCGGACGTAACCTGACCGTCAACGAAGCCAAGCCGAGAACGGACCGTGGCGGTGGTGGCCGTGGCGGTTATGGCGGTGGCCGTGGTGGTGGCGGTCGTGGTGGTTACGGTGGTGGCGGCCGTGATCGCGATAACGATCGGTACGAACGCGAACCGCGCTGGTAACTCTTCGGGGCAGCTATCCCCCACGCTGCCCCTGCTTTCCCGATTAGTTTTGGTTGAGCTTAACGGCTGATCGGCGTGATTTTTAGAGTCAGCCTTTCTTTTCCACGCACGACTTCAACGACATACTCTTCCCCGGCCTTCATCTCACCTAACGCATACGTGTAGTCGTACACGTTCTTGACGTCGCGCGCGCCGATCTTGACGATGCGATCGCCCGCTTTCAGGCCGGCTTTTGCGGCCGGCGAATCGTCGCGTACGCCGTCAATCAACAGCCCGTCATTCGTGTCACCGTAGTTCGGAATCGTTCCGAGATACACGCGGAAACCGCCGGTCCTCGGCGCCGGATCCGTCTTCGCGGTCGTGTAAGTGACGCGTTTGTCAGCGCTGTCGAGCTGTTTGACGATGTAGGAGACGAGATTGAGAATGCGCACCTCGTCGTCGTAGTTGATCTTCTCGAACGTGTCTGACGGCTTGTGATAGTCGTTGTGAGTTCCGGTCCAGAAGAAGAGCACCGGGACCTGCTTCCCGTAAAACGACGAGTGATCGCTCGGACCGAACCCGTCTTCGTTCAGCGTCAACTCAAACTTCCTCGCCGGATCGGTTGTGCCCTGCGCGATCATGTCGCGCCACTCCTTCGCCGTTCCCACGCCGCCAATGACGAGCTTTCGATCCTTCATGCGCCCGATCATGTCCATGTTGATCATCGCGACGACGCTATTGAGCGGCGTGACGGGATTATTGACGTAGTAGTTCGATCCGAGCAGTCCTTCTTCCTCGCCGCCGAACGCGATGAAGACGATCGTCCGTTTCGGTCGCGGGCGTTGCGACGTTAACAGCCGAGCGAGCTCGAGCACGCCTGCCGTCCCGGACGCGTTGTCGTCAGCGCCGTGATGTATCTCGCCGGCGCGCGTCGCCAGACTTCCCGAACCACCCCGGCCGAGGTGATCGTAATGCGCGCCGATCACGATCGTTTCGTTTTTCAACACGCGATCCGATCCTTCGAGCACGCCGACGACGTTGTATGCCGCCACTTCCTTGCGAAGAACGTCGACGGAGAGATTCACCTGTCCACTCAGCGTCTGTTTAGCTGCCTGAGGTTTTTCCCACTCGCTGAGCGTGGAATCGCCAAGAAGTGAATCAACCGACTTGCGCGAAATCACAGCGACCGGGATTCCGGCTTCGCCGTCATGGTCGTAGGTGAGCTTTGCCAACTTCTCGTTTTTGAAGTCACTATCACGCGCGACGACGATGAGGGCTTTTGCTCCTGCATTTCGCGCGGCAATTGCTTTCCAACGAATTCCTTCGTAGCGGGCAAATCGGCCGTGCGGGTTATCGCCGTCAGGCGTCCCTTGCAAGGCAATGGCAACTGCGTCTTTGATGTTTACGCCGGCATAATCGTCGTAATTCTGTTCTGATGCGGTGATACCGAACCCCACAAACACGATGCCGCCGGTAATTTTGGCGTTAGAACTAAAACCAAGCGGCATCCAGTCGTCACCGACGCGCAACGTTTGAGCTCCTGATTCTCGCGTGAGCTTCAACTCGTTTCCCGCGCGCAACTCAACGCCTGCGACGTATGGAAACTGTTGCAGAAAACGGGCCATGACCTCGCGGCGGCGAGCTGCCGGAGCGGAGTCGCCTGGTTTCAAACCGAGCCGCGCAAATTCGCCCGCCACGTAACGCGCCGCATCATTCGCGCCAGCTGTACCCGTGCGGCGACCGTCAAGCGCGTCCGACGCCAGATAGCTGACGTGTTGCTGGATTTTCGCGACGTTCGGCTCGTTTGCTGACTGCGCGAACGCAACCGAGGAGACGAGCAGCAGAACACTGATCTGTAAGAATCTTTTTGCGTTCATAATCGATTACTCCACCCAATCCGCGATGAAAACATTAGTGTCGCCCTCTTTCGCAGCGTTGCGATTCGAAGCGAACACGAGTTTCTTCCCGTCAGGCGAAAACATCGGAAACCCGTCAAACGTGTCGTTGAAGGTGATTCGTTCGAGGCCGCTGCCGTCGACGTTGATCTTGTAGAGATCGAAATTCCTGCCGCGCGGATCGTGGAGATTAGACGAGAAAATGACGCGCTTTCCGTCCGGAAAGAAGTATGGGCCGAAGTTGGCTTTGCCGTTGCTGGTGATCTGGCGCTTGTTCGAGCCGTCGGCGTTCATCACCCAGATCTCGAGTGTAGTCGGGCGAATCAAATTTTGTTTGAGCAGACTCGCGTAATCCGCCTTTTGCTCGTCCGTTTGCGGATGGTGTGCGCGGTAGACGATCTGTTTCCCGTCGTAGGACCAGAACGGACCACCGTCGTAACCGAGTTCGTTTGTCAGCCGCCGGACGTTCTTGCCGTCGGCATCCATCGTGTAGATGTCGAGGTCGCCGTCGCGCATTGACGTGAAGACGAGTTTCTTGCCGTCGAGCGTGATCGTCGTTTCGGCGTCGTAACCGGGCGAGTTCGTCAATTGTTTGATGTCTGAGCCGTCAGGCTTTGCGGTAAAAATGTCATAACTCGGATAGATGGCCCAAACGTAACCGCGAGAGAAATCCGGTCGCGGCGGACACTGTTTGTCGCCGAGGTGAGTCGACGAGTAAAGCACGCGCTTGCTGCCGGGATAGAAGTAAGAACAGGTAGTGCGACCGTCGCCGTTCGAGATCATTTTCACGTTCGAACCGTCGACGTTCATGGTGTAGATCTGATCGCAGCCGCGCCCATCGCGCGTCGACTGAAAAATGAGCTGCTTGCCGTCGGAGGAGAAGTAAGCTTCGGCGTTCTCGCCGCCGAACGTCAACTGCCTGATATTGCGCAGGTGTTTCTCGTTTGGCAGCAGCAGGTTGTCGGATTGAAAGGCCGCGACGTTAATCAGTAACGCCAGCACGAATAGAGGGGCGAGAATCTTCATAGTTTAGGACTCTTGAGCTCCTGTTCCGAGTAATCAACAGAATCAAAGCAGTGATGCCGATCACTACGCTGATCATCTGCGACGTCGAGAGCCCGGTGAGTGTGGTCAGGCCGAGAACGTCGCCGCGCGGGTCGTCGCGCACAAATTCGATGGCGAAGCGAACGATCGAATAAAGCAAGGCGTAGGCAAGAATCACCTGGCCGCTGAATCGCCTGCGCTTGTGCAGCCAAAGCAGAAAGAAGAACACAAGCAGCATCGCGAACGATTCGTAGAGCTGCGTTGGATGAAGGTGCTGATCGATGGGCACGCCGGTGATTTCATGGCCCAACTCGCTGAACTGCACTCCCCACGGCAGCGAAGTCGGTTTACCCCAGCAGCATCCAGCGGCAAAACAACCCTGGCGGCCGAAGAAGTTACCAATAGCGATTCCGGGCGCGCAAGCGTCGGCGGTTTTCCACCACGGCAACTTGTACCGCTTCATGAGGAAGTAACCGGCGAGCACTGCGCCGACGAGCCCGCCGTAAAAGACGCCGCCGGAACGCAGGAAATCCAGAGACAGAAGCTGAAGCGGGTTGTCACGATACTCGGGCTCGGTGAAGAGCATCAGGACTTTCGACCCGACGAGCGACGCCAGCAACATCCAGAGACTCAGGTCGTAGATGCGCTCGCGCGGCAGTCCATCGCGCGCGCCCAGCCTGACCGCGATCAATATCGCGCAGAGAAATGCGAGGGCGAGAAAAACGCCGTAAGTGTTGATGGGGAAACTGCCGATGCGAAAAAGCTCAGGGTACATCCGTGTTTATGTTTTAGTGCTGGGAATGGCGTCCGGGGTTCGCTTCCTGCCTCCCAAAAAAAGATCGAGCATCAAGAGCAGCGCTCCGATGCAGATGCTGGCGTCGGCGATATTGAACGTCGGCCAGTGATAGTCGCCGGCGTGCATGACGATGAAGTCGACGACGTAACCGAGTCGCGCGCGGTCGGTCAGGTTGCCGAGAATGCCCGCGAGCAACAGCGCGCACGCGCCGAGGACGCGATCGTCGTTACGCGGCGTGCGGATGAAGTAGTAGAAAACGGCAATGGTCGCCGCGCTCGCTAGCGCCACGAAGAACCAGCGTCCGAACGAGCCGCCTTCCTGTAGTTGGCCGAACGCGATGCCGGGGTTTTCAGTGTAAGCGAACTGAAGAAACCCGCGAATCACGACGCGATCTTCGCCAAAGCGCAGCGCCTTCACCGCCCACGCCTTCGACGCTTGATCCGACATGTACAGCGCGAAAGCGGCGAGCAGGTAGCCGGCGCGCCAGCCGAATCGTGTTCGGAAGTTACTCATTTGCTTCCTGCTCAATTTCAGCAAGCGCCGCAACGCACCGCTCGCACACAGTCGGATAACGCTCTGACTCACCCACGCGCGCCGAGTAGTTCCAACACCGCTCGCACTTCTCACCCTCCGCCCGAGTGATCGTGATCGATGGCTGGTCTCCTTCAACGATCTCAACCTGCGAAACGATAAAAAGGTAACGCAGATCATTCTGATACTTTCTAAGCAAACTTAGATCGTCACCGCGCTCACTGATCGTGACCTTCGCTTCCAACGAACCACCGATCTGTTTGGCTGCTCTAGCCTCTTCCAGTCTCCGCAGGACTTGATCGCGGATCTCGAACAGACGATCCCACGTCGCCGGCAATTCACCGTGGGTCTGTTCGCCGGCTACAGGGAACTCGGCGATGTGGACCGAAGGCTCGGCGCGATCCGGCAGGTTTTCCCAGATTTCGTCGGCTGTAAAGACGAGTATCGGCGCCAGTAGCCGAGCTAAGGCATCAACTATTCTGTAAACGACTGTTTGGGCCGATCGTCTCGCAAGGTTCCTCGGCGCGTAGGTATAAAGTCGATCCTTCAGGATGTCGAAATAGCGAGCCGAGAGAGTGACAGTGCAAAACTGAAACACCTGCTGAAAGACTGAATGAAACTCGTAAGCGTCATAAGCCTTTCTGACATCTCTAAGCAAACCGTTCAATTCGGCCAGCGCCCAGCGATCGATCTCCAGCATCTCCGCTTCCGCCACTGAGTCGCGCGCCGGATCGAACCCGTGAAGGTTCCCGAGCGCGAAGCGCGCCGTGTTGCGCAGCTTGCGATAACCGTCGGTGACGCGTTGCAGGATCTCGTCGGACGCGCGCATGTCGTCGAAGTAGTTTGACGACACACACCATAGACGAATGATCTCCGCGCCCGAGTTTTTGATCACCTTGTCCGGTGGGACGGCGTTGCCGGCCGTCTTGTGCATCGCGTGGCCCTGCCCGTCAAGCGTCCAGCCGTGCGTGATCACCGTGTTGTACGGCGCGCGATCGTGCGCGGCGATGCCGACCATCAACGATGAGTTGAACCATCCGCGAAACTGGTCGCCGCCCTCGATGTAAACGTCCGCGGGCCAGCGCAACTCCGGCCGGCTCTCCAGCACTGCGATCGACGACACACCACTGTCGAACCAGACGTCGAGAATGTCAGTCTCCTTGGTCCACTCAGTCGCACCGCATTCTTTGCACGTGTAACCCGGCGGCAAAAGTTCGCTCGCCTCGTGCGTGTACCACGCGTCGCCCGATTCGCGTTCGAAGATATCCGCGACGTGATTGATGATGGCCGGATCGGCGACGGCTTCGGTACATTTCGCACAATAGAAAACCGGGATCGACACACCCCAGACGCGCTGGCGCGACACGCACCAGTCCGGCCGTCCCTTGAACATGTTGCGCATTCGATCGACGCCCCAAGCCGGAATCCAGTTCACACGTTCGATCTCGGCGATGGCGGCGTCGCGCAGGCCCCGGCCGTTTTCCGAATAGTTATCGGTAAAGTTCGTGCGATCACGGCCGTCTTCATACTTCTCGACCAGGCTCCTATGCACGTGGTCCATCGCGATGAACCACTGCGGCGTCGCACGGAAGATCACGGGATTTTTGCACCGCCAGCAGTGCGGATAACGATGCTCGTACTTCTCGCTGAACAGCAGCACGCCGCGGTCGCGCATGAAATCAACAATCACATCATTAGCGTCAAACACGCGCTGGCCCGCGAAGTGTTCGACCTCAGGCGTGAAGCGTCCGGCGTTGTCGACGGGGCAATAGATGTCGAGCCCGTAGCGCTTGCCGATGACGAAGTCGTCGTGTCCGTGTCCGGGCGCAGTGTGAACGGCACCGGTTCCGGCTTTGCTGTCAGGCGACTTCTTCTGAGCTTCGCTGACGTCGAGCTCGGTTTCCGCGTCGGCCTCGCCGCCGAGCGTCACGTGATCGCCGACCATCAGCAGCGACGGGCGATCGATCCACGGATGTCCGGCTTCGAGCCGGTCCAACGTCGTGCCCGGAAAACGCGCGAGCACCTTCGGCGGCGTTTCCAGTCCACACTTCGACACGACTCCTTCAACAAGCTCGCTCGCGACGATGTAAACCTCGTCGCCGTACTCGAACGCGGAATACTCGAAATCAGGATGAACGGCGATGCCAAGGTTCGCCGGCAGCGTCCAGGGCGTGGTGGTCCAAATGAGCACGAAAACTTTTCGGCCCGCCAGCGCCGGGTCGATTAGCGCGGGATCACTGCGCAACGGAAACTTCACGTAGACCGACGGGCTCGTGTGCTGGTGGTATTCGACTTCCGCTTCCGCCAGCGCCGTCTGATCCTTGATGCACCAGTAAACCGGGCGCGCGCCTTTATAGACGTAACCGCGCTCAACGAACCGTGCGAACATGCGCGCCGTCTCGGCTTCGTAATGGTTCGACATCGTCAGGTACGGATCGTCCCATTCGCCGAGAATGCCGAGGCGTTTGAAGTCGCGCGTCTGGCTCTTGAGCGCGTTTTCGGCGTGCTCGCGGCAGATGCGGCGGAACGTTTCGACGCTCAGTTCATTCTTTTTCTTGCCCTTCTTCTCGAGCGCCTTTTCGACGTGCTGTTCGATGGGAAGACCGTGACAGTCGTAACCGGGAACATAAGGCGCGTCGAAGCCCATCATCGTGCGCGATTTGACGATGATGTCTTTGAGCACTTTGTTCATCGCGGTGCCGAGATGGATGTCGGCGTTGGCGTACGGCGGACCGTCATGAAGGATGAACTTTTCGCGTCCCTCGCGTGAGCGGCGAATCAGGCGGTAGAGGTCGAGTTCCTCCCATTTTTGGAGCCGCGCGGGCTCGCCCTGCGTCAGGTTCGCCTTCTGCGAAAAGTTAGTCTTCGGCAGATTGACCGTCTTCTTTAAATCGAGTGGGGTTTCTGTGGACATGATTTGAACTCGCAATACTAGCAAACTGAGATCTCAAATCTGAAATCTGAGATCTCAAAGAAAGAACCCGAACCACCCTGAATGCGATGGTTCGGGTTTCCGGCAAATCCGCCTGGGCTCTGACTCAACCTATAAACATCTCATCCTCGGCATAGGTCTGATTTATGGGCTTCGGCACTGGCGCAACGAGGACCTCGAGGCCGCGGCGGAAGCCCGCCATAATCGCGGCCAGCTCGCGCGCCGGCTCTATCACTTTCGACTGAATGAAGTCGGTTGTAAGCGCCACTTGTGTGTGCGTCCTGTCGATCGTGCGGCTGACGAGCTCGACTTTATCTCGCGCCTCGACTGCCGTGTCGCTGACCAGCGCCTTCAGCTCGACGACCTCGCTCTTGATGATCGCCAGCGACTCTGAAAAGTGCTGAGTTGCCGTCGACAGATGGCCGGCCACCGCCGTGAACTGCTCTGCAATCAACTTGCCTTGCACGGCGATCTGCTTGCCTTGTTCGCTCATGAGGGAAACGCGTTCGATCAGCGGTTCCATCTTCGCTTCCATCCGGTTGACTGTCTTAACGGCGCGGCTGACAAACACCGCGATCGCCACCATGGCGATCGCGATGATCAGGAATGAAGCAGCAATAATCACCATCACCCAGAACATCGGATCGTTGGTGTTCATCTGCAGGAGGGCCATGTTCATATTGCCGATTGTCAATTGCCGATTGCCGACTTGTCGATTTCCGGAGCCTTATAAATTGGCAATTGGCAATCGGAAATCGGCAATGTTCTAGTTGTTCTTTTCGCCGCCGAAGTTCGGGGCTTCGATACGTCCGGACATCTCGGTCTTACGTTTTTCTTCCTGGTAAGCCTTCTTGCCGGCGTCGATCGCGGCCGCCACGGTACCGCCCTGGCGCATCGCAGCTTCGCGGGCGGTTTGGGCCACTTCGGTGACTTTGCCCGCCGCTTGCGTGTAGAGCTCAGACGCGCGGTCACGGGTCGCTTCGTAGTACTCGCCTGCGCGGTCGGTCAGGTGTTGGGCCGCTTCGCGCGAACGGTCGATGCCTTTGCGCGTGGCGTCGGCGATGTCGCCGCGCAACTCCTGGCCAGATTTAGGAGCAAAAAGCAGCGCGAGGATCGCTCCGATCCCGCCGCCGATGAGTAGATAAGTTAATCGAGTAGAGATGCTGTCGCCGCTGTCTCTCCGATAATCGTCGTATCCCATTTTCTGGGTCCTTTCTCTCGTTATTTCGGTGTTTTGGAATATAGCACAGATCCGCATTTTACTGCTTGGGCCCACCATTGTATTGCTCGAGCTTGCGATACAGCGTTTTGCGGCCGATGCCGAGGGCTCGCGCGGCGTGTGATTTGTCGCCGTCGGTGTAATCGAGGGTGGCCTCGATCGCCTGGCGCTCAATCTCTTCCATCGACGATGGGACGGTGATCTCGAACGTGGTAGTTCGCCCTTCGCTGGCGGCTTTGGCCCGTTCGACTTTGATCTCATCGCGCTTCTGCAAAGCGATCTTGCTGATGGCTTCCGGTAGGTCTTCGAGCTCGATCTGCCGGCCGGACGCGATGATCACGGCGCGCTCGATCGCGTTTTCGAGCTCGCGGATGTTGCCGGGCCATTCGTAAGTGATCAGCGCCTGGAGCGCGTCTTTCGAGATGCCGGAGATGAAGCGGCCCGTCTTCTGTTTGTAGTGCTCGATGAAGTGAATGACGAGTGGATGAATGTCTTCGGGCCGGTCACGCAACGGCGGCAACTTAATGGGAAACACTGACAGACGATAAAACAGATCCTGGCGAAACGTCCCCAGCTCGACCGCACGCTTCAAATCGACGTTAGACGCCGCCACGACGCGCACGTCAGTCTTGATCACCTCGTTGCCGCCGACGCGCGTCAGCTCGCCGTCCTGCAACACGCGTAACAGTTTCACCTGCGCCGACAGACTCATCTCGCCGACTTCGTCGAGAAACAACGTGCCGCCGTTCGCCTCTTCGAAACGTCCGCGGCGCAACGCGCGCGCGTCGGTGAACGCGCCTTTCTCGTGGCCAAACAGTTCAGACTCGAGGAGCGTCTCGGGAATCGCGCCGCAATTTAGTTTCACGTACGGCTGATCTTCGCGGCCGGAGTTGAAATGAATGAGGTTCGCCAGCAGTTCTTTGCCGGTTCCTGACTCGCCTTCGATCAAAACCGTCGTCTGCGTGTCGGCGACGCTCAACGCGAGCTCGATCGCGCGGCGTATGCCGGATGTTTGGCCGATGATGCGATCTTCGCCGTAGCGTTCGTGAAGCGCGGTGCGGAGGTGCATGATCTCGGCGGATAACTGGTCGCGTTCCAGCGCGGTGCCGATCTGGTCGGCGATGCCTTCGACGAGCGCGACGACGTGTTCGTCAAAGCCCTCGCGCGGCTCGCTCCAGACGAGTCCAAGCAAGCCGAACGTCTGTCCGCCGACGCGGACGGGCGCAACGAGTGCGGCTCGTCCGCCGAGGATCGAGTTGAACGCGAGACGAATCGCAAACGGCAAGTCAGTTTCCAGCAGACGCAGCGTCTTGCCCTGCGCGAGCACTTCCATCATCGCCGGAAACGCCGTGACGTCGAGCGAACTGCCGTGCTCGTTGAACAAACCCTGAATCGTGTCGACCGCCGCATTGGGCGCGGCCTTGAACGCTGCGAGACTGATCTTTCCGCCCGCCGGATCGAGCACGCCGAGCGCCGAGTAATCCGCGCCGACAAGCGCGATCGCGCGTTCGAGCACGAGCGACGACACCTCGCGAAAATCGGAACGCGCATTCAATGCGTTTGCGATCGAAAGCAGCGCGCGCTTCGTTTCTGCTTCACGTTCCTTGTCGGTGTAAAGCCGCGTGTACTGGTAACCGATCGCGATCTGTCCGGCGATCGACTCCAGAAAAGAAACCTCGTCATCGAGCCACTCGCGCGGCGTTCGCGTCGTGTGCAAACCGACAAGGCCGAGGACGTCGTCGCCGAGCATCACCGGCACGACGAGCAGCGAACGCGTGCCGAGGCTTGCTGTCAGAAACCGCACTTTCTGATCGAGGCCGGGCGCGGCAGTGTCGTTGAGCCGGATCGGCTTGCGGATATCGACGTGTTCGGAGAGGTGTTTCAGGTCCAGCGGAACGACCGTTCCCAAACTCGACGGAACGTCCTCCGACGCGCGCCATTCGTGGCTGATGCGCAGCTCGCTCGCGGATTTGAGTTGAATGACGTCGCAGCGGTCCACCTCCATCATCCGGCCCAACTCCGACACGATCACGGTGAGGAACCGGTCGAGATTGATGGCCCGTGGGAGCGTCATCGCAAGGCGATTGATAATCCCCTCGCGTGCCTCGTGCATTTTGATCTTGCGTTCCAGGGACAGGGATTGGGCGCTGTTGGACATCGTCGCAGAGAGCATAGACGAACCCCCTGCGAAGTTCAAAAGTTCATTAGTTGAATCCGTGTTCGGGCGGCCTTTATAATCCAGCCATGCCTATTTACGAGTTTGAATGCAGAAAATGCGGCGCGCACATGGAGGTCTTTCAGAAGATGAGCGACAAGCCTCCCGTGAAGTGCCGCAAGTGCGGCGGGCGGCTGGAGCGGAAGCTCTCGGCGCCGGCCATCCAGTTCAAGGGCTCAGGTTGGTACGTGACCGACTACGCATCCAAGGACAAGGACTCCTCCAAGGCAACGAAGGGCGAGAAGACCGAATCCGAGTCGTCAACAGAAGCCAAGCCCGAGAAGACCGAGAAGAAAAGTAAAGAGAGCTCCCCTGCGAAGAAGACTTCAGACAAGGCTTCCCCGAAAGCATCGACCGGCGATTAACGCCCGCCTCAAATTGAGAAATGCTCTCGCGTAGGTCATCAAAACACGCGTTTACGGCACTTGTTGCGATCCTTTTCGTCGCGGCTTCGCTCGTCGCGCAGTCGGGCGTCAGGCCGAACGCGAATACGGCGGGTGGCGTGCAGGTCGGCGTCGTCGCGCGGCGTGAGGACAATAAAACCACGCCCGTTACCAGCAAGGAAGTTTCTGTTTACGACAACGGGATCGAGCAGTCGATCCGTAACTTCACTCCGGATCCGTCGCCGGCGCAGATCGTGTTGCTCGTCGACAATTCGTTATCGATTCGCGCCGACGTCGAGAAGCTTGAACAGGCGGCGCGTGAGTTTGCTTACGAGATTTACAAAGGCGACAAGTTGCTGATCGTCGGGTATGACGAGCAGGCGGAGATCGTGTCGGATTGGACGGATGATGCGCAGTCGATCGAGAAGGCATTGAAGCTGTTCCGCAAGAAAGGGCAGCCGCATTTGTTTGACGCGATTCGCGCGGTGGTCGCGGAGGCGTTGCGGCCGTTACAAAACCAGAAGCGAATCATCGTCGTCATTAGCGATGGGCTCGATCGGGGAAGCAAGGCGACGTTTGAAGAGACGCTCGCGGAGTTGCAGTCTGAGAACATCATGGTCTATGCCGTGCAGGCTGTTGATCGGACGCGTGGCGCGATTCGGCGTGACGTGCCGAAGCCGAAGGTCGTGATTGACAAGTTAGCGGAAGGTACTGGCGGGCAGATCTTTTCGATTGACGAGCCGCAGTTGGCGGCCAGGTCGATCTGCGATGAGTTGCGGCAGAATCGTTATGTGCTGTCGTACGTGCCGTCGAGTGCGCCGTTTGGGCAGGCGAGGAGTTTGCTTGTGTTGGGGAATCAGGGGATTACGGTTAGAGCGAAGTCGATGCAGCAGCCGCATTAGCTGCGTCGTGAGTAGAAATAAAAGAGTCCCGCCATAATTAGCAGCACCAGGGTTTCCATAAAGATAAAGAAGCTTGGGACGAACGTGCCGTCGTCGAGGAACGAATCGGAATAAGCGACATACGTTCCGACAATCAACCCCCCAACCAACCAGATCAACTGTCGCTTCCGATCCCACAAAACATCACTTCTCTTTCAACAACCCCGACAGCCAGTGCATCACGTTAAGCGCGTACTGCTTGTTGTCGTAGCCGTCGACGTTCATCCCCATCTTCGATCGATTAGGACCGGTAACTTGCGCGCTGAGCATCGCGGCTTCACCTTGAATCACGACGCGCCCTTTCCCGAGCTTGAACGCAACCGCCTGCGCACGCCCCGCCGCGGAAACCATCGACTTCGACTCCCGATCCGGCGCATCCTCCGCGGTATCAGACAACTTCAGAATGCTCGCACTCTCCTCCGGCCCCTTCAACGACTGACCGGTAAAACTCAACACGCGATTCACGCGTTCCTTCTCATTGCGCCCCTCAGTGATCGGATGCACCGCCAGCAGCTTGTTCTCACGCGAGAAGATTAGAAGCGACGACGCACCCGGCGACGAATTCGCCGGATCATGCGTGAACCCTTTGCTCATATCAACGCCGAGCTTCGTAGCAAGCGCCGCCGCCGCAGCCCCAAACGGCGCGTGATCAGCAATCAGCAGCAGCGCACCACCACCTCGAACCCAATCGTAAACAGCCTGGATCTCATCATCATTGAACGCCGACTGATCCGAGCCATTGTCATCCATATCCTCCGCACCCAACGCATTTGCAATCACCAACACCTTGAAACTATCAAGCGACTGCTTCGAGAACGGCCGCCGGCTGCGAATCACGCGATACCCATCGTTCATCATCAGATCGACGAACGGTTTATACCTCCCATCAACGGTGTGGAAATTATGGTGCGCCTCGTCAAACATGACGCGCGGCCCGTTCTTCGAATACGCAGCATTCTCGACGGAAGTATTGAACTCGAGATCAGCCTGCTGTTGGGCCAGCGCACTTACGGCCAGCACGAGCAGCAGCGCACAAGTTTTAAGGAATTTCATCTTAGTAGTTTGGAGAGTCGCTCGGCAGCGAGATTCAGCGTTTCATCTTTCTTGCAGAAGCAAAAGCGAACTTGCTGCGCGCCATCCGCGGGATTGCTGTAGAAGCTCGATCCCGGAACGCACGCAACGCCGATCTCGCGGATCAAATGGCGTGTGAACTCGACGTCATCGGAAAAACCAAACGCCGAAGTGTCGGTCATGATGTAGTACGCGCCGTCGGGCACAAACGTGCCGAACCCGGCACCTTGCAACACCGGCAACAGCATGTCGCGGCGCTTGCGATAGTCCGACTGCAAATGTTCGTAGTACTCCGGCGGCAACGACAACGCGTACGCGCCCGCAACCTGCAATGGCGCGGCTGCGCCGACAGTCAGAAAATCATGAACCTTGCGAATCGCGCCCGTGATCTCCGGCGGCGCGATGCAGTAACCCACCCGCCAGCCAGTCACCGAATACGTTTTCGACATCGAGTTAACGACG
>DASURS010000362.1:0-13447 GCA_036279935.1 Pyrinomonadaceae bacterium
GATCTGCGTGATGCGGCCCGAGACCTGGGGCTGAATTGATACGGTTTCGCGCGCAACGATCTTGCCGAGGGCGTCGAGATAGTTGGACACGTCCTGTGCGACGGCTGGTGCGACGGAGACCGGCGCCGGCGGACGTTCAAAGCTTTGCTGCGCCTTGTTCACGCAGCCCGACATTGTCGCTGCCAGAGCGACGAATAAAACGATCGTATTCAGACGATAAGACAAGCTGTACTCGCGGTTCATAAGTTCCTGCTTACGGCTTGTCCGCTTTACGCGGACTCTCGCTTAACTAATTTTCCAGTTGATTGGCTTACGACTTCCGCTACTCATTTGTTGCGCATCGCGCTCCGGGAAAGTTCGACGCGCACACAAGGACCGGCGTCAGGAGCCGGTCGCACTATTGTGCCACTACCAGGCTCCTGACGCGACCGGTCACCCCACACGTCGTCTTTTGTCTGCTGAAGTGATAATACGCCGGCGACACGCGTGCGATGTTACGTGCAAGTAAAAATTTGTTAAGAGTTGTGAAGTGAGACGCTCAAGGTTAGCGCCAGGCTCCACCCTGATTGTCGGGTGGGTCGATAGGGATGGTGTAATCCTTTACAGACCTTTTGGATTGCTTATCCGACGGCGGATCCGGCGAGTTCTTAGTGGCGGCGCCTTTGGTCGCTGCGTCACCGCCTGCGCGGACATCTTCATTACTGCCGCTGCGTGTTACGTCAGGATCTGATTTTTCTCCAGCCATATCCTCAAGGTCCTCTGCTCAGCTAACACATTGAACGGCCCGGTCACAGCGATGTCAAGCTTGCTAACCATTCCTCCACTCGAGCGGCGTTGGGAGACTCGAGTTGCTGATAAAGGTTACTCGCATTCTCGGCATGGATACGCGCCTGCTCCAAATCGCCCTGCTGCTCCAATGCCAGAGCAATATTAAAATGCGCCGCTGCCTCCCCAAGACGATCGCCGAGTTCCCGGGAAATCTCGAGATGCCGCCGACTCAACTGGAGGGCGCGTTCGGTGTCGCCAATGGTGTTGTATGCGCGTCCCAGATTTCCCAAGGCCATCCCCTCAATCGACAAATCATTAATCTTGTGGCTGATAATGATGGCTTTTTCGTAGTTCATAATCGCCCGTTCAGTTTTATCCGTTATGAGTTCAGCGTTTGCCATGTTAACTCGGGCGATGCTCTCGCCACGTAAGTTGCCCGACCCGACGGAAATTGCGAGCTGCCGATCGAAGTATTTGATGGCCTTCTGAATCTCGCCTCGATCCCGATGGAGCAAGCCCAGACTCGACAGTATCTCCGGTTTGAATGATTGCCGACCCGATTTCTCCGCAATATTAAGCGCCTCTGTATAGATGTTGATGGCCTGCTCCACCTCACCTAATTTGCGGTGAGCGCCGCCGAGATTAATTAGATGAGTCACTTCTCCTTTGCCATCCCGCAACTGCCGCGCGGCCTGTAATGCCTGTGTAAACCAGTCGACGCGTGTGCGTGGCGTTGTTCGTAATTCAAGTATCTCCGCGGCATGACTGGCGTAATTGTTACAGAGCAGAGCAGCTTTCTTATCGGATGAGGTACGCGCAGCGCTCCACTTGAAACCAGCTTCGATATTCTGGCGGTCTCGATCGAATAACGCGAGCCCCTCGATCGAACTGCTGCCCGCTTTTCTATATAGAGCACCAGCAGTTTCTACGATTAGAAAATAATAAACCGCATGCCGGTAGCCAACGGCTTCAATTTCTTCCGGCGTGGCGCGCTGCTGGGCAAACAAGCGCAGCAGCGGATGAAGGCGGTACCGCCCATCCTGCTCCTCGTACGCAACTACGCCCTGTTTCACCAACTCGCTCAGAAGCGAATGCGCGGGATCGTCGCAGATTGAGTCTTCAGCTTCTGCGTCAAAGGTCCCAGAAAAAACAGGCAATTTTCGGAAAACCGCTGCCGCGGCCTCGGAAAGATGCTCATAGCTCAAGCTGAAGGATGCTTCCAGCGACACATTCACATCTTTAGCACCCAACAGTTCGATTCGTTTCTGGGTATCCCTGAGTTGCTGCACATAGGTCGCATAGTCGAGATCGGGACTGGCTATCAACACACTGGCTGCCGCGCGAATAGCCAACGGGAGATATTCACATAGCGAACAAATCTCAGCGGCGACGTCGGCGGGAACCTTCGGCGCAATGCTCGTGAACAACGCTATAGCTTCGTTTTTCGAGAGTGATCCCAAACGCATGTCGACCATTGCGGGCAGGACCAGGTAGCGACGCGATGTGATGAGTAAGCTAGACCCTTTGGGCGGTATGAGAGGAATGACTTGAGCCGCGCTGGCGGCATTGTCGAGCAGGATCAGGACGCGCTTGCCATTTAAGTGGCTATTATAGAGCTTTTGCAATACCTCGACGTCCGTCGGCCGTTCGCGGTCGCGGTCGGCAAATGGCCGGATACAGGCTGCCAACGCATCGGCTGGATCCAACGACGGCTCGCTAGTGCCCTGCATGTCTACGAATAGCTGCCCGTCGGGATAATTCTGGCGAAGCAATTCGGCAAGTTGCAGCGCGAACTCAGTCTTTCCAGTTCCCGCCATGCCAGTGACGACACCTATTGACGCATCTTTACGAAAAGCCTCCACCATCGTCGAAAGCTCTTCGGCCCTGCCGACAAAATCGCGCACCGGTGCGCGCAATTGAAAAGGCCGCTCGACTGGAACAGCGTAAATCTGCTCTGCCTTATTGATCGGGCCCGTTGCAGGAACCGACGCCGCTACTTCCTTCGCAATAGTCTCGGTTACGATCGGCGCCCGACGTGCCAGACTGAAGAAGGCTGTGAGTTGATCCGAGTCGAGCTCCGCAAAGTTGGCCGACGTGTCTTCCGGAAGCAGTTGAAACAGTTTCTTCAAACTCGTTTGTTTCACAGCCTCCAGCAAAACTGGATCGATGTTTCCATCGGCCGGCGTCTCACTACGACTGAGCAGCTCCAGTTGCTTGAGCAATCCTCCATCCGACTTTAAGTGGTCGAACACGCGCGGATACGCAGTTTGCAGAATGACAACCTTCGCCAGTCTAAGCGCAGTCACTTCCCGGCCAAGACTCTCGCGGCGCCGCTCGGCAAGTTTCCAGAGCAGCATGAAAACATTGATTGTGCGTTTGATGTGACGCGGATTTGGCGACAGCGCCTCAGCAAACACCTTGGCGCAATCGGCGTGCGGCCAAGCGACGTTCAACGAACCGAGATAGGATCCGATTTCACGGGCGTCGATTGGCGGCAAGTGGAAAGGGAGTTGGATGAGCTTTTCGATGTAATGCGTGCTGAACTTCGGAGACTGTCCATCAGCAGCAATCTCTTTGTACCGCGCTTCCAGGCCGCGCGTGATCACTTCCTGATCGATTCCGAGAACGAAGACGCAGCCTTCAACGTCAAGAAAGAGCTTGATGGCCTCGAGCACTTCGATCGCCTTTTCCGGCAGGCAGCGATCCAGATCGTCGACGAAGATCACGAGCCGTTGCGTCGCAAAGTGCTGCTTCACCAGCTTACTGAACTCGTCTTGAAACTGCTCGATGTGCTTCAGTTGCGTTCGATGATGAACGATCACGTCTCTCTGGAAGGCTTCGGCGATAGCGGCAACGTCTCCTGCAACGTCGCCTTTGCCGATGGCGTTTTGAGCCGCTTTTACACACTCGGCAAGTGTGGAGACGCCCGGCACGAAGGCGAAGCTCAACTTGAGCGCTCCACTCGCACCGGATTTTGTCAATTTCGGCCAATCGATACTTAGACCGCCTTTCTCTTTCCACTCGACGTCTCGATACAGCCGTTGCTCCAACTGTTCGATACTATCTCTCAGCACCTTCTTTGATTGATCTCTTTCGTCAGGTCGAAGAGCATCCAACACGCGAAGCAACAGCGCGCGCCACAATGCGTCCTCTTTGTAGTATTTCCACGCGTCGAAACGGACAAGTACAAAACGATCGGACTCGGAGTTGTTTCGGGCATTTCTCAGTGAGTTCTCAATCATGCCCATGAGTGTCGTTTTGCCGGAACCCCACGCGCCAAAGACGCCGACCGTCAAAGGAGTCTGTGTCTTGTCGATCAACTCGGCCAGGGTTGCCGCATAGGAATGGAAGTCGAGGTAGTCGTGCGCTGACGGCTTGTCGGGAAAGAAAGCGGCGGGCTGACTGTGTTCTTCATGTTCACTGTCAGCGGGTGGCGCGGTAACGGGCTTTTCAGTCGATGACTTTTCCGCTTCTGAGACTGCAGGTTCCGACCATAGCAGTTTGAGGACAAGCAGGACCACGCCTGTCACAGCGCCGGAAGCCAAAACTATCTTCGTCAACTCTGAGATTAAGAACAACATAGTTCGACCGGGTTCTTGAGGACGACGAACTCAATTCAAATTGGCGAGTTATTGAGCGCGCGTAAGATACCACAGATCTGGTTCTTTAGATGGAACTTACTGAACTTCACCGCGAAGAGCGGCGGTGAAGGTGGCGGCGCGGCGGCGGGAGATGGGGATGCGGGCGCCGGAGGTGAGAAGGGCGTAGAGCGCGCCGGCGGGAGTGCGGGTCAACTCCTTCACCCCATCGAGACGCACGAGCGCCCGGCGATGCGCGCGCATGAAACCGTGTTTGCCGACGCGTTCTTCGAGGAGTTGCAGCGACTCGCGAAGGAAGTAGTTGCGCTGGCCGATCCATAGTTGGGCGTAGTTGCCTGCTGCTTCGATCCAGTCGATCTCGCTAAAGTGCAGCACCGTTGCGCCGCGCGAAGTGGTGACGACGATGCGCGCGTTCTGCTCGTCGCGCGCGTTCTGCTTCGACTGCGATAGTCGCTTCTCCAGACGCTTCATCGTCGCGGCGAAACGCGCCTCGCTCACCGGCTTCACGAGATAATCAAGCGCTTCCGCTTCGAACGCCTTGATCGCAAACTGATCGAACGCCGTCAGAAACACGACCGCCGGCATTCGCTCGATGCCGCGCTTTCGGATCACTTCAAACCCGTCAACGCCTGGCATCTGAATGTCGAGAAACACAACGTCCGGTGCGGACACGTCGAGCGCCGCAAGCACTTCCGCTCCGTTACGACACTCACCGGCGACGGCGAACTGAGGAAACGCAGCGAGCAACTGCCGCACGCCGCGTCGCGCCGCGGGCTCGTCGTCGGCGATCAGGACGTTCCACTTAGGAGTCATCACTTTCACTCTCGTCTTTTGAGCCTTCTGTGTCTTGTGTGCCTTTTTGTGGCACACGAAGCCTCGCGATTGTACCGCCTTCAGGACGTCTCACGATCTGAAGCGACGCATCCTCGCCGTACAACGCGCGCAACCGCTCGCGCGTGTTGTCGATGCCGTGGCCCGGCGGTATCGCAGCGTCAGGGTCGATGCCGGCGCCGTCATCGGTGACCGTGATCTCGAGCATATCGCCGAGACGTTCGGCGGCGACTATCAAACTACCGGCATCCGGATCGCGCGCGATACCGTGTCGAATCGCATTCTCCACCAAATGTTGTAACGAAAAACTCGGCACCATCGCCGCAAGCAGCGAATCGTCAACCCTGAACTCCGGCCGCAGCCGATCCGAAAAGCGCGCCTGCTCGATGGCCACGTACTGCCGCACCAGCTCCAGCTCTTCACCCAACGACACCTCGTTCTCCTGGTGACGGCTCAACGTCCGGCGCAACAGCTCGCTCAAATGTTCCACGATTCGCACCGCGCCCTGTCGATCGTCGTCGCGCACCAGCACGGCGATCGTGTTCAGCGTGTTGAAGAGGAAGTGCGGATTTACCTGCGCCTGCAACGCGGCGAAGCGAGCGCCTGCGAGTTGCTCGGAAAGCCGCGCCAGCTGGACCTCACGCTCGCGTACCTCGACGAAGTAACGAATCGCATGCTCGACGCCGACGACGCATAAATAGACGGCAACGCCGAACGGCAGCGTGATGAAGATCCAACTGAGCCACTGGACCGCGAACTGTTGCCAGAACTGCTCCTGGTTCAGGAGATCGCGCGCGAAGATCAACATCAGCACGAACCGCAGGATCTGCCCGCAGGTGGCCCACGCAACGCAAAACAGTATCGAGAACAGCAGATGAATCAGCGCGCGCCGCAGCAGGTGAGGACGCACCACGGGCCATCGCTTCGAAACCGCAAAGACACCCGGCGTGAGCAGCGCGTAGACAAACCAGTCGCCGCCCTCGAACAGCACGTCGCGGACGGTCGCTGGTTCCCAACCTTGAAGATGCGCCTGAACGATCCGATTGATCGCGGCGAATATGGCCGGAAGGATCCAGGCGGCCGAGACGATCATCCAGGGCCGGAAGCGTGGCGCGAATCGCACCGCGCCACAGTATCGCCGGCCCACACTCGCGCGCAACATCAATTAGCGCCGCACGACCGTTCGCGTCCGCACAGCGACCGCTCGCGTATTCTTTGTTGTCTTCGCGCCGTGCCAAGCATACGATGCAACGCCATGACGCCCAGAATCGAATGCGAGCAACACCACACCGGCCTCGCCGTCAGCGATCTCGACGCCGCGATTGATTTCTACACCAACAAGCTCGGCTTCTGGCTCGCGTTCAAGTGGGGTGACCCGACCACGATGGCCGGCGTGAACCTGGGCCACGTCCAGATATTTCTCGAACGAGGCGAGCCGTCACCCAAAGGCGTCTATCTCTACTTCGTCATCAACGATGCCGACGCGTTCTACGAGTTTCATCAAAACAACGGAGTCGAAATCGTCCAGCCCATCGGCGATCGCGATTACGAGTTACGCGATTATGCGGTCCGCGATCTGTACGGTTACGTGTTGTCGTTCGGTCATCGTTTAGAGGGATGCACGAAATGAAACTAATCCTGATCTCACTCGCGTCGTTCGCACTCGGCGCGATCTGTTTCGCAACCGTCACGCAACAAGAGCGCGAGGCGGACGCCGCCGCCATTCGCGCGCACATCGGAAGCATCTTTCAGGCCTTCATCGACGGTGACGAGCAGAAGATCTACGACACGCATTCGGAAGACTGGCGCGGGCTGCTCGAAGGAACGCCGAAGCCGATCAAGGGCATCGACGAGTACATGCAGGCCAACGGCATCGATTGGCCCAAGCCCGCCAACGCGCCGAAGCGGACGTCTTATTTCGCGCCCGGCACGACTTACAAGATGAACGACTTCGACGTCCATTTTTACAATCCGGAACTGGCGGTCGCGAACTTCATCGGCGAATTCAACAGCAAGAGCGGCGAAACGCTGCGACGCTTTCGCATCCTGGACATCTACGCGAAGCGAAAAGGAAGCTGGATTCAGGTCGCGTCGCACACGGCGATCGATCCCGAGTGGCGCGCGGAGCAGATGTCGAAACCGATGAACGTGACGCCGAACATTCGGCAGCGTGTGCTCGCACAGCGCGACGCGGTGTGGAAAGCGTTCTTCGCGAACGATCGGCCCACGCTCGAAAAGCTCGTGCCGGAGGAGGTGATCGCGATTAATAGCGGATCGGAACAGTGGGATAATCGAGCGGCGATTTTTGCGGGCGCGCAGGCCTTTGCCGACAGCGGATCGAAACTAGTGAAGCTGGAGTTTCCGAAGACGGAGATGCAGATCTACGGCAACACGGTGCTGATCTATACGACGTACGTTTACGTGACTGAGCGGAACGGTCAACGAACGACCACGCGCGGACACGCGACGGAAATGTTTGTGCGCCGCGGCGACGACTTAGTGAATGTCGGCTGGCATCTCGACGACCGAAAGTAAACTATTTAACGCAGCGGGGGCGCGCTGCGCTTGCCCCCTTCCGGACTTGTTCTGTCGGCGGGGGGTAGTGGGTCAGTTTGAATTAAGAACCTCCCGCAAAGGCGCAAAGTCGCCAAGAGAAGACGACGAAATCGCTGTTTCCTTTGCGGCTTTGCGCCTTTGCGGGAAAACATTTTTTTGAAACTGACCCACCGCCCCCCCGCGGTCACTTGACCGACACCCCGATCGGGGAACGCAGTCGTTCACCAAACTCGTCGACGTACTTTTTCCAGGCGTCAGCGGAAGTGATTCTTCCGGCGCGGTCCCACGCGAACCCGGCCCAGTATGAAACCGGAAACGCACTCTTCGGCTTCATCACGAGCAGGTTGTTTCGCTGGTCCTCCGCCTGTTTGTCCACGTCGCCGGGATTGACGACGATCGCCAATCCCTGCATGCCGAGGTTCTTGTCCACTGTCTGCCAGCTCGTCATCCAACCACGTTCGGCGTTGAACTCCTTCGCTTCGTCTTTGACTTTCTTCAGTCCGACAGCGATGGCGAGTGGTGCATTCGCGCGGTAGTAAGTCTGAAAGTGATTCAACTGGCTGCCTGCGTCCAACGACACCCGCAACACTTCCGAAACCTGCACGCCATTCGCGTCGAACGGCTCGTAAACAAGCTCGAACATCACGCGAATCGGGCCATTTGTCAGCACTCGTGAATCGACAAAGTTCGTCGGGACGAAAAGCTGATTGTTGGCCCAGATGCCGCTGCCGCCGCAACCGCGCGTCGGCCCGGCGGAATAGGCGTCGACGCCTTCGCCGGTGTCGGTGTGATAGTTGTCGACCATGTACCAGTCGTTGATGACGAGCTTCGAGGTGCGTTTGGACCAGATATCGATCGAGCTGCTGGTGAGCGGCTCGCCTTTCCACGTGATCAGGGCCTTGCCGTAAGTGCGATGCGCGACGCGATCGTTCTCCCATGCGAAGTCGTCGAACCGCTCGCGCACGAAGCGGCCGTACGCGCGGAAGTCGTCTTTCTTGTACTCGCGTTTCGCGCCGGCGCTAACGGTGAACGTCTTCGTCTCACCGGCGGCGAAGTCAGCCTGGAAGATCAGCACGTCGGGCTTGTGATAGTCGTCGTAGTCGGTGTCGACGGACTGGCTGAGCACTTCCTTGCCTGCGCTATCGAACACGTGCAGTTTCATCAGGTCTTTCTCGCCGAGCGGCGCAAGGTCCGCGGCGCTCAACTCGATCGTCTCGCCCGCACGCGCAAGCTGGAGTTTGTTCACTGCCGTCACAGTTATTCGACTCTGCGCAGGCGACTGCGCTCCGGCCTGCACAGCGAGAAGACTCACGACTGCAAACGCAAGTAAAGTAAGTTTCATTCAGCGGGGCTCCTTAGTTGAGAAGGAAAGAAACTATTTCTCCCGCAAAGGCGCAAAGACGCAAAGAAAACCTTTATAGAGCGGCAGCACTAACACAGCAGCACTGACGCGGCAGCGCTTTGCGCCTTTGCGCCTTTGCGGGAAAGATCTTCTGTACAAAAGCAGTCCTTCGAACCCACTCATAATCGCGGATCGACGGGTTCGCTTTCCAGCGCTAACACACCAAACACGCACTCGTGAACGCGCCGCAACGGCTCTTTGCGCACAAAACGTTCCAGCGCTTCGACGCCGAGGGCAAACTCTCTCAACGCCAGCGAACGCTTCGTCGAAAGCCCGCGCGCGCGCAGACGCTCGAGGTTCTCGGACATCGTGTACTCCGCTCCGTAAATGATGCGCAGGTACTCGCGACCGCGACATTTTACCGCCGGCTGGACCAGGCCGCGTGCTCCCCGCGCAATGAAGTCGAATGGCTTGACAACCATGCCTTCGCCGCCGCGTCCCGTCAACTCCTGCCACCACTCGATGCCTCGCTCCACGCTCGCCGCATCCGTCACGTCAACGACCATGTACGGCGTCGCCAGTAACAAACCACCGCTAAGCCGCTTCAACGTCTCCATGTGCCAGACGTGATCGCGATCGACGTGGACCTTTCCTTCAGTCGCCAACAAATGAAACGGCGCGAGCTTCAGATCGTTGATCGACGTCACGGGCCAACAGTAACGCCGATACGCCGCGACGTACTGCTCCGCCGCCTGCGCGCGCTCGCGATAACGCTCGCGCAACGCTTCGACTTCCGCGTTCGCAGTGTGTTCAAACACGTCGACGACTTCGGCAAGCGCAGCGTGTGCCGCCGCGCCAACTGCCGCATACTGCTGCCGCAAAAGTTCCTGCGCCTTCGCGGACCACGGCATCAGCTCGCAGTCCAGACATATCCAATCAGTCTCGAACTCTTCCCAGAACCCCGCCGCAGCGACAGCACGCTGCACGCGCGAGATGAAGTCGTTCTCCAGCGCGCGATCTTCGAAAAACCTGCGACCGGTGCGCGTGTAACAAATCCCCGCCGTGTCTTCCACGACGCCGAAGCGCTTTCTCGCCGCTTCACGATCGCGACAGACGATCACGACAGCCCGCGACCCCATGTGCTTTTCTTCGCAGACAACCCGCGCCACGCCCTGGTGCCGATAGTAAGAGAACGCCTCCGCCGGATGTTCGAGCAGATCGGGCTCGCGACTCGTTTCCGTCGGCGACATGGTCGGCGGCAGGTAGATGAGCCACTTCGGATCGGCAGCGAAGCGGCTCATCACTTCCAGCGCCGCAATGCTGTTCTCTTCTCGAATCGTCACCGTGCGATGGAGTCGCGTCGAAACGATCCGCTTACCCGACACGTCGTCGATGTCGAGCACATCGTCGTACTGCTGCTGCGCCGTGAACGCAGGCGCCTTTTCGCCCTCGGGCAGGAACGGTTTCGCGGGCTCGTAGTACGTCTGCAACGCCGGAACGGAAACAAGCTCCTTTTCGGGATACCGAAGCGCCGTCAATTTCCCGCCGAACACGCAACCGGTGTCGATGCAGATGGTCCCATTGAACCATTCAGGTTCCGGCACGGGCGTGTGACCGTAGACAACCATGGCGCGGCCACGATACTCGGCGGCCCAGTTGTACCTGACGGGCAGACCAAACTCGTCAGTCTCGCCGGTGGTCTCGCCGTAGAGCGCGAAATCGCGCACTTTTCCCGAGCCGCGTCCCTGCAACTCCTCTTTCAAACCCGCGTGCGCGACGACGAGCCGCCCGTCGTCGAGAACATAGTGACTGACGAGCGAATCAATAAATGCCGCGACCTGTTGCTTGAACTCCGCCGGCTCGCGATCGATCTGTTGCAGCGACTCGGCGAGTCCGTGCGTGATCTGCACGTCGCGTCCCATCAGCTTGCGCATCAACTTCGTATCGTGATTGCCCGGTACGGCCAGCGCACTGCCTGAGTCGCGCATGCTCATTACGATCTTCAACACGTCAACGATCTTCGGGCCGCGATCGACGAGGTCGCCGAGAAACACCGCTGTGCGTCCTTCGGGATGGCGCACGTGGTACGCACCATTCTTCGTGGCGATCTCATAACCCAGGTTCGTCAAGAGCGCGTGTAGTTCGTCGAAACAGCCGTGTATGTCGCCGATGATGTCGAACGGGCCGTGTTCGTGTTTCAGGTTGTTCCAGAGCTGTTGCCGCTCGACGACGACTTCGTCCACTTCGGCGGATGACGAGAGTTCGTAAATGTGACGAAAGCCCTCGCGCTTCAGGTTGCGGATCGAGCGTCGCAGTTGCTGGCTCTGTTGCCGAATGACGTGTGGACCGAAGTTGCGATCGGATCGTTCGCGGTTGCGATCCTGGCAGATCCGGTCTGGCAGATTGAGGACGATCGCGACCGGAATCACGTGATAACGGCGCGCCAGCTCGACGAGGGGTTTGCGTGCTTCCGTTTGGACGTTGGTGGCGTCGACGACTGTCAGCTTGCCCGCGGCGAGACGCTTCGCCGCGATGAAGTGCAGCACTTCGAATGCGTCTTTCGTCGCGGCCTGGTTGTTCTCGTCGTCGGAAACGAGCCCGCGACAGAAGTCTGACGAGATGACTTCGGTGGGTTTGAAGTGCTTGCGAGCGAAAGTCGACTTGCCACAGCCCGATGGACCGATCAACGCGACCAACGCGAGTTCCGGGATCGTAATCTGTTTCATTTATCGTTTTCCATTTCTCATTGATCATTTTTCATTTCAGAAAACGGCAAATGAAAAATGACAAATGACAAACGGAAAATGGCTAATTCTTGTCGAAAATAGCCATCTGTGTTGGCGCGCCGGCCGTCGCGTCTTCCAGGCCGATCGGCAGGAACCGAACGGCGTAACCGTGCTTCGCCGCGATCGCCTCGGCCCATTCGCGAAACTGCTGCCGCGTCCATTCGAAGCGGTGGTCCTTGTGACGAAAACTCCCGGCCGGCAAAGTCTCGAAACGCACGTTGTATTCAACGTTCGGCGTCGTCAACACGATCGTCGCCGGCTTCGCGAACTCGAACAACACGCGCTCAAATGCCGCGAGGCGCGGCTCATCAAGATGCTCGACGACCTCGACCACCGCGGCCGCGTCGAAACCAGCCAAACGCTTGTCGCGATACATCAGCGATCCTTGCAACAACTTGATCCGTTCCCGCTGGCGATCCGGCATTCTCTCGAGCCGCAGCCGGTCGTGCGCCAACTTCAGCGCGCGATGCGATACGTCGACGCCGACGATGTAATCGAAACTGCGATCAGCCATCAGCGCGCGCAACAACTTGCCTTCACCGCAGCCAAGATCCAACACTCGTTTGGCGTCCGCGCTCTTCAAAGCAGCGACGACCGTGTTGATCCGCTGCTCGTTCAGATTCAGAGTTTGTTCGACCGCTTCTTCTTCGCTGTTGTGAACTGCCTCGACAACGTCCGGATCGGGCGTCTCCTCGTCAACCAACCGCGCCAAAGCCTCGTGCGCAAGGTCGCGACGATACTTCAGATAACGTCGCGTGATCTCCTCCTTCTCCGGATGCGACGCGAGCCAGCCCGCGCCGTGCCGCAACAGTTTTTCGACTTCGTCGTCGCCGACCCAGTAGTGTTTCTCGTTGTCGAGCACCGGAATCAACACGTAGATGTGCGTCAAAAGATCCTGCAGACGAACGTTGCCGGTGAGTTGCACCGTGTAGTAACTGCTCTCGCCCCATTCGGGAAAAACTTCGTCCAACTGATAACGCCGCGCGACGACTTCGTATCCGAGCGGTTCGAACAGCCGGCGCAGAAACATCTCACCGCCGCGGCATGGGACCACGGAGATCTTCGCCTGCAATGGAATCGGCGTTTGGGCCAACTCGGGCCGGCCCTTGCTCCTGCCGCCCAGCGCGCTGCTCAACACGCGCGAGATGGCAACGCTCAGGAACGACGACGCGACATAGGGGCGATCGTTGACGTACTGGTCCAGCGTTCCGCCTTCGCCCGACGGGCCTTTGCGATTGCGGACGAGCCCAACTGGATCGACGTCGAGCAACAGCGCCGCGGTGCAGCGATCCGCCGTCGCTTCGGGATAGAAAACGTGGGCCTTGCCGAATGACAAGTCGAAAGAGTGCAGCCGCGCAGGGTTCTTGTGCAGCAAATAGCCGACGTCAGTGGCCGGCTGATGGGTCGTAGTGATAGTCAACAACATGAGTGAGTCAGTCTAAGGTGTGGTGTCTTAAGTTGGAAGAGTTTCTCCCGAACGCCGCGGCTTTGCCCGAAAGTCATGTTTTTCGAACTATGTTTCCCGCAAAGGCGCAAAGACGCAAAGCGCTACCGCGTTTCCAAAG
>DASURS010000363.1:0-26061 GCA_036279935.1 Pyrinomonadaceae bacterium
GCACCAGGTCAAGCTTCGCGGTCGGTTTGTGCGCTTCCTCCAATTGCAGACTCAAACCCGGCAGACTCAGCGGCGTCTTCGACGCATTGCGCAACACAAACATCACCTGAAATAGCGGCGTATGGCTCAAACTCCGCTCCAGCCGCAACTCTTCGACGAGCTTCTCGAACGGCACGTCCTGATGCGCGTACGCACCCAGACAAACCTCCCGCACCTGCTGCAACACGTCGCTGAAGCTCGACTCGCCTTCGATATTCGCCCGCATCACGAGCGTGTTCGCGAAGAGACCAATCAACGGCTCCGCCTCAAGCTGACTCCGATTTGCGACAGGCGTCCCGACCAGAATGTCGTGCTGATGGGTGTATCGATGGAGCAGTACCTGGAAGCTCGCGAGCAGCGTCATGAACAGCGTGACGCGTTCGCGCCGGCTGAGTTCGTCGAGCTGCGCAGCGAGATCTTTGTCGAGCAGTATCGTCTGTTTCCGGCCGCGATAACTTCGCACCGCGGGTCGCGGATGATCTGCCGGCAATTCGAGTATCGGCGCTGCGCCCGCGAGTCGCGCTTTCCAGTAACCTAGCTGGTTTTCCAGCTCTTCGCCCTGCAACCACTCTCGTTGCCACTCGGCAAAATCTCCGTACTGAATCGGCAGTTCCGGAAGCGCTGCCGCAGTCCCATTCACCAGTGACTTATAGACCAGCGAGATCTCGCGAATCAGAATGCCGGTGGACCAGCCGTCACTGACGATGTGATGAAGCGTTATCAACAGCTTGTGACTCTCCGCGCCCAGCCGCAGCAGGTTCACGCGAAGCATTGGGCCATCCGTCAAATCAAACGTCGCCTGCCTCTCGTCCTCGGTCAACTCCGCGACGCGAGCATCGCAGTCCGCCTGGTCCAGGCCGGTGAGGTCAATGACGGGCATCTTCACCGTCATATAATCCAGGACGACCTGCATTGGTTTCCCGTGGATCTCGATGAAGATGGTCCGTAGCGACTCATGACGCGTAACGACTTCCTGAATCGCCAATTGGAGCGCCGGAATATCGAGACGGCCCGTAAGACGGACAGCGGCGGAAATGTTGTAGAGTGGCGAGCCCGGCTCGAGCTGGTCCAGGAACCAGAGACGCTGCTGCGCAAACGACAGCGGCAGCGCGTTGAGCGCATCGCCGTCACGCTCGAGCAACTGCCTCAGCAATGCAAGCTTGTTCTCACCGAGGCCGGCCAGATTTCTGTACTCGCGGTTCATTTCACGATACCTCCTTCAAACAACTCGGCATCGCGACCGAGCATCCGTCCGGCTTCTTCGTGCGAAAGGTTTTCGATGCTTGCCAACAGGTGGTCCAATGTTCTTCTCCCCGCCCTGATTCGGAGAAGATTTCTCGCGCAAAGCCGCAAAGCCGCCGCCGCGTTTCCAGAAGTCTTCTTTGCGCCTTTGCGCCTGTGCCTTTGCGGAAGAAATACACTAGTTAGTTGGAGTGGGGAGTTCCAACTCGTCCGTGGGGACGCTGAATCCGAGAGTGTTCTGACAAAACTCGATCCATTCCGATGTCACGTCGTTGAAGATGATGTTCTCGTCGAAGAAGATACCGTCGGTGGCGGTGAAGTTTTCCTGAAGATACAGAAAATCGTTGTTGCCGAGTTGCCTTTCGACTTCGCCGGCGCCGGTCTTGATCTTTCTTGCGTTTTGCGCGTTCTCGGTCCAACCGGAAAACCGGCGAAGCTGGCCCAGGCGATAACTCTTGCAGTACTTACCCATCAATGCCATTGATCAATCCTCCTCGGGACTAAGTGTTCATTCCAACGATTGAACCGGAGTCGCCTTCGCTTGCGGAAAGCCGGGCTTTTACGCCGAAGATCGTGTTTACGCGATCTTCCGGATCAGTTCGCGATCGATGAGAACGTGTCCCTGGTAGTTCACCGCGTTCAGTAGAATCACCACGCGGTCTTTGCCCTTTACACCCTTCTCGAAAATACCGGTCAGGTTCTTTAACGGACCTTCCTTGATCTGCAACTTGTCGCCACGCTGAAGGCGCTCGTTCACATTCACAAGACCTTCCGCGTCCATCTCCGACTCGAAGTAGGCGATCACGTCGTCATCCACCACGGCAACCGAATCGCCGAAGGACACGACATTCCGCACGCCGCGAGTGAACCAGACTTTCGAAAGGTGCGTGTGCGCGCTGAAACGCGCAAAGATGTACTGCGGGAAGAGCGGTTTAACCGAGCAGTCGTACCGCTTTTTCGCTCTGTTGAAGCGGCGTTCTTTGATCCTCGGATTGAACGTTTGAATGCCCCACGCAATCAGATTCTTGCTCGCCCTTTCTTCCTGCTTCGGGTGCGTATGCAGGGCGTACCAGCGTGGCTCGCAGCTCAGGTTTGAGAAATTCATCAGGGACCTCACTTTCGTAAAAGAGCGTTCAAAACATAGGCAGGGTTTTCAGTACCCTGTGACCAAATCGATGAGCGTGTGATGTGCGGAGAGTAGGGGATCGGACTATGTGAGGTCTTTAACCGGTTACTAATTACTTCCTATTTAGTTGCTAATCAAAAGGCGGCCGTTTATTCGGGAAATCCGATTTGACGCATGAGGCTTTTCAGTCGCGGATCGTTTCTTAGCGGGCGCAGTTCGGGGCTGACTTTGAGCCAGACCAGCCAGTCGTTGCGTTCCTGGTAAAGCTCTTCGAGCAACTCGAACACACGCTCTTCGGGCCCGAGCGCGAGATGAATCACGAGCATGCTGTACGGAGATACATACTTTCGCTGCGAGATCTCCTGAAGAACGTTCAGCAGCGTCTCGGCCTCCGCCCGCTGGCCTGCGAGCGCGTGCGCGTAGCCCATGAAACCGAGCGCGAGATATGATTCCTCGTCCATCTTGTAAATGAACTGAAACTCCTCGATCGCCTCCTCAAGCCGGCCCTGCTGGATGTAAACGCAGCCCATCACGAAATGCGTGGGCATGTAGTTGGGTTCCAGCTCGCTCGTCTTGTTCAGGTGATTGATCGCCCGTTCGTACTCGCCGCGAAGGTAATACGTCGTAGCGAGATTCATGTTGATCTGTAGCGAGAAGGGATCGAGTTCCAAAGCCGCATGGTAACATCTGATCGCTTCTTCAAAGCGACCCATGAACGTCAGATACGACCCGAATCGCTGGTGCGCCAGCACGAGATCGGGATTCAACCTGAGCGCCTCGCGCAGTTCGGCCTCGGCGCCTTCCCAATCATAGTCGTAGTAAACCTTCACCAGGCCCAGCGACGAATGCGCCTCGGCAAGGTTCGGGTCGATCTCGAGGGCCCGGAGCGCAGCCTCCTTCGCCTTCGGAAAAACCTCGCTCGGAGGAAAGTGGACGTTTGACAACCTGAAATACGCGTCAGCCAGTCCGCAGTAGGCGAGGGCGTAGTTGGAATCGATCGCGATCGCCTGTTTAAACACCTCGATCGCCTTCAACACCCATTCCTTGCTGTATTTATTCCAGAAGTAACGCCCGCGGAGATAGAGATTGTAGGCCTCACTGTTGTACGTCCAGCGCTTGGCGAGGCTGATGCGATCGTTACGCGTGAGCTTGAACTTCAGGCTGGCGGTGATCGCTCGCGCAATCTCTTCCTGGATCGCCAGGATGTCGGACGGACTCCGGTTGTACTGCTCTCCCCAGAGCTGCGAACCGTCCGCAACCTTTACCAGCTCGCTTCTGATAACGACCGTATCGCCCAGCATCATGACGCGAATCATCATCACGGCTTTGACTTTCAGAATGTTGCCGACTTCCTGTGGATCGATCGTTTGACCCTTGAAGCGAAACACGGTGCTGCACGCGAGCACACGGAGCCGGGGAATGCGTGAGAGCACGTTGATGATGCTTTCGGTAATGCCGTCGGACAGGTAGTCCGCGTTGAAGTCTTTGTTCGGGCCTTCCATCGGAATGACCGCGAGCGAATCGACCGGGTCATCCTCGACCTCGACCTGAACGCCGTGCGACGATGCCGCAACCGCCACACGATCCGGCGAAAGTTCCCTCACTTCCGCGACGAAACGATAGCCACGCCTCGGCACCGTCTCGATAAACTGGCAATCACTGCGGACCTCACTCAGCGTCTTGCGCAGGATCGACATGCTGACAGTGATGTTGTTCTCTTCGACGATCGCGTCGGGCCAGATCTCTTTCATCAACTCGTCTTTGCCGATGAGTTGACCGCGTTTTTTGATTAAAAACAGCAGCAGATCGAGGATTTTCGGTTTAAGCGGAACCGCGTGATCGTCGTAGAGAAGACGCAGTTGAGCTTCCTCCAGACGGAAGCCATGAAACTCGTAGACCTTTGGGTGGGTGTCCCGTTGCATAGCGAGCGAGCAACTAGAGTTTTCAGTTTTCGTTAAGTCCTGTGTTGGTACTGCTACCAGACTGATCCTGAAGAACCGCGTGAGAAACTCGGGCGGATAACCCAATCTGGACGTTTCTCGACTCTAGTGCCGTGGATGTTCAAGGGCTTTTGGGGGAGGAGCATCAGGAGTCACCATCGGACGCGCTATCCACTTTTTTGCATCGTTCTCAGGGCCGACTGCAATTTTTTGGTCGTCCGATTGCCGCGATAATACGGGGTGGTTTTGTGGAACGCAATAGAAAGGTTGTAGGGTAAATCACGGATACGGAATTCAGTGTTTTACCCGACACCCAGTCAGGTCTTTCCCGAAGGCGGCGGTTGTCCGAGAACGTCGCGACAAAAGTCGATCCATTCCGGAGTCACATCGTTGAAGATAATGTTTTCGTCGATGAAGATTCCATCAGTGACCGTGAAGTCCCCGTGCAGATAGACGTAGTCGTCGTCTTTCAGCTCTCGCGGGACTTCCACGGTCTCGCCGTCCAGCTCTCGTCTGATTTTTCTGGCGTTGTCGCCCTTTTCCTTCCATCCGGAAAACTGTCGCAGCCGTGAGAGCTCATATGATTTACAGTACTTGCCAATAATTGCCATATGGTTCCTTGGGGAATAGGATTTCGAGCACTCGCCTCGAATGGTCAATCGCCGAAGATGATCCCGTCGCCGAAAATGATTCCGTCGCCGACGATGATTCCGTCTCCAAAAATGAATCCATCCCCGAAGATGATTCCGTCGCCGAAGATGATGCCATCCCCGAAGATGATGCCATCGCCGAAGATGATACCGTTAGACAATGTTATACCGTTAGAGATGCTCACTTCTCCAGCGGTCAACACCCCCGTGCCCATCACGACCCCGTCGCCGAGCACGTAGCCGATGTACGCGCCATTCGAAAGCGACTCATCGTTCGAAAGTAGAACGCCATTGCTCACGAGGATTCCGTCGTAGACGGCGGGCGTTGCAATGCTGCGCCATCCGTGCAGTATCGGATCCTGCATGACGGTTCCGTCCAGAGTGATCGTGTTCGGGTCGATAGCGACGGCGTCCGACATGATTGTGTCGTCGGAAAGGACCAGTCCATCTGCTACGAAATCGGTGCCGGACCAGAGCTGATCTCCGCCCTCAAGCTGGTTCACCCCAGCCACGAGATTTCCCCTGTTGACGATCAAACCATCCGGGATCAGAACGCCATCGCCGAGCAGTTCGCCGGTGGCATAAGAGCCATGAAAACGCGTGATCAGGCCCGATCCCGACATCGTGTTGAACTTGCGAACGATGGTGGTGCTCCAGGTGAAATTGCTGCCCGCCACGGTTGAACTCGCGGTAACCGTGCCGGTCAGCAGCGGAAATCCGACCGGAAGCGGCGAAACCAGATCCTGACGGACCGTCAGCGCCAATCTCATCGCGCCTTCAATGTTCAGTACTCCCGCGCCCTGTTCGAGCGTTCCGAAGTTGTCGATTCTCTGCGCCGTGTACTCCATGAAAGCCTTGACCATGTTTGGCGTCAGCTTCGGGTTGAGCTGGAGCATCAACGCAGCCGTGCCGGCGGCGACCGGAGCAGAGACGGACGTTCCGCTCATGCGCATCATCTTCTTCGAAATGGGCGTCAGCAGGCCGGACGCGTTCAGAGTCGGGTTTAAGGTGACGATCAGGTTGTTCTGCGCCTGGGCCAGGACGACGTTGTTACCGGGCGCGACGAGGTCCGGCTTCACCAGATTGTCGTGGTGGACGACGTCATCTGCGTCAACGTAGTAACTGCGTGTCGGTCCGCGTGAGCTGTAGCTCGCGACCGTGTCGTCGAGACGGCCATCGGTCTGAAAACTATTGGAAGTGCCGATCGTGAAAGCCGAAGGCTCGTTAGCCGGTGAAAGAATCGAGCCGTAGATCTTCTGGCCCGTCGTCGACTTTCCTTCGTTGCCCGCGGCCACAAAAACCACGAGACCTGAGTTGACGAGCGCGCGGACGGCGCGGCAGAGAGGATCATACTTGTACGAGTCGACGGCGTGTGTTCCGAGACTCATGTTGACGATGCGGATGTTGTACTGTCGAGCGTGACCCGCGACCCAGTCGAGCCCGGCGAGAGTGGTTTCGGCCGTTCCCTGGCCGAGGCTGTTCAGGACGCGCACATTCAGCAGCGAAACTCCGGGGGCGATTCCGGTGTAATCAGCGCCGGCGCCGGCGCCGCCTGCGGCAGCCGCGGCGACAAATGTGCCGTGTCCGTATGGATCGTCAGTGCGGTTTTCACCAGTCAAATCAACGCTCGCGAGGACGCGCGCGCCATTGGCGTTTGCTGCGAACTGCGAGTGAGTTGTGTCGATGCCTGAGTCGAGGATCGCGATTCCGACGCCCGTGCCGTCAATAGCTCCGCGGCCGGCGGCGGCTGCCATGGCTTTGCCGGCGTCCGCGCCGGTCGTAGTCGTCACATGACCTGAGCCCTCGACTGCTTCGTTCGAGGAAACGAAAGAGACTTCCGGAAAATTGGCCAGCTCATTGACCATTCCGAACGGAAGACTCACTGAAAACGTGCCGAGGTTCTTCATTTCGCGGCGCTGTTGCACACCGGCTCGGCTCAAGAAAGCTTTTAGCAGCCCGCTTTTGGGACCATCCAGCGTCACGATAACAGTGACGATTTGGTCCGCGCTGTGTTTGTTGGCGTTCAGCACTGAGGACAGCTTTTTTGTTCTGCGATGGCGGGAGCTTTTCGGGCCGGTGGCCTGTGTTGGTTGAATGCTGAGGAAGTAGACGGTGACGACGGAGATCGCGCTCAAAGCGATTAGCAAGTGCGGGCGCGACGCTTGCTGACGCTTAGCTGGCATAGGGGAACTCCTTTCAAAACAGCGGTTCGGGGTTGCGGAATTGGATCACCTGGTCTTGTTGCGTTGCGGGCGTGAGAATAGGACCGGGCTCCGGCGAGGGTCTTTAACGGATTACTAATTGTTTGCTAATGATTTGTAAACGCGTGTATTCCGAGCATTTACGTACGATTCAGTTGTAGAATGCCCGTCGCAAGGGAGACAGAGATGAGCCTTAAGACATCATTTGCAGTCGTCATGGTCCTGTGTTGGTTGAGTCTCAGCGTTGCGGCACAGGAAGGTTTAGGCCCACGGCCCAAACGGGCGCGCACGCCGGAGGATTATCAGGTTGGGACTTTGAAGGAGCTGGCGGCGAAGGCCGCCGGAGCGGAGAGTATTGGCAATAAAGCGGAGACGATGGTGATCGATCCTGACCTCTCGCCTACACGCGTGAGGGCGACGTACGGCAGGTCAACGGCTCACATACCTGACGACAAAGCGGAGGTCATACGTCAATGGGCGCGCCGTTATGCCGGCGCGCCCGAAACGTATACGAAGACTTACGAGGTCGACGTCGCGTTCACAGAGAACGAAACCGCCTACTGGCTCACCCTCTCAAAGAAAACTCTCGACTCACTTTTGAAGGCCGACATGACTAAACCCCTCGACCTGTTCGTGATCAAAATGGGCGCGGTCAAACGAGGCGACAACTGGACGCCGGTGCTGCTCGTCGAGAGTTTTCAACAGTCGAAGTGATTACTCCACTTCAAAGAGAGTCTCGTTGACTCTGGTTTCATTCGCCTCGCGATCGCTCACGGTTACTCTCAACACATAACGCCCGGGCGTCAGTGTCTTGAGCGAGATGCCCGCGCCATACGGAATGCGGGCGAGATCCGTGTTCGGCTCGATGGGAACGGGCCGTACCGGGCTCGCGATGACGCGCCGTCCCGCCCGAAGAATCTCAATTTGAGAGTCGAGCTTTGGTCCAGCGGCGCCCGGGCGAGCGTTGTAAATGATCGTCAGAAACGTCATCTGCGATTCGCGCGAGAAGCGGCGGTCAATGCTGAACTGCATCTGTTGCGCCTGGCCTTTGTCCGGCGCGTCCTGGTTCCCTGCTCCGACAAACTGTCCGCCTAGCAGAAGCGTCGCGAGCGCGAGCTTTTTCGAATTCAGATCGGGGATCTCGATCCACTGCGCCGCGCTTCCTACGTGCCCGGTCTTGTCGTCGCGAACGGCGACGCGAACCTGGTAAAGCCCGGGTTTCAGTGGCACTTTGTGGTTGTAGGTGACTGACGGATCCTTCGTTCCGGCTGACGACACTTGCGCCACGTTCAGTCGCGTTTTAAAACTGCCCGCCGGTTTTCCCTGATCGTTCAGGACCACGCCGGCGAGATCGACCGCCGCGGCATGATTTCCTTCCGCGCTGTAACCGAGAACATCGGTCGGGATTTGTGTCGCTGCCGTCAGCACCGGACCGGAACCGGGAACGTCGACGAAACTGACGGAGAGTTTTGTCGGAATGCCGATTCGGGCTGCCGGAGCTGATAAAGCCGACATCAACGCAGTCTCGACTCGCTTCGCACCCGAATTGTCCGCAGGCGCGGCCGTGTTAGCCGCGACCGTTGTGTCCGTCTCTTTCTCTTCTGTTTTCGGTTTGTTCCCGAAGAAGCCTTTAGCAACTCGAACAGTCAGCTCGGGCCGGCTGGGAATGCTTATTTCGACACGCTTGAAGTTTGGTGACTTCTGAGCGTCTGTCGCCGGACGCCACGCCAGCAGGTAGTAGTTCGACGTTTCTCTCAACGCGTCGCTGACCGCGGTTGCGAGGGTCGCGTTGAAAAACGCCTTGCCGCCGGTGTCGACAGCGAGCGCGTTCATTCCGCCTTGCGACGCAGCCAGTTCGCCTACGTTTGATCGCGCGATCTTTCCTTCCGGATCGGCGAGATTGCTCGTCGCGTCGCTCATGCCCGTGAGCCCGCGCGCGTCGAGTGAGTAGATCACCATGCCGCCGCGCACTGCTGCGTCGGCGATGCGGCTGATGCGGTCCGCGTAGCCGGTCGAGCGATCGTTGACGAAGAACCCGTCGGAGATGAAGAAGACGACTTTCCGGCCGGGCGCCTGGCTCATCAACCTCATCAGGCTTTCTAGCGTTGAGAGGGTACCGCCGGTTACGGATTCGCTCTGCCTCATCAGCATAGTTGCGCGATCCTGAACAAGGCGGCGTGCGCTTTCGGGGCTCAATCCGGTAGTTCTTCGTGCGCCACTTCCTGGCGCTGTCGGGGGCGGTCCGACGCCGCCCGGGACTCTCATGTTATTCGCTTCGAGCATCTTCGTCGCGAAGTAATCGACGGCTGAACTGTCGCCTTGCTCGATGCGCATCGCCTGATACTCCGTCATCGGGACCTGTTCCTGGTCGCGCACTGTGTAGGGCCGGTAAGTCAGCCGGCTCACGGCTGCGCGGACGACGGGCTTCAAGTCTGAAAAACGCTGGAGAAAGCCTATCTGGCCGGTGGGAGAAGCGACGGCGACCTGATCTTCGAGCGTCATCTCCCGATCGACGAACTCGAGGATTGCTTTGCGCGTTCGATCCATACCTCCGGCGCTCAGGTGCAGATCGTCGATGAAGAAGATGATCGAGCGGCCGCGTGTTGCCCGGCGAGTGTCGTCGGAGGGCCCCGGCGCTGAGCCTTTCTGCGCAACTGATTTTTCAAGCTGTTCCTCGCGTGCCGTTCCGGCGACGACTTGTTCGAAGAAAGTGGGCGTAACCGGCTGGCCGTCTACCTTGAGCACAAACTGATCCGGACGCAAACCGTCAACAAACTTGCCTTGCTTGTCGAGAACGACGACGCCCGTCTGAACCAGCTCGGTCGTGATTCGTACGACTTCGTCGCTCGGTTCCTGCGGCTGTTGCTCCGCGAACGCGAGCGGGGTCGCGAGGGTTGAAAGAATGATGCCGATCGAGATGATCTGCCGAAGACTCATGCATTGCTCCTGGTTATCTAATACCGCTTCGCTGCCTGCGCTTGCCCGGTTAACTCTTCTGCTCGATGACGCGTTGCCCGAGGCGTTCGGCGAGACCTTGCGCGCCCCAGCTCATCACGACGTTGTGGTTCCACTCGAACAGCGGACGAGCAATGGGCGACAGAAGATTCATCCAGCGCTTCGTCGTCTCGACACGCCAGTCGTACCTCACGTTCGTTTCGCCATTGCTCGCCGACAGTTCCCACAATCCTCGGCCTTGTAACTCACCGGTAGCGATTCCTTCGAGCAGCAGTGGCGGCTCGATGCGAATCGTTTTCATGTCGAAGCTCAGCCGGTACGGCAGCTTGCTCTTCCACGTGTAGCGGTGAATGCTTCCGACGCCCGCTTCATCGCCTTTCTGCACTTCGACGACACTCTCGACGCCTTTCCACCACGTGGGCCACTCGCGCGAGTGATAGATCTCGTTCCAGACACTTTCAAGCGGAGCGTTAACACGCCAGATCGTGACGAACTCGTATGTCTTCATCGCAGGTATTTGTTGAACCATTCCAGCGTGCGCGTCCACGCCAGTTTCGCGGACTCTTCGTCGTAACGGGGCGTCGTGTCGTTGTGGAAGCCGTGTTGTTTACCTTCGTACATGTGAACCTGATAGACCTTGTTGTTCGACTTGAGCGCCGCCTCGTAAGCCGGGATGCCTTCGTTGATGCGCTGATCGTTACCGGCGTATTGAAGCAACAACGGCGCGGAGATCTTCGGCACGTCGTCGACGCCTGCCTGCCGGCCATAGAACGCAACACCCGCATTCAGATCCGGGCCTAAGCGCACTGCAAGTTGATTGACCATTCCGCCGCCGAAACAAAAGCCGACCGCGCCGAGTTTGCGCGTCGAATCGGATCGCGCCTTGAGCCACTTCGCTGCCGCGACGAAATCTTCAGTCATCTTCTTTCCGTCGACTTTGCGGAAAGCCTCCGCGCCCTTCTCGTCACTGCCGGGATACCCGCCGACCGACGTCAGACCGTCCGGCGCAAACGCGATGAAGTTGGCGAGTGCAAGACGGCGCGCGACGTCTTCGATGTAGGGATTGAGCCCGCGATTCTCGTGAATGACGAGCACCGCCGGCAGCTTCCCGCTTTTCGACGGACGCGCAAGGTAACCTTTAATCGATCCGTTCCCTTCCGGAGACTGCACGGTCTCGTAACCGACCTTGATGCGTTTGTCGTCCGGCGGCACCTGCTGCGCCCACGCGTAGTTGGGCCTGAGGCTTTCAAAGATCGTGGCGACCGTCAGTCCGCCAACCGCGAACTTGGCGGCCCGATCGAGGAAAGTGCGGCGGGTGATGTCGCCGTGCTGATATTCGTGAAAGAGGTCCAACAGCTCCTGCGGATAGTCACTTGCTCTTTTGCGTTCCATTCGTTCTCCTTAGTTGACTGTGCGCTGAATTATGAGTGGACGACCATATTAGCGCCTGCAACCCGCGACCTCAACGCCGACAGCAATACTCCGCGGCCTCTGCGGACTCGGCGTTCTCTGCGTTAACCAGCTATTTCAAACGCAGAGCCCGCGGAGAGCCATATCATCATCTTCGCTTAAAGGAAACTCATAGGCTTCCAAGAAATGTTTTCGGGTTTCATCGTTAGGCATCGTGTATTCCGATTGTGTTAACTAAAGCCGGAACGCAAACTACATTCGATGTGTTAGGTCAACATGTTACACAGCTTTGAAACCAGGGCGGAACAATGCGAAAAATATTCATCTCCTTCATCGTCTGCCTCCTTTTAACTGTCGCCGTTCAGGCGCAGACGGGCTCGGCTGAATTACGGAGCGCGCTTCAGCTCAAACTCGATGAGTGGCACAAGGCGGGGAGCTTTCCCGGAGCGACGCTCGGTGTCGTCCTGCCCAATGGTGAATCGTTCGGCCTCGCCGTCGGAGTCTCAGATCGTGAAGCGAAGACGCCGATGAAGCCAACAGATCGAATGCTGGCCGGAAGCGTCGGTAAGACATTCGCCGCCGCCACCGCTTTGCAGTTGATCAAAGAAGGAAAAATCCGGTTGGACGACAAGATAGAGAAGTATCTCGGAAGTGAAGAATGGTTTTCGCGACTGCCGAACGCGAAGGACATTACTGTGCGGCAGTTGATGAATCACACGAGCGGACTGGTGCGTTATGAATTCAAAGACCAGTTCACGAAGGACCTGACGGCGAGCCCGGAAAAGGTTTGGAAGCCGGCCGAGTTGCTGGCTTACCTGCTCGATGAAAAACCACCGTTCGAGACAGGCAAGGGCTGGGACTACTCGGACACGAACTACATCGTCCTCGGCATGATCATCGAAAAGGTCACGGGTCGAAAGTTCTACGACGAAGCCAACAAACGACTCATCAAGCCGCTGAAGTTAACCGACACGATTCCGCAGGTTGGACCAAGGTTGAAAGGCGTCGTCCAGGGTTATGCTGGTCCGAATAATCCGTTTGGCGGCACGGACGCGATGATCGTCAACGGCAAATTCGTCATAAACCCGCAGTTTGAATGGACCGGCGGTGGTTACGTTTCGACGGCGAGCGATCTGGCGCGTTGGGCCAAAATGAGCTACGAAGGGAAAGCATTCTCGCCGGATCTTCTGCCGCAAGTGCTCGACGGCGTGGCAGCGCCGATGCTGGGACGTGAAACGAAATACGGCCTCGGTGTGATCATTCGGAAGACGACGCTCGGAGCAACGTACGGACACAGTGGCTTCTTCCCCGGGTACATGACTGACATGATGTACTTCCCGGATCACAAAGTCGCGATCGCCGTGCAGGTGAACACCAGTGTCGGACGTAGTCTCGGAAAACCGTTGGGTCGAGTGTTGGTTGAGATGATGGAAGTAATCGCGGCGAAGCAACGTGAAGTTGTGCGCTAACAGAATGGAGGAGAGTATCGATGCGCTCAATCCTGAATGAGGGGGACCGGGCTGCAATCGCCGGCAGGGTGCAATCGCTGTCCGCTTCGTCAACCGGAAAATGGGGAACGCTGGACGTGGCGGACATGCTCCAGCATCTGCGGTTGTCGGCGCTCATGGCGCTGGGAGAGCTGCCGGTGCCTTCGGTGAACAAGCGTCCGTTCCAAAAGTTTCCACTCAAGCACCTCATCATCTACGTGCTTCCCTTCCCGAAGGGAGCACCCACAGCGCCGGCGTTGAAGCCTGACGTTGCGGTTTCGTTTGACGAGGTGCGCGCGTCGCTGCTGGATCTGCTTGAACGACTCGGAACGGGCCGTAGCGATGGGATGGGACCATCGCATCCACTGCTTGGACCGTTAAGCTGGCGCGAATGGGGCGTCGCTACTTACAAACACTGCGATCATCATCTGCGGCAGTTCGGTGCGTAACCATATGTCTGCGGAAGAGATGGGCTCCCGCAAAGGCGCAAAGAAGAAACCCTCCCAAAAACGCGGTAGCGCTTGGCGCCTTTGCGCCTTTTCGGGAGACATAGTCCGAACAAGATGAGTATCAGGCAAAGCCAGTCGACAGTTAAGGCTCCGCAAACAGCGACAACTCGGAAATTACCGGACAGACCGGCGATTGCGTGATGCGCAGTCGAAGCTTTGCGGTGGTTACGGGTTTGCCGCGCAGGAGTTTGCTGTTTCCGATGCTCGTGCCGCGGGCATACTCCTGCCACGCGTTGTCCTTCCAGACGTCCACCGCAAAAGCCTCCACCCTCTGACCGAGCGGCAGATATTCGCGCAAACGAACGACATTGAACGTCCGTTCACGCCCGAGATCGACGATCAACTCGGGCGTCGTTATCTGATCGTCCGTGGTCCAGTACGTATCACGCCTGCGGTCGATCACGTTTCGTGGCGAGAATCGTCGATCACCATTTCCGCGAACGTTGTTTGCACTCACGACAGCGCCCAGCGCGTAATCCGTACTAAACGTCGCATCGAGAATGCGGCGAAACTCGCGCAGTGCGTTCACATCAGGATCAGGAATTTGTCCGCGCCTGTCCGGCGCGAGGTTCAGCAGGAACGATCCACCTCGACCGACGGAACGGTAGTAAAGATCGACAAGCGTCACAGCGCTCTTCACCTTGCTGTCTTCACCGGCGTGATAGAACCAACCCGGTCTAATCGAAACGTCACATTCCGCCGGCACCCAGTGTGAACCGGGACGGTCGCCGCGATTCAATCGCGCCTCGTCAGCCCTGCCCGGCGCGAAATCATCTTTATTGAGCGTGTTCCACAGCGGATCGCCTGCAACGCCACGCTCGTTCCCGACCCAACGCACGTCCGGTCCCGCATCGCTGAAAAGGCAGGCGTCAGGCTGAATGCTTCGCACAAGGTTCCACGTCGTGGGCCAATCGTAGTAGGTATCGCGATCGATCCGACGCGTCTCTCTCGCGCCGCCATAGAACCCGTCGCCGCCGTTCGCGCCATCCAGGAAGACTTCGAAAACAGGACCGTATGACGTCAGCAACTCGCGTAACTGATTACGAAAGTAGTTCAAGTACTCAGGTCGACCGTAGTCTTTGTGGTTCCGATCCCACGGCGAGAGATAGATGCCAAACTTCAGTCCATACTTCCGACACGCCGATGCAATCTCCCTCACGACGTCACCACGTCCATTCCGCCACGGACTGTTCTTCACGGAATGCTCCGTGTACTTCGACGGCCACAGACAGAACCCATCATGATGCTTGGCCGTCAGAATCAATCCCTTCATTCCAGCCGCCGCCGCGGTACGAACGATCTGATCGGCATCGAAATCAGTCGGGTTAAAGAGCGAAGGCGACTCGTCTCCGTAACCCCATTCCTTGTCGGTGAAGGTATTGATCGAGAAATGGAGAAACCCGTAAAACTCCATCTCGTGCCAGCGGAGTTGTCGCGCTGACGGAACGGGACCGAACGGTCTCGGTGGGCCAACTTTAGCGGCGCCGGCTGCCGGTAAATTGGCAGTACAGCAGAGTGCAAGAATGGTGGAGATGAGCGATTGTTTCATCTGTGCACGAAGAACGGACCATGCCCCCGATCGAGCGGCGGTCCGAGACTAAGGACTGGCGATCTTCTTCGATTTTTCTTTGGTCTGTTGTTGCACCTGGCCCAGGCACACATCTGCCAGCGACAGTGTCGACATAGCGCGCTGAAACTTGTCGGTCAGAGCGCTGCTTTGAGACAAGGCAGTATCGAAGTCGAACTTTGCCAATTCACGGAACGCACTCTGCGGATCGATCCCCGGCATGTAAAACCGGAGTTGGTACTCACCCTGATAGCGGCCGCCCCTGCCCTTTCTCTCAGGTGTCTTTTGCAGTGCCTGATCGTCGCTCTCGAAATCCGGAGACTCAATGCGGTTAATGGAGTTGATAGCGTCCGCCAGAATGGCGATCGACCGGTTGAGATCTATCTTTGCGTAAAGGTTCGAGGCCGTTAGCAACGTACGAGCAGCGAAGATCGTAACACCTGCTTTCTTTGCTTCGCTTATGGCCTCATCCAGCACCTCTCGCCCGTGGGTCTGCGTCTCGCTTCTGCTCAGCAGTCCCTTCGCGATCTCCGTGTGAAGATAACCACGCTGCTCCAGCCCATCTACTTTGGAGGCAAGTCTCTCGGCCTCTTCGAATTCCCTGTCTTTGACGCTGGCCACGGCCCGATGGAAATAGACCCACTCGAGTAAATGCCCGCGCAGTTCGGCGTCGCTGATCTTGTCAATCGCCTGAAGCACGTCGGCCAGGCTCTCCTTTTCGGAACCGATCACGGCCGTGGCGATCAATCCATCACGTTCGTGTACATCAGAGGCCTTCTGAGCTGACTCCAGCTGTTCGTCAAACGTTTGATCCTTTGTGACGGAGATCTCGCGTCCAGGCTGCAGGAGCAGTCTCTGAGTTTCGACAGGAAGCGAGACCAGGATTTTCTCCCGCGCATCGGTAAGCTGCGGCAATAAATCAGGGAGCTCCGACTTCACCTGAGGTTCAACCAGCGTCAGCCCAACCAGCAGATGCACTTTGCCGGGCAACAGATTTGCGGCTGAGCTCTGATATACATCGCCTTCGTCTACCGGCCCCTCGACCGCTTGTTGCGCTCGACGCAGCAGCACCTGCACGAACCGCCGTTGCAGAGACTGATTCGTCACGAACTTCGCCGGGACCTGGTAAAAAGAGAATACGGGTGTGTTGTTCGTCTCGCGCCACGCGAACGGATACGCTTGCAGGTAGAGGAACTCTCGCATCGGTCTGTCGCCGTAGACGCCGAGCGCCTGAGCGTAAAACTGATCGGCCGCCTGTTGATTAACTTCCGCAAGCTTATACAGAAACTGAGTCAGCCATGAACCGGCGGGATAATTGAAACTAACCCTCGCAAGATCAAATGCGGCGTTGACGTCCGTCGCGATCATTTTAGTTGCGGAATCAAGCAACCTTGCTGCTATCACGGAGCTCTCGAAGGAGCTTCGCGAAGACGATGGCGTCTCACCGTCACTCGACGCTTTCAATATTTGCTGCGTCAAATCTTTCGCCCAGACGGCATCCTTCCTGGCAACGGCACGAACGACGACGAACCGCTGATCAGGAACTCGCAGTCTCAGAAGCAACGAGCGAGAGTTTTTTCTCTCGTTCTCTTTTTCAGTTTCTCCAGCTAAATCAAACGCTTCGGTAAACACTGCACGCGCTTTGTCCTGCTCGTACGGCCATAACAGTTCCGCTGCTCGAAGCAGCACAGCAATGCGTCGCACCGGATCGTTGAAGGTTTTAGTCAAGTCCGCCTGCTGCTTGATCATGTTGAGCGCGTTCGCTCGACTGCAAAGCGGAGAAGTTGACGCACCCGCGGGCTTCGACTGGGCGAATACGTGATGAACTGCTAACAGACCAATGACGAGCAGCAGGATGCGTTGAGATGCGATTGCGATAAGTCGCGTGGAGTGTGTTTTATGTTTGCTATGCCGCATTGTCGCCCGGGTATCATAACGCTTGAACAGAAGAAACGTTCCTCAGTGTACGCAGAAATCACAGAGGACTCAGAGGCCGCAGAGCTAAATGAAGCACTCCCAATTGTGAAAGTGGGTGGTGGGAGAAACGTTCGATCGCGTACAATCGGCGACGGCGATGGAGTTCGCCATATAACCACCCGAAGGGTTGATGACTCCTGATCATTTCACGGCGCGTGAAGTGGCAGGAGTTTTTCTTTGAGGACCATGATGAGCAGAATCCTACTGATCGGTTTGGCTGGTTTCATCGGCACCCTTGGCCGATACTGGCTGTCAGGCGTGGTTGCGAGGCGATTTGGTGAGACGTTTCCGCTGGGAACGCTGGTGGTGAATCTGATCGGTTGTTTTCTCGCCGGCCTGCTCTTCTACCTTTTGCAGGAAAGGTTCGTGGTGAATCCAACCGCGCGAACCGTCATACTCATCGGCTTTCTCGGCGGGTTCACCACCTTTTCGTCCTTAGGCTTGCAAACGTTCACCCTGTTGCAGGACGGCGAGTTCGGACTCGCGCTTGTTAACCTGACTGTTTCCAACTTCGCTGGCCTGTTACTCGTCTGGACGGGTTACACGCTCGCCAGAGTCTTATAAGGAGAGCCGATGCACATACCTGAGGACGGATATCTTTTGCGCATCTTTGTTGGGGAAAGCGACAAGCACGGGCACCATCCGCTTTACGAAGCAATCGTCTTGAAAGCGAGGCAGATGGGCCTCGCCGGTGCAACGGTCACGCGCGGCGTGATGGGATTCGGCAAACACAGCATGATCCACACCGCGAAGATCCTGCGGCTTTCCGAAGACCTGCCGATGATCGTGGAGATCGCTGATAGTCTGGAGAAGATTGAGGGGTTCCTGCCGGCCCTGGATGGAATGATCAAGGATGGACTGATGACCATCGAGAAGGTGCGAGTCGTTCATTACGGGTGAAACTCGAATGGTGAGTTTTCCTCAGCGGGTGCGAAAGCTTACTCAAACTCGCTTCTAAACCCCGCAAATCCCAGTAATTGCCCGTTAACGCAGTGGCATGTTCTTTGCGCCTTTAATATCAATCGTTAAGACGACGAAAGGAGTTAAAGACCATGAACATCGCAGCAAGCACATTGATAGTTATCGCAGTAGTGGGTGTGGCTCTCTGGTTCGGCATTCGTTGGTTTGTTCGGTCCCGCTCCAAATATGGCGGCACGAAGGTCGTCACTTGTCCGGAAACGAAGGAGCCCGCGATAGTCGAGGTCGACTCGCTGTACACGTCGTTGACTTCGGCGACGCGCTTCCCTGACATCCGGCTCGAACATTGCTCCCGCTGGCCGATGAAGGAAGAGTGCGGGCAGGAGTGTTTGATGGATCTGGACGTTGCGCCCGAGAACTGCCTGGTCAGCGGCGTGTTGATGCGATGGTATCGCGACAGGCATTGCGTCTTTTGCCAGAAGGACTTTCCGGAACTTCACTGGATCGACCACCGGCCGGCGCTTCGCAGCCCCGATGGCAAGTTGCTGGCGTGGAACGAAGTTCATCTGAATGACCTTCGCAATGTGTTGGAGACGCATTCGGCCGTTTGCTGGGACTGCTACATCACGCAAAGCTTTCGTGTGGAACACCCGGACCTGGTTGTCTTTCGACCGTGGCGGAACGACGGTTCCAGAGGCGGAGATGACACGTCCACATCGCGTCACGCATAGGGCCATTAACGTTAGCTTGTATTTGTTTTAGACTTCTCATCGCCTGATGAGCAAGTCCATCTCCACTGAAACGAAATTACGGTTGACGCCACTCCTGTGCGTTAACTGTAACGCTCCGCTGGTAGTGGTTGACGCTCCATCGCTCGCCTGTAGTTTTTGTGGGGCAGTCAACCTCATGACTGAGGTCTACCGCGAAGAGCTTCGCCTCACACGGATCCTCGATTCAGCAACACGTGAAGCGGCTACGCAGTGGCTTCGGTTCGCGCGGATCAAGACACCGCGGTCGCAATTGATCTGCGCCGCGATTGTGCCGTTTGTATTGATGACCGGCGGTCTCTTGATCGTTCTCGTCGTCGCGTTGTTGCAAGTGGTGAATGTTCAGGCGCTGCCGATGTTGTTGGCGGGCGTTTGGGTAACACTGATTCCGGCGCAACTGTTCGCTGCACACATTGCGATGAAAAATGTTCTCGTGAGTGGCGCCGCGATCGTTGGTGCAGCCTTTGCGGCACGCCCGTCTGCGACTCCCGGCGAACCGCCGATGTGCCGGCAGTGCGGTGCGCCGTTGTCCGTTGCGCCCGATGACGTTCTGGTGCGTTGCATCTACTGCGAAGCGGAAAGCATCGTGCGACTCGACGAAGTGCAGATGGAGAGTTTACGGACCCGAGTCGCGTCCGCCCAGGCGAGCCTTGCCGACGCGATGGGTGCGCTCACCAGACGTGCAAGACTCGCCAGTCTTGAAACACGCGGGCGAACGTACGTCATCGCGGGGCTGCTGGTCTTGCCGTTCGTCTGGGCGTTCGTCGAATCGTGGAGGTCGAGTTACTGGGCGCTGCTCATCGCGCTGGATGTGTTCGTACTGGCGGTTTGCGTGTTTTGGAACATCCGCGAAGCGTTTCTCCCGCCGGTGACGATTGAAGAGCTCGAAGCGGTGTTGGAGAGTTCGACTGATGGTGATAGACGTCGAGTGGCCGGCACGCGTGGATGGTACGACAACGCTTTCGATCGAGTGAACTTCATCGTACCAGCATGCGTCGCGCTGATGTTTGTGGCAGTTCAGATTATTGTGTTAAGAGGGTGACTCTTTCGTCGATCATGCGACACTTGTTTCTCTGCGCGCTGCTTTGTGTTTCGCAGATAACGGCACTAGCTCAGAACTCGGGCCGCGTGCGCGACTGGACGGATCGCCTGATGTCGAACGACTCGAAAGTCCGCAACGGCGCCGAAGCCACACTAATCAAGGGTTCCGGACGTTCGCTGCCCCTGCTGCGACAACTCCTCGCCACTAATAACGACAACCTGCATGAGCAAACATTTGAAATCATCCGGCAAATCGGCCCACCGGCCATTCCCCTGCTGGTCCAACTGCTTCGTCATCGGCAGGTGTCGTTCCGGCGCTTTGCCGCCGATGCGTTGATTGACCTCGCACCTGATACAGAGTCGGTCCAGCCCGCGTTGAGGCGTGCACTAAGTGACCAGGATGAGATGGTTGTGGGCGATGCGGCACGTGCGTTAGGGGCTTTACGCGACAAGGCCAGTCCCTCGGTACGCGCGCTCCTTAAGACTCTCTCGCACGAGGACCCTTACGTCCGCATTTATGCAGCGGAGGCGTTGGCGTCTATCGGTCCAAAGGCGAGCGCTGCGACTCCGGCTCTCATCAAGGCCCTCGACGATCCGTTTCCCGGTGTGCGCTGGGCGGCGGGTGAGGCGCTCGGAGGCATCGGTCCGGCCGCGCATTCAGCCCTGCCTCAGTTGATCAAAGCTCTAAACGATCAGTTCCTCTATGTTCGCATCTGCGCCATCGAAGCGCTGGGAAACATTGGACCAAAGGCAAAGCCGGCGCGTGAAGCGTTGAGAGCGGCGGCCAACAATCCCGCCTTGCGTATCCAGGCGGAGTGGGCATTGGATCGCATCGCGGGCATCGAATTTGGAAGAGCTATCTCATCACACGTGCCCGCGGCTTCCGTTCGGCTCCAACCGCCTGCGACTGTGGCCCAAACGGGCAATCCACCGGTTGATTGGGATCCGAATACAGGGCGGAACATCGTCTGGAGCGTCGAGTTGGGAAACGAAGTGTATGGACGTCCAGTGGTTGCGGGCGACGTCGTCTACGTGGGCGCCGATAACACGCGGCAACTCAACCCCGCGTTTCAGGAAGATGCCGGTGTGCTGCTCGCCTTCCGGGTTACGGATGGCGCGTTTCTTTGGCAGGATGTGGCCCCACGAGTCGAGCGCGGCCTGAGGGAGTTCCTGTTTCCTTCAACGACAAGTGCGCCATACGTCGAAGGCGAGCGGTTGTACTATGTCACGGCCGACTGTCAACTCCGTTGTCTGGATACGCAGGGTTTCAACGATAGCGAGAACGATGGTCCATACCGCGAAGAGATCTTCAAAGACAAGGCCGCGGCAGACATCGTCTGGCAACTCGACATGCCCGCGCTGGGTGTCTTTCCACATGAAGCCTGCAACAGCGAGGTGCTACCGCTCGGCGATCTACTCGTGGTCGGCACCTCCAACGGCCAGAACGAAGGACACACGCTTGTCCCCTCGCCGCGTGCTCCGAGTCTGATCGCGGTGAATAAACTCTCGGGCGAGGTAGTCTGGCGCGCCATTGGACCAGGAGATCGAGTGCTGCACGGCAGTTGGTCCAGCCCTGTGGGAATCGACGTCAACGGCCGCATACAGGTGCTCTTCGGCGGAGGCGATGGGGTGCTGCGCGCTTACGACGCAGCTTCAGGTGAGGAAATCTGGCGTTTCGACGGCAACCCGAAAGACGCTCGTTTTATTCCGCGCGCCGGTGCGTTTTCTCGCAGCTTTATCATCGCGTCACCCGTCTTCGCCAGCGGTCGTGTCTTCATTGCGATGGGCCAGTCTCCCGGGCACGGCAACGCACCTTCGTTGGTTTATGCGATCAGTCCCGACGGCCAGGGAGACGTTACTCAGAGCGGCTTGTTGTGGAGCTCGCGTGAGGTCGGGCGGGTAACTGCAACGCCAGTTGTGAAAGATGGTCTGCTGTACGTCGGCGACGTGGGCGGCACCATTCATTGTTTCGATGCGGCAACCGGCGCCCAGTTATGGAAGCACGAGACCAACGATCCGATTTGGGGAAGCATTCTGCTGGCCGGCGACCGTCTTTACGTTGGAAACGATCAAGGTCTGATGACGGTTCTTCGTGCCGGACGAACAAAGGAATTGCTGGCCGAGATCGAAATGGATGCTCCGATCTATACGCGTCCGGCAGTCGCCGGCGACAGGCTCTATCTGGCGACCTCGCGCCGTCTGTACTGCATCGCGGCGAAGCCTTGATATCACTTGGACCAGGCGTATTGCCACGCAACAGCAATCGTATTCAAATGCCCGCCGATGCGCGTCGTGACGCCCCTGGCCCAGACCACCTTGAATGATTGCCGTTGATTTAACGGCAATGAAAACGTGGCGCCGACGCGCGCATTCTTCTGACGATCTGCGTTCTCGATATCGTTCAAAACTGTGCTGCCACCGGTGTAGAACGTCGCGTTACCCGATATCCACATGCGCGGCCGCAGCGTATAAATGACGCCGCCTTGCAAAGACATCATCGGTTTTTGTTCACGCCGTGAGGTCCCGAGAAAACTGTTGTTGGCACTGAAGAGCCAGGCGCCTCCATTGGCTTCGAACGTCCACCGGCCTTTGGGTTTCGAAATACCCATCTCGGGCTTGAAGGCCCATCGGTTTGAACCGGGGTTGACGAGACGCGCAGGGTCATATTGGCCAGTCGGTACGATGATCGAAATGCTTGCTCCGATGATCGTCGATGGCTTGCGCCCCGCAAACTCCTCTGCACTGCGTGCTTCTCCGCCTTTAATGAGCGTTGAAAACCTGACTCGCACGTCACCTCCGCCCGATCGCCGCACGTTTACCTGATCTTCGAGAACCGTTCCGCGCGCTGTGCCCCAAATATAAGGAACGACAACGGCGACATTTGCCTGCCGGCCCAGGAGGTTGAGAGTTCGTCCGTAGCCAAGTGAAGCAGCGTTCAGATTTATGCTTACATCTTTGAGTGGGAGTGAGGAATCCAGCAGAACGTCGCCTGATTGATACCCGTAGCTGAGCAGAACGAACTGCGTGCCGACAGGTGCGGGAGAATAAGCGCGCGGTTCCATCTCCTGGCCCGCAGCAGTACTTGCGATGGCCACGGCGAGACACAGTTGGATCAAGCGCGTAAGCTTCACTTTGATCTCGCTCCCTGTTTGTGGGAGCGAACCGTGTAGCTTAGTTGGGTTACGGGTTACGCGTAACTGTCAGTTTTACCTAGAATTCAGGGACGCTGATGCTGGGCTTACTTCTATTGTATTCGTGCCATTTGGCGCATATAATGTTGCCATATGGCAACAACCCACACATCGACGCCAAAGCAGAAGATGCCGCCAGGCCGAGCGACAGCAAAACGTTCAAAGGGGCGAAGTTCACGTCACGACTATACAAAAGTGATCGGAATCAAAGTTAAAGACTCTATAGATCTCGTTAAGCACGTTGAGAACGGATTGGCCTTCACTGTTGTCGAAGCATTACAACAACAGATGAATCTAGCGGCGAAGGAAATGGCACGGTTGCTCGATATCAAATTCAGGACCTTTCTCCGCAGAAAGGAGGCGGGCCGTTTACAACCAGCTGAATCCGATCGCGTATTGCGCACGTCAAGATTGTTTGCGCGTGCCAGGGATTTGTTTGATGGTGATCAAGAGGCGGCGCGCGACTGGTTGATGACGCCTCAACGCGCATTAGGCGGCGCAATCCCTTTAGACATCGCGAAAACTGAAGTCGGGGCACGCGAAGTTGAACAAATCATCGGGCGGCTTGAGCATGGTGTCTTCACCTGATGATTCGGTCGTGGCGACTTGTCAAAACGCGCTACTCGGCAGATGCGTTTACCGGCGAGGGTGCGCGGCTTTACGGTGGTCGATGGAATAGTCCGGGTACGGCAATAGTCTATACCGCGGGTTCTACCTCATTGGCCACATTAGAGTTACTGGTACACTTGAACACTTCGGTGTTACCTCGTTTCTCGATCTGTCCTGTTGATTTTGATGATTCACTTGTTGAGTTACTCGAGCCTGCGACGCTGCCTCGTGATTGGCGACATTCACCTCCGCCAAATTCGCTCCGAGTCGTTGGCGATGACTGGATCTCACGAGGCTCCTCAGTTGTACTCAGAGTTCCCAGCGCAGTTATCGAAAGCGAATACAACTACCTCATTAATCCGGCGCACGTCGACTTTGAGGAGTTAGTGATAGGCAAGCTGGAAGTGTTCAGACTCGATCCCAGATTAATTCCTTAGCAGACTGTTGAAAAAGTAATTTGGTCTTTAGAATTACACTTCTCTCTGCGCTACCTCGGCGGCCTTTGCGTCTCGGCGGTGGACCCTTTTTTTCAACGATTTTCACCGCGGAGACGCAAAGGCCGCCGAGGTAGCGCAGACACATGTTACCTAGCGGTTTCTCAGCAGCCTGTTAGAACTTCCATAATCCCTGGCTGCCGGAGAGCATCAACTTACTTCACGCGGACGAAGGGCATGTCGCGCATGCGGGGGGCGCCCACGTGCAGGCCGTTGACGTTGCCGTCTTTGTCGCGTGTGAACCAGAGGACGTAGCCCTGGATGTTGAAGTGGTCCTTGTAGAGTGGCTGCAGCGGTAGACTCGTTGCCGGACGCTGTTTGAATACAGCCTTGTCACCCTCGACGGCGAAAGTGAATCTCGCTCCAGCCTCTTCGCTGAACCAGTCTCCTTTAAACGACGCGAGATCCGCGGCTGTCGGAGTCCACTCCTTCTCAGCAACGTACTTCGTGACTTCGCCGTCGGAGTCGACAGTTTCAGCAGACACCGGGTGGCCATCCTTATCGACCGTAAACTTCAATCGGTTCTCGCCGGCGCCGAACTGCCCGCCACCCATCGCCGTCATCCGCGCGCCTCGCCATCGCGGCATCCCGTTTTCAACAGTGAATCGCGCCGGACCATGCGTCTTTTCATTCCTCCAGACGCCGACGAACTTCTTCATCTCATCTTCGGCAACCTTCACGGGTTCCGTTTTGGCCGTCTGCGGAAATGGTCCGAAGATCTCGTCAGTTATGTTGGCGGCAATCTCTCCTGCACTCGGCGAAGTGCCGTTACACATAACACCGACCGAAACCTTCTGGTCCGGATAGCGCGCCAGAAAAGTCTGATAACCGGCAGTCGCGCCACCGTGCGAGATGTCCTTCAGCCCCTTGTACACACCGACCTCGAGTCCGAGCGCATACGCGATCTTGCGCCCGTCATTCAGCACTCCTCGCGTTTCGAGGGCGTTGACAAGCGGCGCGCCCAGCGACTGCGAATCGAGCATCGCGTTCCACTTCATCCAATCGCCGACCGTCGTCAGCATGCCGCCGTTTCCATAAACATTCATGAACGGCATGTTGAGTCGCCATGGTCCATTGCCGGGACGCGAATACGCCTGCGCGCGGCCCGGGACGATCCGCTGGTAATCGTCACGCCATGAGCTGTTCTTCATCCCGATTGGTTTGAATAAACGTTGTTCGACGAAGGCCGGGAACTTCTGTTTCGAAACGCGCTCGATAATTATGGCGGCAAGGTTGTAACCGCTGTTTGAATACGAATATTCCGCACCGGGTGTGAAGTCGAGTGCACGTTGATGAGTGATAACGTCAAATGCGAGATCCTGAGAAACGACTCGGTCGCCACGACCGGCGCCTGTCAGACTCATCACCGTGCCCCAATCGCGAATACCGGACGTGTGATTCAACAGATGCCTGATCGTCAGCGGCACTCCATAATCGGGCAGTTCGGGAATGTATTTCCTGACCGGATCGTCGATACTGAGCTTTCCATCCTGTTGCAGCAGCACCAGCGCGGCCGCAGTGAACTGCTTCGCCACTGAGCCTGATTCAAAAATCGTTTCCGTCGTATTCGGAACGTTGTGCTCCATATCGGCAAGCCCAAACGCCTTTTCGAACACGACGTCCCCGTTGAGCGACACGGCGGCGGCACAGCCCGGCGCCGGTGCAACGTACGCCTTCGTAACTTTCTCGAATGCCCGCTCAGCGCCGGCGACGACCTTTGTTTTATCTGGAACTTGGGCCGGCGTTGCAGTTGAAAGAAACGCGACGACAGTAAAGACGAACAGGAGATGTTTTCTCGACGTCATAGGTTTTTTGTCCTTCGTTATGGCCGAACCGGCAGTTGAGTGGAGCTAACCTAAACTAGACGCCGGCAATCGCAGGTTCATTAACACGCTAAACTTGTTTTAAGCAAGCGACACGATAAAACGAGGTGGGTTC
>DASURS010000364.1:0-7839 GCA_036279935.1 Pyrinomonadaceae bacterium
GTCGGCGAGATCGCGAATTTCAGCCGGCGAAAGCGCGGCGATGCTCGGATGAGTGTGCTTCGGCGCGACGAACACTTCATAAGCATACCGTGCGAAGTACGGAATGAAAGCGATGGCGGAGTCGTTCTCGGCGATGATGCGCCGGCCATCGGAACGCTCAGCGTCCAGGATGTCCTGGAAAAGCACGCGCCCTCTTTCGCGCAGATACGACTGACTGACACGCGCTTCCGTTTCGATCGTCTTGAAGACGAAGTTGGTCGCGTAGATCTGACAATGCGGATGCGGATTCGAGACTCCAACCGCGACGCCTTTGTTTTCGAAGATCAGCACGTGCGCCACCTCGGGCATTGCCGCGAGCTCCGAGTACTGCAACTGCCACACTCGCAGCAGTTCCTCGACGTCGTCCAACTCCAGCTCCGCAAGCGTCAGGTTATGTTTCGGACTGTAACAAACGACACGCGCCACGCCGTGCGCCGCGCGGTTTTTATAGACGTCAGGCGGCACTGAAAGTTCAGACGGCGCGTCCGACGAAACGCATGGATGGTCGTTGTCGAACACGAACGTCTTTTCGTAATTTGGATTGACTTTGCCACTGACGCGAGAGTTACCGGGACAGAGATAACAATCCGCGACGTACTCAGGTAGATCAATCTCCTCGGCGCTGATCGTGTTGCCGCTCCACGGACGATCCTGACGGTGAGCGGCGACAATGATCCACTCTTCGCGAAGTGGATGCCATCGTTCTTCCCAGGTCATATTTTCACTATGCCGTACTTTGCGGCGCCGGGCGATGAACCCGAAATGATCGTCGGTCGATTGCCCGTTTGCTGCGCATACATTTTAGCGATTTCGTCGACAACGGGCTCCGCGGAGCGATTACCGAGCACGGCAACTGTGCCTCCGCTGCCGCCGCCGGTGATCTTCGCACCGTACAGACCGCGTCCTGGTCCAGCTTCGCGCACGAGTCTGACCAGTTCATCCGTGCCGCCGGAACCGAGCCCACAATCAGAATAACTTCGATGCGACTGGTACATTAACTCGCCGAGCAGCTTCGCGTCTTCAAGTCCATTCCAGTTTCTTAAGATCTCGGCGAAGCGCTGCACGCGAGCGTTTTCATAAATCGGATGGCGTGTCGCTGCAAAGACCGGATAAGTGTGATTCGGATCGACAGACGTCGCCGTGTCCGTGATGCCGTGATATCGATCCAGAAACTCTTTCCCCGACATCTCGCGTGGTAGTTGCACCGCAAACTTGTTGTCGAATTCTTCAGGGGTGATGTTAGCGAGATATTTGTAATCGAACCCCGCCAACTCCGTGATGATTCGATAACCCATGAACGCCGCCGTTCGGACGATCCCGTAATCCGCGCCCGCAACAGAATGCCGGATGCCTGAATCGATTCCCCAGATCGTCAACTCCTCGGGCAGACTGATCGTTCCTTTCACTTCGCCGGGCTGGCACAGGATCGCCAGCAAGCGGTCCTGCTCTCCGCAAGCAGCAGTAAATTGGTCCATCACTCCGCACGGCGCACCGGCAACGAGGTTCTCGACTTTCTGACTCAGAAACGCGACCTCGGAAGGTGAGAGGTCGATGTCGTACGCGCCGGCGATGGCCATCATCGCTGCCACTTCGAGCGCGGCTGACGAGCTGACTCCTTTACCTTCGGGAACATCGGACCGGATGCTCATCTTTGCGCCCTTGTCGAAGACGAAATCCTTTTCACGCATCAACGCGAGAAAGGCGCCGGCGACATACGCGGCCCAATGCCGCCCGGGATCGGCTTTGAACATCGCTTGCGCGGATTCGTAAGTATGCGATGCTAGCTCCGCAAGCGATATGTCGAAGAGGCGGTTTGCCTCCGCGGCATGACTCACAATCTGAATCAGCGGCGCGGCTTGAAGTTGAAGACGAACACGTGTCGCCGCGGCGATGGGCCATTGAAGCACAAGCGATCCTGAATAGTCGGCAATGCCGCCCATCAGATCGATCCGTCCGGGTGTGCGACTCTCTACCATCTGCTCGACCAGTCCGCGACGAGACAGAGCCTTGCGCAACAGCGGCTCAATCTGTTCGCGCACCTGGTGGTTAGCGTAGCCGATCCAGGCGACGTCCGGTTCGACGGCGAGCGGCGCGCTCAAGTCGCGGCCGTCGACGTCAGTCACGATCACGCCTGCTTCGCGAGCGATCAGTTCGGTGCAGAGGTCGTACGGATGGCAACAGATTCCGACCGGCAGCCCACGCTCGTTCAACGTCTTACTCATGAGCGGGCGCAAGTCTGCGACGAAGCGGTCGTGGCCGCTCATAAGCTCATAAAGTTGACCGCCGGTTGACGTGTACTGATCTTCGAAACAGTGCGCCTTGCCGGGTTGTGTCGGGCCAAGCGCTCCGAGCACGACCTCTTCATCGATCGCTGCGAGCTCATCTCGCGCGCCGGGAAAGAAACGCACGATGCCGGCGTAGCCGTGCGCGATTGTCGGTTGGCGCGATGGTTGTAACCTGATCTTCCAACGCTCTCGCGTGAGACGGTTGAACCGTTCGGCGTGCGCGCCCTGACCCTTGATGGCCCAAATACAATCCGACAGGTGTTGCTTGACCAGCGGTATCTCTGTCTGGATCGCCAGCTCGATGTGCGAGAGGTTCGTGTGTTCGCCGTGGTTTCGCGCGACCCCGGTGAGGATCCACGCGCTGCGCTTCTGGTACATCAGACCGCGCGTTCCGTCGATCGGATCGACGATGATGCGCAACCCCGCATCGCTTTCCGTCGCGCCGTGAGGCAACACGATCTTCGCGCCAGGCAAGCCTTCGGCGATCAGCACCACCGGCGTCGTCGACGCGATCTCTTTCTCGAAGAACTCGACGAGGATCTCTTCGCTGACGCGATCGACGGCGTAGATCGTGTCGCCCTCCTCCTCACGGGCAATGGCCGACAGCGCTTCCGTCGCCGAACGTTCGCACGCGTCGACGACACGATCGCGAATTGATTCGTGCAGGTCCTTAATTAACGGGAGCAGCGTTTCCCAGGCAGGCGATGGCTTCATATTGGTCCCGGACAGGAGTTATTCTAACAGCATCGTCCGCTATGAAAAATTCAGCCACATGGTTGCTGCTGATCTCGCTGATGCTCACTGCTTTGGTGGCGCCGTCCTTCGGTCAGTCGCCGCTAAAGAAACGGCCAAAGCTGAAGGATTTCGGTTCGAGCCTGGAGCGACTGCAATGGGACGCGATCAAGAAGCAGTCTGTCGATTCAAAGCCTCGAAAGAAGGCGTCGGGCGGTGCTGACGAAGACGTCATTCAGACGGAAACAGACCTCGTCACGTCAGATCTTCTCGTCGTCGACGGCAAAGGCAAACTCGTCAGTAATCTGACCGCCGCAGACTTCGTAATCATTGAAGACGGCCGGCCGCAGGAGGTGGCCCACTTCGAACGTGGTGACAACGCATCGGTCCCGCGCACGATTGTTTTGATCATCGACTACGGTTGCACTCAGTTGCCCGTACTGCGCAGAAGCATCGATGCGGCGAAGTTATTAGTTGGCAAACTCGGCCCGCTGGACAAGATGGCGATCGTCACCGACGACGTCGAGCTGATCTCCGACTTCACGAACGACAAAAAGAAGCTCCAGAAAAAACTCGAAGCAGTCTACAAGAAGCCAAACACGGCGTTCGATCCGACCGTCGTTCACAACTGGCACACGTGGGGCAAAGGCCTTCAGTACAGCGCGCTCATGGCCGTGCTCAAAGAGGCGTTCATCGAAGAAGACTTGCGGCCGATCATTATTTTTCAAACTGACGGCAGCCAGGTTTACGGCTTGCGAGACCCAGTCGTTCCTGAAGCTCTGCCGCCGGACCTCGCGGATGATTTCAGGGCCGAGCAGTTGAAGGAGATTAGCCGGAAGATCAAGTATCGGCACGAACATCGGATTTCCGACTTCAGTCTTGACGACGTGTATCGTGCGGTCGAGAAGTCGCGCGCGACGATCTACACGGTCGTTCCTGAGTATCGTTTTCTCAACCGCAGTCTGGACCAACAAGTCAATCTCATCAAACTAAGGATGAATAACGGTTACCTGCGAAGCGTGTCCGGCGAGCAGCCGTGGGTCCAGCAACAGGCGCGCGCGCGCCTCGAAGTCTGGAGACCGACTTCCGAAGCAAATCTGGTCTGGTGGGCGCAGCAGCAGGAGAAGTCGCAGGATGCTTTAGCGGGAGTTGCGGCCCGTAGCGGCGGTTGGACTGAGTTTCTCGAAACACCCGAGGACGCGGACGGCATCTACAGTCGCATCCTCGCCGACATCAATCATCGTTACCTCGTCGGCTATTACCCGAAGAATAAACTGCGCGACGGCGCGCGCCGCAGGGTCAAATTCGAAGTGCGCAATCATCCCGAATACCACGTTCTCGGCCGCAAATCTTATTACGCTCCAGGTCCGCAATAAGCACAAAGGAACAACTATGAATCGTCCACGAAGACTGGCGGCGTGGCTGGCGCTCGCCGCGCTCGCAACCTGCGCCGTGCTGCTTCCCGGCATTCGTCAGAGTCAAGCGCAAAACGCGCAAGCATACAACGCCACGCTGACCATCCGGTTGGACCAGCCCGGCGCGACCATCAACCGCAATCTCTACGGGCAATTCGCCGAACACCTCGGGCGGCTCATCTACGACGGTCTCTGGGTCGGAGAAGGATCGCCGATTCCGAACACGCGCGGCTTGCGCAACGACGTGGTTGGCGCGCTGAAAGAGTTGCAGGTTCCGGTGTTGCGCTGGCCCGGCGGATGCTTCGCGGACGAGTATCACTGGCGTGACGGGATTGGCCCACGCGATAAGCGCCCGCGCCGGCCCAACGCAAGCTGGGGCGGCGTCGACAGCAACGCGTTCGGGACGCACGAGTTCCTCGATCTGTGCGAAATGCTGGGCGCCGACGCGTACATCAACGGAAACGTCGGCAGCGGCACGCCGCAGGAGATGATGGACTGGATTGAGTACATGACCTCCGATTCCGATTCCGATCTCGCGAACATGCGGCGTCGCAACGGCCGCGACAAGCCATGGAAAATTCCGTACTTCGCCGTCGGCAACGAAACGTGGGGCTGCGGCGGACAAATGCGGCCGGAGTACTACGCCGACATTTATCGCCAGTACTCAACGTTCATCAAGAACCACTCGGGCAATCGCATTCAGCGACTCGCATCCGGTTCTCATGATGACAATTATCGTTGGACCGAAGTGCTGATGTCGCAGGCGGCGCGTCACATGGAAGGTTACACGCTGCACTATTACACGCTGCCGACGAGCAACTGGGACAAGAAAGGCTCGGCGACGCAGTTTGACGAAAAGGAGTGGCACGCAACGCTCGTTCGAACGCTGCGCATCGAGGAGTTCATCCAGAAGCACAGCGCGATCATGGACAAGTACGATCCACAGAAGCGCGTCGGGCTGATGGTCGACGAGTGGGGCACGTGGTACGACTCTGAACCGGGCCGCGATATGGGCGCGCTCTATCAGCAGAACACGTTGCGCGACGCAGTCGTCGCCGGCGTCAACCTGAACATCTTTCAGAAGTACAGCGATCGAGTGCGGATGGCGAACATCGCGCAGATGGTCAACGTGCTACAGGCGATGATTCTGACGGACAAAGACAAGATGGTGCTGACCCCGACGTATCATCTGTTCAGGATGTACAAGGTCCATCAGGGCGCGACGCTGATCCCGGTCGAGCTCAACGCGCCGGAGTACAAGCTCGGCGAGGCATCGACGCCTTCCTTGAGCGTCTCAGCCTCACGCGACAGCCAGGGACGCGTGCATATCTCGATCGTCAACCTTGATGCGACCCGGTCCGCGGACGTCAGCGCCACGCTTTCGATTGGCGCGCTGCGCAGCGCGACCGGCGAGGTGCTGACGGCGCCGGCGATGAACGCGATGAACACGTTCGACCGTCCAAACACCGTCAAACCCGCGCCGTTCGACGGTTTCAAACTACAAGGCGCGCAACTGAGCGTGAACGTTCCCGCGAAGTCGGTGGTCGTGCTGGAACTGAAATGAATTAATCGTTCAACGGAACGTCGACCTCGATCTGCGTGCCGCGATCGTTGGTGCTTTCGATTGTGAGGACGCCGCCGATCTGTTCGGCGCGTTCGCGCATGCCGATCAGTCCGAAATGACCATCCGCGATCTGATCGTTGGGATTGAAGCCGCGGCCGTCGTCGTGAATGCTCAGTCGAATCCGGCGCGGCTCGAAATCCAATGTGACATCGATACGTTTTGCGTGCGCGTGCTTCACGGCGTTGTTCACCGCTTCCTGTCCGATGCGCAACAGGTTCGTCTCGACCGCGACGGGTAACGGCTGCGGTGGCCCAGTCACCTCGACCATCGCCTCGACGCCCGTATCCGCAGTCAAACGCCGCGTCGTGTCGCTGAGCGCGGCCGGCAGGTCCTTCTTGTGTACCTCCTGCGAACGCAGGTCCCAAACGTAACGACGTGCTTCCGTCATGCTGTTTCGCACCAGCAGACGCGCGCGATCGAGATGCGCCTTCGCCGACTCAGCCGCCGCGGGCATCATTCGCGCGACCAGTTCCAACTGAACGGAGATGCCGAGAATGTCCTGGGCCAGGTTGTCGTGTATCTCGCGCGCGATGCGGTTGCGTTCGGAGAGCACGGCGCGAAATTCGAGCGCCATTCGCCTGACGCGCATGCGATAAAGTTGCCAGGCAGCGAGAGCCAGCGCCAGAACGCAAATCAGGTAGAACCAGTAAGTCTGGTAAAACCGCGGTTGCAAATAGACGTCGAGCACGGCGCCGCTCTCGTTCCAAACGCCATCATTGTTGGCCGCGATCACGCGAAACTTGTAATTTCCGGGCCGCAAGTTTGTGTACGAAGCGACCCGTCTCGACCCGGCTTCGATCCATTTGTCGTCGAAACCTTCGAGCTTGTATTTGAAACGCACGTTCTCGGGCGCGATAAAACTCAGCGCCGTGTAATAGAAATCCAACCGCGAAGTGCCCGGTGAAAGTGACACCTCTCGGTTCAACGATTCGGGTTGATTGTCGACGATGAGCTGTTCGATCGCGATTGGCGGCGGCGCAGTGTTGAGCGGAATGTTCTCAGGATCGATGACGGCGAGTCCTTTAATAGTAGCGAACCACATGCGGCCGTCGCTCGTTTTCCAACCCGCTGGATGGCCGCCGCCGCTGGCCTCGCGCGTCAACGTTCCGTCAGCTGGTCCATAGAACACTGGATTGAGGTTCGAGCTCGCGCCGTTCGCGACCTGTTCGAGCTCGGCTTTATTAACCCGAAAGATTCCCTTGTTCGAGCTGCACCAAAGGTTCTGCTGTTTGTCTTCGAGAATGCGATAAATGACGTCGGCGGCAAGACCATTGCGCTGCGTGAACGAAACAAATTTATCGCCGCGCAGTCGATTCAGGCCGCCGCCGTTTGTTCCGATCCACAGATCGCCGGCCGAGTCTTCGTAAAGCGAGATGACGGTGTTGCTCGACAGACCGTCGCTGGTGGTGAACGTTTGAAACCTGCCGTCCTTTATCTTGTTCAAACCGCCCAGCGTGCCAACCCAGAGATTGCCTTTCGAGTCTTCATAGATCGCGCCGATGAAGTTGTTCGCGAGCCCGTCGTGCGTGGTGAACGTCGTGAACTCGTTATTCTGAAACCGGTTGAGTCCGTCGCGGGTGCCGGCCCAGAGCACGGCGCTGCGATCGACAAGCACAGACCGGACGAGATCGTTTGAAAGGCCGTCCGCGAAAGTGAATAGATCGAAGTCCCCGTCTCTGAACCGATTGAGACCATCGGGCGTGCCGATCCAGATGGTGCCTTCGCTGTCGCCCGCGAGCGAGAG
>DASURS010000365.1:0-23867 GCA_036279935.1 Pyrinomonadaceae bacterium
GTGTTTGGCTTTCTCGCACATCCGGAACTGAGCAAGGAAGCTCCCTACCATGGCTCCGGCAATTACGGCCTGTTGGACCAGGCCGCGGCGTTGCAGTGGGTGAAGAAAAACATCGCAGCGTTTGGCGGCGATCCGAGACGCGTGACGATCGCAGGCGAGTCCGCAGGATCGGTTTCGGTGAGCACGCACATGGCCTCGCCATTGTCGAGGCACTTGATAGCGGGAGCGATTGGCGAAAGCGGTTCCGTGATCGCGACGCTTTCCGCGATACCGCTGGCTGACGCCGAACAGAACGGCCTCAAATTCGCCGCCACCGTCGGCGCGGCAAACCTCGCGGCGTTGCGTGCAATGACTGCGGAAGCCCTGCTCGAGGTGACAGGTAAACCAGGCTTTCCATTTCCCAACGCGACGATCGACGGTCATCTCTTTCCGAAGGCGCCGCTGGAAATTTATCTCGCAGGCGAACAGGCCCACGTTCCTTTGTTAGTCGGTTCAAACTCCGAAGAACTTCCGTACCAGGTTGTACTCGGCCGCGAGCAACCGACCGTCGAGAACTATCGCAAAGCGCTCCAGCGTCTCTACAAAGATAAGGCAGACGAAGCCTTCAAACTCTATCCCGCCACCACCGAAGAGGAAGTGAAAGCTGCGGCGCAGGACCTCGCCAGCGACGGATTCATCTCGTTTAGCACGTGGAAGTGGATCGACGTCGCCACACGAACAGGCAAGAAGCCGAGCTATTACTACTTGTATTCCCGGCCGCGTCCGCCGGTGCGTGCGGAGTTGGGGAACGTGACGCCGGGACTCGCAGGCGGTGTGAAGAGCGGTTCGCCGCCGGCGCCTCCGGCGCGTGGCGCTGCACACTCGGCGGAAATCGAGTACGCGATGGGCAATCTCGATACGAACCCCGTTTACGCGTGGGCGCCCGACGACCACAAAGTATCAAAGGTGATGCAGGAGTATTTCGCGAACTTCGTCAAGACCGGTAACCCGAATGGACCAGGACTGCCAACCTGGCCCGAGTTCAAGACTGGCCAACGCATGACTATCGACGTCGAAACGCGAGCAGAGCCCGAGCGAGTGCGGCAACGATATCAGTTCCTGGAACAGTTTCTGATCAAGAAGTAATCGCGTTTACTCCTGGCGCAGCGCCGTAGTCGGATCCAATCGCGCGGCCCGAACAGCCGGCAGCCACGACGCGAAGAACGCAATCACGAGAAACAGTACCGCGACCGAGACGAACGTCACCGGATCCGTACGTTTGACGTCTACCAGCATGCTCGAAAGGATGCTCGTGAAGAAATACGACCCGAACAGACCGATCCCGATACCGATCGCGCTCAGATAAAGCCCCTTTCCTACCATCAACCTGAAGATCCGCGACGGCGCGGCGCCGAGCGCCATGCGGACTCCTATCTCCGCGGTTCGCTGGCGGACCGAAGTCGCGAGCACGCCGTACAAACCAACACCCGCAAGCAGCGCTGCTATCGTCGAGAAGACTCCGATCAACAGCAGCGAGAAGCGCGTCTGTCCCTGTGCGGCGGTGACGAGCGAGTCCATCGGCTGCAACTGGTTGATGAACGTCTCCTTGCCTGTTTTGCGGACCACTTCACGCACCGTGCCGGCAAGTGCCGCCGGATCGCCATCGGTCCGCAACGCCCACCACGAAGCAGCCCCGTGGTTCAGGTATCCGTCCGTGATGTACAGTTGTTCACGGCCCGGTTCGACCAGAGACGTGTTGCGCTGATGGGCCACCACGCCGATGATTTCTCCCCATTGCGCCTCCGGCGTGCGCACGCGATACAAAATCCGTTTACCCACGGCAGACTCGTTCGGAAAAGCCTTCGCCGCCAGTGCCTGGTCCACGATGATCAAATTCCGATCAGGCGAGCTGTCGTCCTGCGTGAAGGTGCGTCCGGCGAGAAGCGTCGTGCCCATCGCCTCGAAGTAACCAGGCAGAACGATCTGAAGATCGGCAGCCTGAAACTTGCTCGGATCGTTTTGCGCTTCGGCGCCGCCCCAACGCACGGGACTAAACCCGCCTGCGAGCGGCAGTGGAAACGACGCTGTTACACCCTTCACTCCCGGAACAGCGCCGAGTTGCTCGCGAAGCTCCCGCTTGAAGGTGTCCCTTTCCTGAGGTGTGTTACCGATGTTGCCGAGCAGTTGAAACGTCAGCAGCCCGCGCGGATCGAAACCGAGATTCACGCGTTGGATGTTGAGAAACGTCCGAAACATCAAGCCCGAGCCAATCAACAGCACAAACGCGAGTGCGACTTCCACAACGACCACAGCGTTTCGCAACCCGGCAGCGCCGAGTGCGCCGCTTCGTCCGGCTGCGCGCAGCGTGTCCATGAGATTCGGTTTCGCAGTGCGAAGCGCCGGAATCGCTCCGAAGAGCACGGCGGAAAACAGTCCCGCCAGGACCGAAAACAACAACACCTGCCAGTCGATCGAGATCGCATTCAGACGCGGCAGGTTCTCGGGCGCGATCGCGAGCAGTTGCCGAATCCCAAGATACGCGAGGCCAACACCGATAGCGGTTCCGAGCGCGGAGATAACGAACGCCTCCGCGAGTGTTTGTCGGACCAACTGCCACCAGCCCGCGCCGAGTGCCGCACGAACAGCCAACTCACGTTCGCGCGACGCCGCTCTCACCAACATCAGGTTCGCGACGTTCGCGCACGCGATCAGCAGCAGGAAAATAACCGCGCCCATCAGCGCGAGAATCGCTGGCCGCACTTCGTCCACGAGGTGCTGCTTCATCGGCACAAGCCGGAAATATTGGCCCGCCGTCTTCGCGATCGTATTTTCGTCGCGAATCTTCTGCGCGATCGTCTCGGCTTCAGCCTGCGCCTGTCCGAGCTCGAGGCCGGGCTTCAGACGGCCGACGACGCGCCACTGAACGTTGTTGCGGTTCGCGACGTCGTACGGAATACGCGCGGCGAGCCAGACACTCGGAAACTGTTCCACATTCGCCTGCGGCGGAAGCAGCAATTCGAAACCCGGCGCGAGCACGCCGACGACGACCGGCGGTGGTCCAAACGCGGCAGACACCGGAAGAGGTTTACCGATCAACGATCGATCGCCGCCAAAGCGCTGTTGAAAGTAATCGTTGCTCAGAATCGCCATCGTCGGCAGCGCGGGAGGTGCGTTCGCTTGCGGATTGGCGCCCGCCGGCGGCGCCGGCTGTGGCGTTCCGTCCGACTCCTCAAAGTCGCGGCCCGCGATGATCGACGCGCCCATCATTTGAAAGAAGTTGGTCGATACGGCCGCGATGCGAACACGTTCGGGCGTGCCGTCGAGGCCGGGAAGCGTGACGCGACCTGTGTTGAACGCAGCGAAGTCCTCGAAACTGTTTTTCGCGCCGTTGCGAAGGTCGAGGTAGTCGACGTTCGAAAGTGGAAAGTCCTTCACGTTCCGTTTCTGAAGATCGCTGCACGCCAGGACCAGCCGTTCCGGATCCTTATACGGAAGTTTCCGCAGCAGCACGCCGTTGGTGACACTGAAGATGGCAGTGCTGGCGCCGATCGCTAGTGCGAGCGTGACGACGACGGTGATGGTGAATATGGGGCTCTTGCGGAGCGTGCGAAACGCGTAGGAGAAGTCGTTTGACATGGCGGGAGTTTAGACTCAGTCGCGAAGTTCAGCCAAGCAAAATTCTTTAGAAAACACGTGCTCTGTGTTAAAGACGAACCGGTGGAAGACCATCCCGAAATTTCGGAGGACACGTATGGACCGGAGGACCGTGCTTCACAGCTTGTTTTCGTCGATCGTGGCGGCGCCAATCCTAGGCGCGACAAACCTGACGAAAGCAGTCGAAGCTTTCCCGACAAGCAGCACAATCGCCGACGCCGCTGACGAGCGTTATATGCGAAGAGCAATTCAACTCGCCGCCAACAATCCCAAGTATCCGTTTGCCGCGCTGCTTGTGAATTCCAAGAAAGACGTCGCCGTTGCGGAGGGTTGGAATCGTTCAGCTCAAAATCCAACGTGGCACGGTGAGATGGATGCAATCAACAAATGCGCCGCGTTTGATCCGAAGGTCGATTGGACCGTTCTGACGCTTTACACGACTGCCGAACCTTGTGCGATGTGCCAGGGCGCGGTTGCGTGGAGCGGCATCAGCCGCGTTGTGTTCGGTTCGTCCATACCGTTCCTGAAGTCACTGGACTGGTGGGCGATCGACATCCGCGCCGCAGAAGTCGCGCGCCTGAGTGCGTTCCGCACATGTACGGTCGTGGGTGGCGTGCTGGAAGAGGAGTGCAATCAACTCTTTCGCAAAGCGCTCACGGTTAAATAATCGTTGACGCGTTCTTTGTCAGCACGATAGAGTGACTGTGTCTTCGACGCGCCCGGCATTTCCCTTCACCAAAATTTGCTCAATCGAAAAACACACCCCCATGAACATTCGATTACTTCGTAACACTCTGCTCGTTGTCTTGATCCTCGTTTCAGTTTTAGTCGTCGCAGCGCCGGCTCAAACTTCACCGTGCCCAAACGCGGATGAAAGCGGCTTGCCGCTGCCTAGCAGTTTTCTCCCTTCGAAACTTCCCGAGTTTCAGGCGCAGCTAAAGTCGTTTCTGACGAGCGGAAAGTATCGAACGTTGAAATGGTGCGAAGACAAGAAGCTTCGCGACACGGGACCATTTGTTAACGGCGTCAGTTACGGCGTTCACCCGACCGTCAAAATCTACTACTCGCCATCCGTCATCAAATGGCTGCTCGCGCCGGATCCCAAAACGATCCCGGACGGCGCGATGATCGTGAAGGAACAGTATTCCGCGCCGGCGGCGAGGTATCAGGTCCAACCGCCAAAAGGAATCAACGGCTGGACCATCATGATCAAGGACAGCAAAGGCTCGCAGGACGGCTGGTACTGGGCCGAAATCTGGGGCGCGCAGTGCATGGACAACAACAATCCTCCCTTTGCCATCCCATACGCTGGATTCGGACTCTACTGCGTCAGGTGTCACGCTTCCGCCGAGCGGGAGCACACGTTCACTTATTCGAAAAACATCAAGGGCTTCCCGGGCGATCCCGATTCTTACTTCGTCGATCTGTCGTGGGCGTCCGCGCCCGTCAGCGCGCATGCATCAGCTCCGGCGCAACCGTGCGGCGAATCGGCTGATAGCGATCGCGACGTGCCCACTGCCGGACACAATGCAGATGCAACAGACGTCCAGGAACAGACGCTCTTCCGCGAGATGGCCTCGTTGAGAGCGGCGACGGTCGATCCGAAATTCGTCGCGTTCTTCAACTCGATCGCGCCCGTGCCGCTCGACAAAGTGCGAAAGTTTCCGGGCGAGACTTACGATCATGTGTTTCCGCAAAACATCGGCACACCGGGTTCCACGCCCGCGCCATCTCCGAATCCGAACCAGTTTCTAACTTCCGATCAGTGCATGGGCTGCCATAGCGCAGGCACGTACGGCAACGTGATGCTCTACACCGGCACGAAGCAACCGGATGGCTCGACGCCCACGATGAACGTCTCGCCGTTCGGCGAGTGGCGCTGGTCGCCGATGGGACTCGCGGGCCGCGATCCCATCTTCTACGCACAACTCGAAAGCGAGATCGCTTTCGTCAAGAGTTTCTTCAAAGACGATCCGGCAAAGGTCGAGGAAAAGATCAGGACCATCAACAACACGTGCTTCAAATGTCACGGCGTCATGGGCAAGCGGCGTCTCGACGACGATCACGGCGGGCTCGGCAAAGGTAACTTCGATCCCGAGGTGGTCTACGCGACTTATGACACAAGTCCTTCACCCAACTACGTCTACGGCGCTTTAGCCCGCGATGGCGTTAGCTGCATGGCGTGTCATCGAATCGTCGAAGACAAAGGCCCGTTTATCGACTTCCTGAAGAACAACATCACCGGTAATTTCACGACCGGCAATCCGGCTGAGATCTTTGGACCATTCCAGGACAACGAGATCGTCACCGATCCGATGAACAACTCGCTCGGCATCAAGCCGAAGCACAACGCGTACATCAAAAGCTCTCGCATGTGCGGCAGTTGCCACACGATCAACCTGCCGTTGATGGACAATCCCGACGCGGATCCGAACAAGCCGCACCTCGAGCAGGTCACTTATCTCGAATGGCTGAACAGCGGTTATCAGAACGAGGTCGGAACCAACTCGAAAGCGCAGACGTGCCAGGATTGTCACATGCCTACGAAGTACACCAATTCGAAAGGCACATTGAACATTCCGTTGATCCAACAGCCGATCGCCTTCATCGAAGACGATCAGTATCCGCAAACGGGCAATCGCCTGCCGGACGAAAAGATTCGCGTCCGCTTCCGCGAGAAAGGTTTTGTTCGACATCAACTGCAAGGCGTGAACGTCACGCTGCTCGAGATGTTTCGCCAGTTCATGTCGCCATACAAATCGAACGGGACCAACATCCTCGCCAACGCCATCCTCGGCGTCAGACAAAACGACTACATGTCGGGTCTCGACGGTCTCTCCACCGCCATCGACTCGTTTGTGCAGCAGGCGCAGAGCTCGACGGCTGATGTCTCAGTCTCTGAGCCGACGATCAGTAATCAAAAACTGATCGCGGACGTGAAGGTGACCAACAAGACCGGACATCGACTGCCGAGCGGCGTCGGGTTCCGCCGCGCGTTTCTGGAGTTTCGTGTCGTCGATAACGACTCGGGCAAGACTGTCTGGTGTTCCGGCTGCACCAACGAGCTGGGCGTGATCATGAACGGCGACGATAGCAGCGACAGACTGCGGTCGGAGTTGTTCGACGTCTACACCGACGGCACCAAACCGGCGACACTCGGTTATCCCGCGGCGTGTAGCAAGACCGTTCCGGGCATTAGCCCACAGTATTTCCAACCGCACTTCTTCTGGGATCCGGAAAAGAACACCGGCTCGGCGATCACGCGGCAGAACCAGGCGCAGATCTACGAGGAGCTGAACCTGAACGTGCAGTGCGCGATGACGACCAGTTTTCTCCGCCGCGATTATCAGTTGAAAGACAACCGGCTGCTGCCGTTCGGATGGTCCAAAACCGGCCCGCTCAACGCCGACAAGACGCCGTACATTCCCGCCGATTTCCTCCACGAAACGTTTCCGATCAGTGTGGGCGCCGATCCGGCGTACGCGGATGGCAGCGGGACGAGTGTTGTGAGATACGAGATACCGCTCAGTGCGTTCACGGCGAGAAATCTGACGATCACCGCGACTCTGTATTACCAGTCGATCCCGCCGTACTTCCTTCGCGATCGCTTCACGCAGGCGCCGAATGGACCAGCGACACAGCGGCTCTACTATCTGACGTCAAATCTTCAGACAAAGGGCACGCCGATCGAAAACTGGAAACTGCAAATCGCAACGGCGAGTCAGGAAACTCAGGCGCGTTAGTACCAGCGGAACACGCGCAGAATGTTCGAGAAGTCATCCGTCCACGCGTCGGCTTCTGTTCGTGCTTCAAGCGGACGCCAGCGATGTTTTCCGGCGAGGCTGTCGAACGCGGGCGACTGTCGCGCCATCACCACCCACTCCGATGGATCTTTGCCTCTCACAACGTCCTGCGCAGGATCGACGCCACTGATGCTCGTTAAGTTATGGTGTTTAGCGAGGACCGCGAGCACGTCGGCGAGCCGTAGACTTCGGTTCGAAACGTGAAACGCGAGCAGGCCGCCGGTCGCCAGTTTGGACGTATAAAGCGCGATCGCTTCGCGCGTCATGAGGTGAATGGGAATCGCGTCCGAATTGAACGCGTCGAGAACGATGAGGCCGTAATGCTGGTCCGGCGCGTTTTGCAGTTGCAGACGCGCGTCGCCCAACACGATGTTCACGGGAGCAACCGCGCAGTTCTCCAGGTAAGAAAAGTAATCAGGCGTTTGCGCGATCCTGACGACCGCGGGATTGATTTCGTAGAAGGTCCAATTCTGATTCGGACGGGCGTAGCTCGCCATCGAGCCGGTCCCCAGTCCGACAATCGCCACATTTGGTGAAGCCTGATTCGCATTGAACGCTTCGAAGATCTGGCCCAGCGGCCCTTCGCGATGAAAGTACGAAAGCGGCTCGCACTGAAGGTTCGTATCGATGAACTGGCGGCCGTGAACCGTGTTGCCGTGGTAGAGAATACGAGTCGAGCTCACGGCGTCGACACTCACGCTCAAGCTTCCGAAGAAGTTGCGTTCGACGTGCAACGTGGGATTTTGAACTTCGGCGTAGACGATGCTACCGGCGAGGACCGCGCCGATCGCGAGTGCAAACCGAATCGGCCGATTGCGAAAACGGTGATTGATGATCACCAGCGGAATCCCAAAAACCATCGCGATGCCCGCGATCTCGCTTACTTCGAAGCGAGCGATGAAGAATACCAGCGCGACAGTGACCAGTCCGATGCACGCCGGCAGAATGAAATCAAACAGATGATCGGATGACGAGTCATCTTTGTCGTCGTCACGTAGTCGAATCAGACACGCGAGGACGACGACCAACGGATACTCAGCGATAGTGTTGAAGACGCTCGGCGCGATCAAGGTATTGAACAGACCGCCCAACATTCCGCCGGCAGCGACACACAAGTAAAACTCCGGCAGCCGCGTGGCCGCCGGCCTGTCACTCACTGATCTGTCACTCACTGGTCTGTCACTCGCCAACTGCTGATGACACAGCATCGCGGCAACAAAGAAGAACGCGAGGTGCAACAGCACGATCGCCGACGTGGGTTCCGTTGCTCTTGCCGCAAGCACCAGCGCAAGCAGCAGCGCCAATCCGCCGAGGACGCTGCTCGCCAGTCGCGTTGAGACAAAAGTCTTTCGCGCGAATGCGATGACGAACGTCAGGAGATAGAGCGCCAGCGGAATCGTCCACAGCAACGGTGTCGGCGCGATCTCAGTCGTTATGTAAGTCGTGACGCCGAAGAGCAAGCTCGAAGGAATAAAGGCCAAAAGGATCCAGTAAAGTCGACGCTGGTGCGACACCGGCGTTTCGTCCAAAACCGGTTCGCTCACAGTCTCGACCTTCTCGCTGCGCGACGACCGCCACAGCACGAACACACAAACGAGAGTCAACGCCGAAAACACGACGTAGATCACGACCCACAGTCGATTCTGAACAGACAGACTCAGACGGGGCTCCAGCAGCAACGGATAACTGAGCAGTCCCACCAGACTGCCCGCGTTACTGACGGCAAACAGGAAGTACGGATCGTTCGCGGAAGGATGACTCGTACGCGTAAACCATTTCTGGAGTAACGGACTGGTCGTTGAAATCAGAAAGATCGGTAACCCGATCGCGACCAGCAAGTAAGCGAAGAGCCAGAGCGCGGGATTGTTTCGCGTGACGATAGAACCGAGATTCCCGTCGAGTGCAAACGGCAGGTAAACAAACGAAAGGAGCAGAATCAAGACTTGCAGAACGGCCTGCGTGCGAGCTCCGATCCACGCAGTTGTCAGCAGAACGTATGAATACCCGGTCAGCAGCAACACCTGAAAGAAGAGCATGCAGGTGTTCCAGACCGCCGGCGTTCCGCCGAGCCGTGGCAACAGCATCTTTGCGATTACGAGTTGAATCCAGAAAAGTAAGACGGCGCTGAGGAACATCGTCGCGCCAAACGCGTAGACAATCAGCCGTGGGCCAATTCCGATGCTTACTGAAGATGCAGGAGGACGGAGCGACGCAGGTGTCATGTGAACCGGTCGCGTGCAGAATAAGACGAACCGCCGCGCCCGATCAATGAGATTGTTTCAACGGAACGTATCTGGGTTCCCACATGTTCGCGGCCACGAGGCTTTCGAGAGAATCGATGCTCGCGGACGTCAACCCCGCAAACACGGCTTCGGTCGCGACAGCCAGCGCGACCTGACGCGAGATCTCTCGCACGCCCTCCAACGCCGGGAACAGTGGACCATCCGGGTTCCTCAACGCCGGTGAGAACTCACTCAACACACGAGCCCCGGCGGAGAACATCGCGTCCGTCACTCGACGAGCGCCTGACGCGATGACTCCCAAACCCACGCCGGGGAAGATGAAGGCGTTGTTACATTGACCGATCGTGATCGTGCGTCCGCGATAATCAACCGGCGCGAAAGGACTGCCGGTCGCGATCAAAGCGCGTCCATCAGTCCATTCGAGCAGTTCAGCGGGCGTCGCCTCGGTCTTCGAAGTCGGGTTCGACAACGGAAAAATCACGGGACGATCGACGTGCGTCGCCATCTCCCGAATCATTTCTTCCGTGAAAGCTCCGCGTTGACCGGAGGTGCCAATCAGGATCGTAGGCCAGACTTGCTTTACCACGTCGAACAATCCCACTTCAGGTGAACTAACGCCGCCGGTCACCGCTTGCCGCGCATACTTCTTTTTCGAGGCTTCCAGATTCTCGCGTCCATCGTGTACGAGTCCCTTGCTGTCCACGAGCCACAGTTTGTGTCTCGCGTCCTGTTCGGAACATCCATCCTGGACCATGGCCGCCACGATCTGATCACAGATGCCGATCGCTGCCGATCCCGCTCCGAGGATAACGATTCGTTGCTCGTCCAATTTCGAATGGAGCACTTTCATCGCTGCCATCAGTCCGGCGACCGTAACGGCGCCCGTGCCCTGAATGTCGTCGTTGAAAGTACACAGACGATCGCGATAGCGTTCGAGCAACCGCGCAGCGTTGTTTTTCGAAAAGTCCTCCCACTGGAGCAGCACTCGCGGAAACTTCTGTTTCACCGCCTTCACAAACGCCTCGATGAACTCGTCGTACTCTTCACCGCGCATGCGTTTGTGACGCCAACCGAGATAAAGCGGATCCTCAAGCAGCTCTGCATTGTCGGTGCCTGCGTCGAGCATGATCGGAAGAGTCACGCGCGGATGGATTCCGGCGCAGACTGAATAGAGCGACAGCTTTCCGATCGGTATGCCCATGCCGCCGACACCCAGGTCTCCGAGGCCGAGTATCCGCTCGCCGTCCGTCACGACGATCACTTGCGGTTCATGTATCGGAGCGTTGTCGAGTATCGCCGCGATCTCATGGCGATGAGGATAGGAGATGTAAAGACCGCGAGGCCGGCGAAACACATGGCTGTACTTGCGGCAGCCTTCGCCGACTGTCGGCGTATAGATGATGGGCATCATCTCGCTGACGTGTTCCTGGACCAGCTTGTAAAAAAGCGTCTCGTTGCGATCCTGCAATGCCGTCAGAAATACATAGCGCTCGAGATCGCTCTCTTTGCGCCTGTAGTTTTCGTACGTGCGGGCGAGCTGCTCCTCGACTGTCGAACAATGCGGTGGAAGCAGTCCCAAAAGGCCGAACTCGCGCCGTTCATCTTCGGGAAACGCACTGCCCTTGTTGAGCAACGGGTTGTCCAGCAGGAGTTGTCCTGTAAGACCGGTTTCAATCACAACCTCACTTCGACTCGCTGAAACTGTACTCATGGACACTCCTCGTTAACCTTTGGAACTGCTTCTACATTGAAAGACGCGCCGTGGACTTAACCGCGCTTTACGAGCTGCATCGTGATCGTGACAACCGGCACGGTCGCGGCACTGCGGTTGTACGAGATCCACATTCCCTCCGAATCGTACTGGACCATCCTGAACAAGGAACCGTCAGGCCGTTGCAACAGAGCGCCGGCGCCAACCACTGTCTGGTACTCAGGCGCGCCGACTCCGCCGGTGTAATCGGTGGAGATCGTTACGACCTTCTGAAACGCGTCGTAAACAATCTGCGCGGTCTCGTTCGGAGACATGACGTAGTAGTCCTGCTCGTTGCTCTTCATCATCGGCTCGCCGAGTTTTGCCCGCGTCTCCGTCGCCGTCATGCCGAGGCGCACGCCGCGATACTCTCGGTAGGCCGCCTGCACCGGTGGATGAGCACGAACGGTGTTCGTTGCCGGAGTTTGACCTCTGACGATCGCGCCCAGCAGCAAAATCAGGAGCAGGCCGATCAGAAAGTATGTCAACTCAACGAATCCGATGGTGTGTTTCTCTGTGTTGTATTTCATTTCAATCACCTCCTCCGAGGTCTTATGCGATGATGTCAGGGCTCCTTGCGAAGCTCTTGCCGACTGCCCAAACCTGTCCTCCGGCGCGCACCTGAAGCACGATCTGATCGAGCGGTCTTCGCGGTGGACCAAGCATCACCTGGCCCATGCGGCTGTCGTATGAACCTTGATGGCACGGACACCTGAGACATCTGGCCGGCGGGTCAAATTCCACGGAACATCCTGCGTGCGAGCACCTGCGGCTGTAGGCCGTAAATTCGCCTTCACTGGAGCGAACCAGCACGGCGGGATCGTTTCTGCTCGGGTAATTAAAGTAGAGGCCCGCCCCGGGCATCAGTAACTCTGCGCCGTCGATCTTCCGCGGAGGATAAGCAACCATCGGGTCCTGGGTCGCGCCTTTTGCCAGATGCGGCGCCACCAGCACCAGGCCCGCTGAGGTCAACATCAGCTCGGTGCAGAAAGTCCGTCGATCCGGGCAGGACGGTTGGTCTTTGTCACCTTCGTCGTATGATTCCATTTTGCACGCTCCCTCCATGTGACGGTTGTCGAGCGCAGGTTCAGAAGAACCATGCCATGACAAGCGCAAGGTACGTGCCGGGCGGCGCGTGAAATATGTGCGGGAATTGGTGCGAAACGGGCTGGCGCGCTGCGAGCTTTCCCGCTTTAATTGGTGAACTTTCCGCAGTCAAGCGAACGAGCGATGATGGACTTTAGACGGCTGATAAACGGCAGTGCGCCGCGTTCGGTGTTTCTAATCCGGCTCGTGGTCGGAGTCGTGTTTTTGTCGGAAGGGATTCAGAAGTTTCTTTATCCCGCAGAAAACGGGGTGGGCCGGTTTGTGAAGATCGGAATCCCGGCGGCGGACGTCATGGCGCCGTTCGTCGGCGTCGTCGAAATAGTCTGCGGCGCTTTGATCCTGGTCGGGCTGCTCACGCGGCTGGCGGCGATCCCGCTGATTATCGACATGCTCGTAGCCATCCTATCGACGAAGATCCCGATCCTGATCGGACACGGCTTTTGGGGATTCAGCCTGCGCACCCTTCCCTACTACGGACTCTGGGGAATGCTTCACGAGGCGCGCACCGATCTGGCGATGCTGTTGAGCTCGATCTTTCTGTTGATTGTCGGCGCGGGCGTGTGGTCCGTCGACGCAAGGCTTTCGTCTCGTGACTAACGAGCGCGATCAGAGAGGCAAGCTGCAAAGTCTGGCCGTGCTGTTTCTGAAGCTGGGCTTTATCGCATTCGGCGGACCCGCGGCGCACGTCGCGATGATGGAGGACGAGGTCGTCCGCCGCCGCCGCTGGATGACACGCGAGGAGTTCCTCGACCTGCTCGGCGCGACTAACCTCATTCCCGGTCCAAACTCGACGGAGATGGCGATCCACATCGGCCATCGACAGGCCGGCTGGCCCGGGCTCCTCGTTGCGGGCGTCTGCTTCATCGCGCCGGCAACTCTGATCGTCGGCGTATTTGCGTGGGCCTACGTCCGCTATCGATCGCTGCCGCAAGTGGCGGGCATTCTCTATGGCGTGAAGCCGGTGATCATCGCGATCGTGCTGCAAGCGTTGTATTCGCTTGGCCGCACGGCGCTGAAAACGAAATTTCTGGCGGCGATCGCGATCGCAGGCGTGGTGCTCACGTTCGCCGGCGTTCACGAACTGATTATTCTCGCGGGCGGAGGCTTGAGTGTCGTCGCGAAAAGGTTATTCGCGAAGGACGGTTCTCTGCGCGTATTTTCAACAGGCACACTCGCGATCTTGTTTCAGTCCGCCGCGCCGGCGGCGACGTCGTTCGGGCTCTGGCCGTTGTTTCTGTTCTTCTTGAAAGTCGGCGCGGTCTTGTATGGAAGCGGCTACGTATTGCTCGCTTTCATTCGCGCCGATCTCGTCGAGCGCTGGCACTGGCTGACTGAGTCGCAACTGCTCGACGCCATCGCGGTGGGCCAGGTCACGCCGGGGCCAGTCTTCACGACCGCGACTTTTGTCGGATACGTGCTCGCCGGCGCTCCCGGCGCGACAGTGGCGACCGTCGGAATCTTCCTGCCCGCCTTCTTCTTTGTCGCTTTGAGTGGGCCGCTGGTGCCGCGAATTCGACGTTCGCCGGCGGCCGGCGCGTTTCTCGACGGTGTCAACGCCTGCGCGCTGTCGCTGATGTTTGTAGTCACGTACCTGCTCGCTCGTTCCGCGATCGTCGATCTCAAGACGGTTTTGATCGGACTGCTCAGCGCTTTCATCCTGCTGCGATTTCGCGTCAACTCGGCCTGGCTGATTTTGGGTGGCGCTGTTCTGGGATGGCTTTTGTCTGTGCAATGGTAAGATACGCCGTCCGCTTCGGACCATTCATTCACCTATGCTAAAAACCTTCGACTGTCCCAAGTGTGGAGCGCCCGTAACGTACGAGCGTCCTTCAGATCCAGCTGCAGCTAGTTCAAGAGTCCGTTGTGATTACTGTCACAGCCAGTTAGTCGCGCCGAACGACATGGCCGGACAACCGGCGCGCGTCGTGCGCATTCAGGTTGGCAAGTTTCCGAAATCGATTTGGCTGGTGGTGGCGATACCGCTTTTGATCGTGATCCTCGTCATCGGCCTGATGGCCGCCGGCATACTCGCGCCGGCGTTCTACACCGTCAGCCGCGCCGTCAAAGAAACCGACAATCGCACTCCTCCCACTGTTTCCAAAAAAGAAACTGAGAAGAGTTGGGCGGCTGTCACGCTCGACTTCGGGAAGGAAGGAATCGGTCCCGGATCGTTCACGGACGCTCGCAGCATCGGCGTCGACGCCACCGGAAAGATCTACGTCGGCGAATACTCCGGCGGGCGCATCCAGGTCTTCGATCCGGATGGAAAGTTTCTAACGCAGTGGAGTGTGGGCGATCGCAAGACACTCATCCGTGGACTTGCCGCCGATCGCAAAGGCACGGTCTACGTCGTGCACGGTGGAGTGATCGATCGTTACAAAGGAGAAACCGGAGAGAAGCTCGGTCAGTTGCAGTACGAAAACAACGGCTTCGACGACGTCGCGACATCAGCCGATGGCGGGCTCGTCGCCGTGGCCCACAACAATCGTGACGACATCATCAGGTTCGACGCAAACGGCAAAGTCGTGCGAACGATCCCCGCCGCGATCAGCAGCGCGAGTGGCGACTCCGAGTTGAGCATGCGCGTCGCGATCGATGGAGCGGGTTACATTTACGCACTCGGCAGATTCAACAACGGCGTGTTCAAGTTCGCGAGTGATGGGAAATTTATGACTCGCTTCGGCGGCGAAGGCGATCAGCCGGGCCAACTGCGCGCGCCTTACTCGATCGCCGTCGATGGCTACGGCCGCGTCTACGTCGGCGACATGAAAGGCATTCAAGTCTTCGACGCCAACGGCCGCTACCTTGCCCTCATCAAGCCGTCAAAAGGCTTCGCGTTCGGCATGGTCTTCAACGACAAAAACGAGCTCTTCGTCATCGCACGCGACCATGTAATTAAGTACGCAGTGCCCGCGCAACAATGATTTTTTCACTTTGAAACATTGTAAAACTTTCCTATTGACAGCCAAAAAACATAAGCGTAGAGTCCGCCGTGTTCTAAGCTCCCCGTTTTCGTATTGAGTTCCCCCGACGCTCACACGTCAACGAATCCACCAGTACATCTTGCCCAGTTTTGCGTGCGCGAGTGCGCAGAATCCTTCGCCCAGGTTTCACGGGGTCGTGTGTTCGCTGTCCCTCCCAAGGCACCAGTCGAGTTCGCGTTGCACAGAAAGTTCGTCCGAGGACGAGATCTTCTCCCGCAAAGGCGCGAAGGCGCAAAGAAATCCTTCAAAAACGCGGTAGCGCTTTGCGCCTTTGCGTCTTTGCGGGAAGGATGATGGTTTTTTGTGCAAGCCAAGTCGAGTTCGAAAACTAGCCGACCTTTATAGCCACGCTCGTCAGTCGTGACGCGCAAGGAGGTGTGACCTATGGCACAGTCGGGTTGGAAAACTGTACTTCCGATTGCTCTGCTTCTCATCATTGCTGGTGCTGCCGAGGCCCAGGTCTCCACTTACTACCTCCATCGCGAAAACTCGACGATCAATACGAGTAACATGCAGCTCAAGACTGCATCGCCCGATGCGGCTTCGCTCACGCTCCAAAGCAGCGAGCTGCGAAATCAGCCGGCTGGTGAATACGTCATCAAAACATTCGAGACGCAGGCAAACGTCCCCAACATCGGTGGTGTCATCCCCGCCGGATCAACACTTCTCTTCCGCATTTACTTCGACAAGACCGCCGACGCCGGCGCGATGCAGGCTTTGGTAAAAGTCACTAAGAACACCGCCACTGGAACATCGATCTGCAATGCCTTCGGTCCTTCGCTTTCCACATCCCGTTTTCTTTTGACGTTTCAGTGCGTTACATCCGCAGCCGTCACGTTTGCGGCTTCGGACCGGTTCTTCGCCTGGGTCGGCGTAAATCTCACGACCGGCCCCGGCAGCACTCGTGTCAAAGCCGAGCTCAGTTTCGAACAAACGTGGGACTCGCGCATGACGTTGACTCTTCCCACGCCGGAACCGAGCATCACGAACCTTTCACCCGCCAGCGGTCCAATCGGCAGTCAAGTCACCATCAACGGTTCAAACTTCGGCGCGATGCAGAGTTTCAGCACGGTGAAGTTCAACGGACTTACCGCAACCACGCTGAGTTGGTCCAACACCAGCATCGTCGCTCTCGTTCCATCCGGCACGACAACGGGTCCCGTCGTCGTATCAGTCAACGGCATTGCGAGCAACGGTGTCACTTTCACACCGACAGCGGGAAGTCTTGCCGGCACTGTGACTCGCGCCGACAACAGTGCGCCAATAAGCGGCGCGCTCGTCGAAGCGCTGCAAGGCGGAGTCGTGAAAGCGTCGACTACCTCGCTGACCGACGGCACGTATGCGATCCCCGGGTTGATTCCGGGCACGTATGACGTCCGCGGCTCGGCGGCATCATTCGCAACGCAGATAAATTCAGGCGTGAACGTCGCCGCCGGTCCGGCAACGACGTCCAACCTCGCGCTGTCTCAACCAGGAACGATTCTCGGCCGCGTCACGTCCGACGGCGTTACTCCGATCGCCGGCGCGATCGTCAAAGTCTTTCAAGGCGCGAACACCGTCGCCAAGGTCACGACAAACGGGTCGGGAGACTACGTCGCCAATTCGCTTTCCGCGGGGACTTACACCGTTCAGGCGTCTGCTTCCGGCTTCAACACCAGCGTCAGTCCTAACGCGGTTGTCACTGCAAACAACAACACGACCGTCGACTTCTCGCTCATGACTGCCGCTAACAACAATCCGATCAAGTACGTGTACGACGATATCGGACGTCTCGTCGCCGTCGTCGATCCGTCGGGAGACACCGCGCGCTATACGTATGATTCAGTCGGCAACCTGCTGTCGATCTCGCGACAAAGCTCGTCGCTCGTTTCGATCCTCGAGTTCACGCCGAAGTCCGGGCTGGCAGGGACTGTCGTCACTATCACCGGCACGGGTTTCGATTCGACTCCCGGCAATAACACCGTGACTTTCAATGGCACTGCGGCCGCTGTCACGTCATCCAGCGCAACTCAGATCGTCACTTCGGTCCCAGCCGGAGCCACGACGGGACTAATCACAATCACTACTTCCGCGGGCGCCGATTCGAGTGACGTCCCGTTTGTCGTCGGCACGAATGGTCCAATCATCACGGGCTTCACTCCGAACATCGGCACATCCGGAACGACAGTCACCGTGACGGGCCAGAACTTCGAACCTGTTCCGTACAACAACCGTCTCAGATTCAACGGCACGCTCGCCGACATCACCACCGCCACGGCTACTTCAATCTCCACCACCGTTCCAACCAACGCGACGTCCGGAAAGATCTCGGTGACGACGGTGATGGGCGAGGGAGTCAGCGCAGACGACTTCTTCATACCGCCTTCGCCGTACACGGCAGCCGACGTCGAAATGACCGCGCGGATGGCGATTGGTGAAACAAAACTCGTCACCATCAACACCGCGAACAAGATCGCGCTGATTCTGTTCGACGGCGTCGCCGGTCAGAAGGTCAGTCTGCAAATGACGGGCGTGACGATCAGCAGCAGCTCCGTAACCATTCTGAATCCGAATGGGACCACGTTCGCTTCGCTCGGCAACGTCGGCACGAGCGGCGGCTTCATCGATACGGGCACACTCGGCACAACAGGCACCTACTCAATCGTCGTGGATCCGGCCAGCACCAACACCGGCAGCATGACGCTCAATCTCTTCAATGTCGTAAACGTCTCGGCGACGATAACCGCGGGCGGCACGACTCCGATCACGATCGTCACGCCCGGCCAGAACGCGGAAGTTACGTTCAGCGGCGTCACCGGACAGCACGTGAGTCTGACGATCAGCGGCGTTACCGTTCCGGGAACTACTGGTTACACGGTCAAGAACCCGGACGGAAGCACGCTGGCGTCGACGTTCCTCAGCGCCGCAGGCTTCCTCGAGATTCCCTATCTGCCTGCGACAGGTACGTACACGATTGTCGTCGATCCACAGGCAGCAAATACCGGCAACATCGTGTTGACACTCAACGACGCGACTGACGCGACGAACACGATCACCGTGGGCGGTTCCGCGGTCGTTATCACCACCACGGTTGCGGGCCAGAATGCGCGTCTGGCATTCACGGGAACTGCCGGACAGCGAATCTCAATCAACGCGCCCACCACGTTCTCGACGTGCTGGACGCTGGCGATTCTCAATCCCGACGGCACAACCCTGACCAGCATCTTCTCCTGCGGCAGCACCATCTTCATGGATCCGCAGCAGCTTCCAACCTCCGGCACGTACACGATCCTGCTCGATCCATCGGGCGCGGGCGTTGGCCAGGCCACGGTTCAGGCATTCGACGTCAGCGACCTGACCGGGACTGTTGTCATCGGTGGACCAACCGTCTCGCAGACCATCAACACTCCGGGTCAGCGAGTGCTGTTGACCTTCAGCGGCACGAGCAGTGTACGACTCAGCGTCAACACCACTTCCACGTTCACAACCTGCTGGACGCTGTCGATCCTGAAACCGGACGCGACACAGTTGTCGAGCACGTTTACGTGCGGCAGCAACCTCTTCCTCGATCCGCAGCAACTGCCTGCGACAGGCACTTACACGCTGATCGCGGATCCATCCGGAAACGGGACCGGTCAGGTGAACGTCACGCTGTACAGCGTCACGGACACGACTCAGTCGATCACAGTCGGCGGCGCGGCGGTTGTTTCGCCGGTCGGCACGCCGGGCCAGATCGCGCGGCTGACCTTCAGCGGCACTGCGAGTCAACGAATCAGCGTCAACAGTGTCTCGAACTTCACGACCTGCTGGACGCTGTCGATCCTGAAACCGGATGCGACGCAGTTGACGAGCACGTTCTCGTGCGGCGGCACGATCTTTATAGAGCCGCAGACGCTGCCCACGACCGGGACCTACACGATCGTGATCGATCCGTCCGGTAACGGCACCGGTTCGACGACCACGAACGCCTACAGCGTCACCGACACGACTCAGGCGATCACCGTCGGCGGGTCGGCGGTCGTTTCGCCGCTCAACACGCCGGGCCAGGTTGCGCGATTGACCTTTACGGGTTCAACAACGCAGCGCATCAGCGTCAAGAGCACGTCGACGTTTACGACGTGCTGGACGCTGTCGCTCCTGAAACCGGATGCAACGCAGTTGGCGAGCACGTTCTCGTGCGGCACGACGATCTTCATCGAGCCGCAGGCGCTTCCGGTGAACGGCACGTACACGATCCTGATCGATCCCTCCGGATCCGGGACCGGCTCGGCTACGACTAACGCCTACAACGTCGTCGACGTCAGCGGCTCGGTGACGATCAACGGGACTGCTTTTGCTCTCAACATCACCGTGCCCGGTCAGAACGCGAACATCACGTTCAGCGGCACGGCGAGTCAGCTCGCTACCGTCAGGATCGCGAGCAGCACGATCTCGTGCATGACGGTTACGTTGCTGAAACCCGACGGCACAAGCTTGACGTCTACGTTCAACTGCGGCGGCACTTTCAATCTCGCACAGCAGACGCTGCCGACCACGGGAACTTACACGATCAAGGTCGACCCGAGCGGCGCCAATCTCGGCACCGCGAACGTCAGTGTGACGAACCCTTAGCTAGTTCAGAGCGCGGAGAAGAAATATGAAGCACCGGATTAATGTCAGCCTTGCTTTGATTCTTAGCTGTGTTTTGGCTGCGAGCGCCAGTCTCGCTTTAGCCTCAAACATGCACTCGCGAACGGCAATATCCCGCAGGACGGGTGTGCCGAAGCACGAGAGGTTGAGGGCGGCAAAACCTGTTCAGAATCCCGCGCCCGAAGGTCAGTCGGCGACGCTGTTGCCGGACGGACGCTTGTTGTTGGTCGGAGGAATCGGACCCGAAGGCACGCTTTCAACCGCGTCGCTCAGCGATCCGGCAACGGGTCAGACGTTTCCGCTCGCGAACGTTCGCGAAGCTCGCGCATGGCACTCGTCGACAGTGTTGCCTGATGGCCGCGTCTTGATCTTTGGCGGCGCGGGTTCGAACGGACGAGCCCTGAAGAGCGCGGAGATATTTGATCCGGCGACTCTATCGTTCCAGTCTGTTCCGTCCGCTGGTCTGTCAGCGCGCGCATTTCACACCGCGACGTTGTTGATGGATGGAAGAGTGCTGTTCGCGGGCGGTGCGGGTGAAAACAACAAGACCGCGACGGCTATCGAGACGTGGGACTCGAAGACGAAACAGGCAGCGGTGCTCGCTACGCACCTCAACATCGCGCGCCAGAGACACAAGGCAAGCCTGCTCGCCGACGGCCGCATTCTGATCGAGGCCGGCGTCGACGAAGCCGGAAACCAGGTGGGCGCGACCGAAGCGTTCAATCCGGAGACGATGACGTTTACGCCCGCCGGACCAGTCGCCGATGCCAGCTCGGCTCCGTATCTCGTCGCTTCCCTTCCGGCGAACGACGCGACCGGTGTTGCTGTCGACACGATCATCGCATTGCGGTTTTCGCGACTGCTCGCGCCGCGCACCGCGAACGCGGAGACAGTTGTTTTGAACAGCTCCGAAGGCCGCGCGTACGCGAAAGTCGTCGCTGCTGAAAACGGCAGAATGGTATTTGTTTCACCTTTCGAACCGCTCGCCGCGAACACGACGTACACGCTGAACATCGACGGCGCGAGCGATGGCGCGAACAACGTAGTCCCGGCCGCGATCACCTTCACGACCGCGCAAAATCCGGACGACAAAGAACCAAACGCCGATCAGCCGGACTGGATACCTGGTGCGGACGCGCTGCGCGGCGATTGGACCAGCAAGAGCCCGAAGTCTCCGTGGCAGGATCTGCCGCGACTCGAAGCCGAAGCAGGCGTAACCGCGCTTTCAGGTCAGGCACTCACGCTGCGCGGCCAACCGCTCGCGAATGTGACGATGGAGATCGACGGCAACAGCACAGTGACCGACAACACCGGCCGTTTCCTGCTCAAGTCGCTTACCGAGGGCCATCACGTGTTGAAGATCGACGGCGGCAGCGCGACGCGTCCCGGTGGTAAGTATGGAATCTTCCGCGCCGGCGTCGACATCACCGCCGGCAAGACAAACATTCTCGACTACACGATCTGGATGGCGAGGCTCGACATGGCAAACGCCGTCACGATCTCCTCGCCTACGGTGACCGATCTGTCGGTAACGACTCCACGCATTCCGGGTCTCGAGCTGCGACTACCGGCTCAAACACTGATTCGCGATATCAACGGTCAGCCAGTCACGCAGTTGAGCATCACTCCGATTCCGACCGATCGTCCGCCGTTTCCGCTGCCGGTCGGGATCCACGTGCCTGTGTTCTTCACGATTCAACCTGGAGCATCGCGCATCATTCCGCCGCGCGCTCAACTGCTCTATCCAAACTTCACGAACAGCGCGCCGGGCACGCGCATCGATTTCTGGAACTACGATCCCGAAGGCAAGGGCTGGTACGTCTACGGCCAGGGCACCGTCGTCCCAAACGGTTCTCAGATCATGCCCGATCCCGGCGTCGTTCTTTATGCCTTCAACGGCACGATGGTCGCCACTCCGACGCTTGCTCCACCCGAAGGTCCAAAGCCGTGCAATCCAGCCGGTGAGATGGGCGATCCCGTCGACGGCGCAACCGGTCTTTACGTCTACACCAAAACCGATTTCGTGATTCCGGACACGTTCCCAATCGAGTTCACGCGCACGTATCGCACGCGCGATCAGAGCACTCGGCCTTTTGGAATCGGCACGAGCCATTCGTTCGAGATGTTCATCGTCGGCACGACGTGGCCGTATACGTTCGTCGATCTGATTTTGCCGGACGGCGGGCGCGTTCACTACGATCGAGTGACGCCGGGAACGAGTTTCGGCGATGCCGTCTACGAGCACACCGGCAGCCCGTCACCTTTTTATAAGTCTCGCATCAGGTGGGTCGGCGGATGGGAGCTGAAACTCCGAGACGGGTCGAGTTACCTCTTCCCGGACGGCGAGAATCAGATCACTCCGCAAAAAGCCGCCGTCGTCAGCATGCGCGACCGGCATGGCAATGCATTGCAGCTCAGTCGCAACGTCGACGGAGATCTTACGAAGATCACCTCGCCCAACGGGCGCTGGCTCGAGTTCACTTACGACGGTATACACCGCATCACGAAAGCCAAGGACAACATCGGGCGCGAGATCCTTTACGCGTACGATCCGAGTGGACGACTGTCGCAAGTCACCGAATTGAATTTGGGGACGACGAAATACACGTACGACACGTCGAACCGGATGCTGACCGTCGAAGATCCGCGTGGCGTTGTTTACGTGACGAACCAGTACGACACGAGCGGCCGCGTCATCAAACAGACGCTGGCCGACGACACGCCCGCCGACCCGAACGACAATCCGACGCATCAGTATGCGTACACCACCAACGGCGCGGGCAAGATCATTCAGTCCGATTACACGGATCCGCGCGGTGTCGTGCGTCGAACGACGTTCAATGATGAAGGTTTCGTGACCGCGGTGACGTACGCGCTCGGCACGTCCGAACAGGCGACGCTCACTTACGAACGGCAGCCGGGCACAAATCTGCTCGCCAGCACGCTCGACCCGCGCGGGCGCAGGACCGCGTACGTCTACGACACACAGGGAAACGTACTCAGCATCACCCAGTTGCAGGGCACGGCTGACGCGATCACGACTTCGTTTGAGTACGAGCCGCTGTTCAATAACCTGACTCGCGTCACCGATCCGCTCGGCCGACGCATAACCTACACCTACGATTCGCTCGGTAATCTCACGGCCGTCACCGACGGACAGGGCGACACCGTTTCGATGGTCTATAACTCGAAGGGGCAAGTCGTCAGCATCACCGATGAACTGAAACGAACGTTCCTGTTCGAGTATGAACGCGGCGATCTCGTGAAAGTGACCGATCCGGCGGGCCGAAGCGTCAACCGCTTCACCGACGGCGCCGGACGTTTGCTCGGTTTCAGGAACGCGCTCGGCAAACTTACGCGGTTCGAATATGACGTCTTCAACCAACTCACGAAAGTCATCGATCCGCTCGAAGGCACGACTGAGTTCACTCGCGACGTGAGTGGCCGCGTTACGCAGATCAAGGACGCGCGCAACAAGATCATCACCTACACCTACGACAACATGGACCGCGTGGTGACTCGCACCGATGCGCTGCAAGGCGCAACCAGCGTCGAGTCGTACGAGTACGACAAAGGCGGCAACGTGACGAAGGTTACGGATCGCCGCGGCTCGGTGACTGTTTACAACTACGACAACCTCGAGCGTAGGACATTCGCAGGCTTCGGCGCGGTCGGAGGCAACTACGAGAGCACGATCAATTTCACGTACGACAACGGCAACCGCTTCCAAACGATCACC
>DASURS010000366.1:0-2626 GCA_036279935.1 Pyrinomonadaceae bacterium
AAAGGCCGCCGAGGTAGCGCAAAGCAACTCGCGAATTCAGGAAAGCCCATCGAGAAGTTATTCCCTGGCTTCGATCGCCGACAGCGAGTGTGAGATCGAACGGAGCGCTGGATAGAGCGACTGGTACTGCTGATACATCTCCTCGTAGCGCGCGACGTTCCGCGCTTCGGGTGAGACGCTCTCGTTGACACGGATCGTCTGTTCGCAAGCTGCGTCGACGTCAGTCCAAACGCCCGCCGCGACACCGGCCAACAACGCCGCGCCGTACGCAGCGCCTTCAGTCGTGTTGACGGTGACGAGCTCGGTCCCGAGCACGTCGGCGAGAATCTGCCGCCAGACCGCGCTCTTCGCACCGCCTCCGGAGACGCGCACCTGATCGAGACTGCGAACACCCGACTCCTTCATCAGCACGAAGATATCTTTCATTCCAAACGCGACGCCTTCGAGCACTGCACGCGTCAGGTGCCCGCGCGAGTGACGCATCGTCAGACCGACCCACGCTCCGCGCGCTAACGGATCCGGATGCGGCGTTCGCTCGCCGCACAAGTACGGCAGAAACAGCAGACCGTCACTCCCGCTAGTCACATTTGACGCTTCGCCGACAAGCTCGTCGAAACTAACATTCGGCGCAAGCGCGTCGCGATACCATTGCAGACTGCCGGCGGCGCTCAACATCACGCCCATCAAGTGCCAGCGTCCCGGAACAGCGTGACAAAACGCGTGCAGCCTGCCCTCCGCTTCGATCAACGGCGTATCGGTCGCGGCGAAGACGACGCCTGACGTTCCCATCGTCACCGCGAAAATTCCCGGCCGGATCGCGCCTACGCCGACAGCTTGCGCCGCTTGATCGCCTCCGCCGGCAACCACGGGCGTTCCTTCCTTCAATCCCGTCGCTTCCGCCGCTTCGCGCGAAACCTTTCCGGTGACTTCCGGTCCTTCGAACGTTGGCGGCAGCCACTCCGCCGGTATCCTGTTCGCGCTCAGCGTTTCGTTGGACCAGCCGCGGCTTTGCAGATCGAACAGCAGCGTGCCCGAGCCGTCGGCTTTGTCCATCGCGTATGCGCCGGTCAGTTTGTAGCGAAGATAGTCTTTCGGCAGCAGCACCTGGCGCGCGCGATCGTAGACTTCCGATTCGTATTTGCGGACCCAAAGAATTTTCGGCGCCGTAAACCCGGTGAGCGCGTCGTTGCCGGAGATCCGTACCAGCCGTTCCTTCCCGAGGCTCGCGCGGATCTCGTCACACTGTTCCGAGCAGCGTTGATCGTTCCACAGGATCGCCGGACGCAACACCTCGCCTTGTTCGTCGAGCAGGACGAGGCCGTGCATCTGTCCCGTCAAGCCGATCGCGGCGATCGTTGACGCATCCGTATTGCGCAGCACCTGCCGAATGCTGTTGACGGCGGCCTGCCACCAGTCGCGCGGATGTTGTTCGGACCAGAGCGGATGCGGAGTTGATAGTTGGAGTGGGGTAGTGGCGCTATCGACAATCTCGCCCGCGGCGTCGATCAGAAGCGCTTTGACTCCCGTCGTAGAGACGTCGATCCCAAGCAGCGTTTTCGTCATCCCGCTGATTTTACAGGGAAACGGTCTGTTCGGCCCAGAATTGAAATTCGCGGTGTTTGTGCTCTTCGGCTTTGGCTTGCACTCCGCCGGCGACCTCGACGATGCGTTCGAACACGCGCTGGCCGACTTCGTCGATCGTCTCGGTGCCGTCGATGACGCCGCCGGCTGAAAGATCGAGGTCGTTGGACATACGTTCGAACACGGGCGTGTTTGAAGCTAACTTGATCACGGGCGTGATGGCGTTGCCGATCGTCGTGCCGCGTCCCGTAGTGAAGACGACGACGGTCGCGCCTGCGCCGACGAGTCCCGGCGTCGACTCCTGATCGTATCCCGGGCCCTGCATCAGGTTCAGACCGCGCTGTTTCGGCGTTTCGGCGTACTCGATGACGCCTTCGACGCGCGTGGTGCCGGCCTTCGCGATCGCGCCCAGGGATTTGATCGTGATGTTGAGCAGTCCGCCGGCTACGTTGCCGGGGCTCGGATTGTTATTCAACACCGCGCCGAACTTCGACGCATAATCCTTGTACCAGTCGACGAGGCGATAGACGGCGCGCCCGGTCTCGACGTCTTTGGCGCGCCTCGCGAGCAGGTGTTCGGCGCCGCAGAACTCGGGCACTTCGGTTATCAAAACCGTGCCGCCTGAACGCACCAGCAGATCGGCGGCGCGGCCCAGCGACGGATTTGCCGAGATACCGGAAAAACCGTCAGACCCGCCGCACTTCACGCCGAGCACGAGCTCGCTCACTGGACATTCCTCGCGCGCGGTCTCGTTGACCAGCGGCAGCATCTGTTCGACTTCTTTCAGTCCCCGTTGAATTGCCGCCTGCGTGCCGCCGACTTCCTGAATCCCGATCTTCGCCACCGGCTTGTCGAACGCCTTCTCGCGTTTGAGCAGGTATCGTTCAACCTGCGACAGGTTTGTCTTCTCACAGCCGAGATCGATGAGGATCACGCCGCCGACGTTCGGATGGTCCGCGTAATTCGACAGCGTGCGCAGCATCACGTCGATCGTCGATCCGTCCTGGCAGCCGCAACCTTTGTTGTGCGGTATCGCGACGACGCC
>DASURS010000367.1:0-14590 GCA_036279935.1 Pyrinomonadaceae bacterium
TTTCCGGGCGTCCCACATCTGCCAGGGAACGTTGTAGACCGTCGGCGCCGGACCAGCGCCGCTATTGCCACCGGCAACGCCGCCGGTGCCGCCACCTCCGCCACCGCCACAGGTGGCCCAGGCCGGTGAGAGAGCGAACAGTGTCATCAAAAGCGTGGCAAGGAGTCGTGAAAGCTGTGTCTTCATAGTGCTATAGCCTTTCGTTTATTACCGTTCGTTCGGAGTGGCGAGGCCTCATCTTATAGCACACCGCCGAGAGCGATTGCACACCGTCGCCATGAAATTGTAAGAGCTTGTAATAGTATCTGTTACACAACTATTACTAGCCCGCGATTATGATTCGCGTCTATGATTGCGCGCACGATGAGAGTGCTCTTGGTCAATCCTGAGTTCCCCGACACATACTGGAGTTTTCGACACGCGTTACCGTTTGAGGGAAAACGGAGCGTTTTTCCGCCTCTCGGTCTGCTGACTGTTTCGGGGCTCTTGCCAAAGGACTGCGAGCGACGCCTGGTCGATCTGAATATCGAACCGCTGAAAAACTCGCAGATCGAGTGGGCGGACATGGTGTTCATCACCGGCATGCTCGCGCAGAAGAAGTCGCTCCACGAGACGGTCGATCGGTGCCGGAAACTCGGCAAACGCATCGTGCTCGGCGGGCCGTACGTGACCAGCACGATTGAAGAGCTGCCCTACGCCGACCACATCTTTCAGGGCGAGGCCGAGACGACGTTGCCGCAGTTTTTCGAAGACCTCGAACGGGGCGAAACCACACGAATTTACAAAGCGCCTGAGCGGCCGCCGATGTCCATCACGCCGATCGCGGATTTCGGGCTCGTCAACATGAAAAAGTACAGTTGCATGTCCGTGCAGTACTCGCGCGGCTGTCCTTTCTCATGCGAGTTTTGCGACATCATCGAGATCTACGGGCGCGTCCCGCGCACCAAGAGCAATCAGAAAATCCTGGCCGAGTTCGACGCGATTTATCGTCTCGGGTGGCGCGGCCCGCTGTTCATCGTCGACGATAATTTCATCGGCAACAAGAAGAACGTTCGACAACTCATGCCGGCGTTGATCGAATGGCAAAAGAAGCACGGCTATCCGTTTTCACTGCTGACCGAAGCCAGCGTGAACCTCGCTGACGACGACGACCTGCTCGTGGCGATGAAAGACGCCGGTTTCCGTCGCGTCTTTCTCGGCATCGAGACGCCGGTCGAGGAGAGCCTGAAAGAGGCGCAAAAGCCGCAGAACCGCGGTAACCTGTTGAACTCCGTGCGGAAGATACAGAATCACGGAATGGAAGTGATGGCCGGGTTTATCGTCGGTTTCGACAACGATCCCGACGACATTTTCGAACGGCAGATCGAGTTTATCCGCGAGAGCGCGATTCCGCTGGCGATGGTCGGAATGCTGAACGCGCTGCCTGACACGCAGCTCTGGAAACGACTCGAAAAAGAGGGGCGCTTACTCGGGGACGATGCTTCCGGAAACAACACCGTCGCGACGCTTAACTTCATTCCGAAGATGGACGTCGAGAAACTCGTTGCCGGTTACCAGCGCATCATGCGCACGATCTATCATCCGCGCGAGTACTATCGACGCGCGCTCGATTCATTGCAGCGCGTGCCGCAGGATGTTCCCGAAGCGCACCAGTATCATGGCGTGAAAGCAGTGACGGCTTTTCTGCGTATTGCGTTCAAGTTGGGCGTGCTTGATGCGGATCGACGCGAGTTCTGGCGCTTCTTTCTCAGCGCCGCGCGCACTCACCACGATCGCATGGCCGAGCTGCTACGCCACGCCGCGATGGCCTATCACTTCCGTAAGCTGAACGAATCTTACGGGGACGCGTGATCTCGACCCGTAATTCCGCTTTCTCAGCCTTACGCTACCGAGATTTTCGGCTCCTCTGGTTAGGTCAGATTGTGTCTGTGACGGGATCGCAGATGCAGTTTGTGGCGATCAACTGGCACGTCTATCTCCTAACAAAATCTGCTTTCGCACTCGGGCTCGTCGGGCTGTTTCGCGGCGTGCCGATCATCATCTGTTCGCTCGCGGGCGGCGTCGTGGCCGACGCGGTAGACCGAAAACGGCTGATGGTCGTGACGCAGACGGCGATGCTGATCAGCGCAGCGCTGTTGACCCTCTTCACTGTCGCCGGACTGGAAAGCGTTTGGCCCATCTACGGGTTGAGCGCGTTAGCATCGGCGGCGAGCGCGTTCGACGTCCCCGCGCGGCAGTCGCTGATGCCGGCGCTGGTGCCGCCCGAAGTGTTTCCAAACGCGGTGAGCCTCGGGTTGCTGGTCTTCAACGTCGCGACGATCTGCGGTCCCGCAATCGCCGGCTTCCTGCTGGCGGAGAGTGGTCCGGCGATAATTTATGGCTTGAACGCTTTCTCGTTCCTCGCAGTGATTTGGGCGCTCATCGCGATGCGGACGAGCGGCGATCCGGAACGAACCGGCGATAGTCGAAACGCATTGAGCGTCGCGGCGCTCAAGGAAGGATTCCGCTTCGTCTGGAACACTCCTATCATTGTGCAGACGATGACGCTCGACTTTGCCGCCACCTTCTTCGCCTCGGCGACTTTGCTGTTGCCGATCTTCGCGAGTGAACGACTGCACGTCGACGCGCGCGGCTACGGATTTCTCGCCGCGGCGCCAGCGATCGGATCGGTGATAACCGCCTTGGTGATGGCGCGGCTGGGGAGTTTTCGCAAACAGGGCCGGCTCGTCGTCGCATCCGTGGCGATCTTCGGTTTTGCAACAGCGGCGTTCGGAGTCTCGACTGTATTCTGGTTTTCGTTGTTGATGCTCGCTGTGACGGGCGCGGCTGACACGGTCAGCACGGTCTTGCGGCAGACGATCCGCCAGTTGGCAACGCCGAACCATCTTCGCGGACGCATGACGTCGATCAACATGATGTTCTTCATGGGTGGTCCGCAGCTCGGCGAGCTCGAAGCCGGATCGCTGGCTGCGTTGATTGGCGCGCCGCTGTCGGTCGTGACGGGCGGACTCGGTTCCGTCGCCTGCGCGGCCATCGCAGCCGTAAAATCGAAAAGCCTGATGGACTTTGAAGTTTAAGTTGTCGCCGGGCTTTGCACAAAAACCATCATCCGCACGCAAAGGCGCAAAGCGCTACCGCGTTTTTGAAGGATTTCTTTGCGCCTTCGCGCCTTTGCGGGAGAAGATCTCCACCTCAAACTAACTTCTTGTGCAAAGCGTTGCCGCCGTGTGGAAACCAGCCGAAACAAACACGCACCAGGACCACGTGATCGCGCACGTCATCGGCGCGAGCGTGCTGGGCCACTTCGTCTGGGACGAAACTGCGTACCTGCGGCTTGACATCGGTTTCATCTGGAACATCTATCTTGACGGCGAGATGGGCCTCGTTCCGGAAACTCTCGCGACGTCTGAGTTGCGTGCGGCGATCGGCGACGATTTCGAAGACGTGACGCGCACGATCCCGCTGCCGAATCCATCTCCGATCCAGTCCGTCGACTTCTTCGAGCAGGACGACGGGCGACGGCTGGTACTCAATTGCGAGAGCGGCGCGCTCGTCCTTGAAACGTCTTTCTCAGCTCGCGACATCCGGATCGAGCACAAAGAATAACGCCGCGATCCGAAAAGCGAACCGCGGCGTTATTCTGTTGCTGGCTTCCCGATTAACGTCTCAATTAATCGGATTAACCACTCACGATAATCTGATTGTCTACCTGCTTGACCCCCTTGATCTGCTTCACCGCTCTCTCGATCTCGGCTTTCAGAGCTTCCGTCTTGACGGTGCCGATCAGCATGACTTTCCCATCAAGTACGCTGGCCGTGATGCCGAGCGTTGAGTACACCGGATCGTCCGCCAGTCGTTTGTCGACCGCTGTTTGGATACTTGAATCCATGTTGACGGGTTCCGTCGCTGCCGGAGCGGAACTGGTGGATCCTCCTGCCGGTGGTGTGACGATGACTGGCGCCGGCTGCGTCGCGGGCGCTGGTTGTTGAATGATTACCGGAGGCTGTTGGGCCGGCGCCGGTTGTTGAATAATCGTGGGCTGCTGCTGCGCTGAGAGCGCTGCGTTTTCGTCAGCAGTTGGCTGACTGTTCATCCAGAAAAGCACGAGCATCGTAATCAATGCGATGGCCACGACGACGAGCACGCCGACCATGCCGGCGGAGATGCCGCTGTTGTCGCGCACGGATTGTGAATGGACCACCTCGCGCCGTTCGTTCGGCGTCTCCACGACTACGCGCCTTCGTGTTGCTTGTTCTTCATCGTATGACATTAGTTGCCTCCGTTGTTATGCGAGCATTTTCGAAATTTGATCTTTTCAAACGAGTGCGACCGTCTGCGGACACCAACGTTCCGGTCACCACCAATAAACTCAAAACCAATATGAAGACGAGGAGTCTCTTCATAACGCACCTCCGTATGTCCTTCTGATCTCTGTCCCCGCGGATGCGTTTGGCAAACGTCATTCCTCAACTGAATCCGAGGAAATTCATGGGGTCTTAATCGCGTGCCGTTTTGTTACCGTACGTTTTGAAAACTCGAGCGAAGAAACACTGTACGGATCAATACATACAAGACCCTTTGCGCTCGCGCTCACTGCTTGATACTTTGTTTTCACAATGAGCACGGCACTCGTTCACCACCCGATCTTTCGCGAACACGACACCGGTCCGGGTCATCCGGAAACTGCTTCACGTTACAGTGTCGTGATGGAAGCATTGCGAAGTGATGATGAACTGTGGCCCACACTGCTCGAAGTGCAGGCGACGGAAGCCGCACGCGGCGACATTCAGGCCGCGCATTCACCACAGCTTTACAAACAGATCGAGCGCGTCGTCAGCGAAGGTCTCGGATACCTCGACGCGGACACGGTCGTATCGATGCGTTCGCTTGACGCGGCGAAGTACGCGGCGGGAGCGGCGTGTGAGGCGATCGATTTGGTCATGACTCACCAGGCGACGAACGCATTCGTTCCGGTTCGTCCGCCCGGACATCACGCGACGGAAGAACGAGCGATGGGCTTCTGTCTCTTCAACAACGTCGCGGTTGCCGCTCGCTACGCGCAAAGGAAGTATGCGGAGATCGAACGCGTGGCCATCATCGATTGGGACGTTCATCACGGCAACGGCACGCAGGGAATTTTCTACGCCGATCCGACCGTCTATTTCTTCTCGTCACATCAGTATCCGTGGTATCCGGGGACCGGCACGCGCGGCGAGAAGGGAACTGGCCGCGGCCTGGGTTACACGTTGAATCTGCCGCTGCGCGCCGCGACGCCCGCCGCCGAGCAGAGACGGGGTTTCGAAGCGGCGCTCGAGGAGATGTCCGCGAACTTCAAACCGGATCTGATCATCATCTCGGCCGGCTTTGATTCTCACATGCAGGATCCGCTGGGCCAGTTACTCCTCCAGGATCAGGACTTCGTCGCGATGACGCAGGCGGTGAAGCAGTGGGCCGCCGGCAGTTGTCAGGGACGGCTCGTTTCCTGTCTCGAAGGCGGCTACAACCTGGAAACACTCGGCGGCACGGTCCGCGCCCACGTCCGCGAGTTGGCAAATTTGCCAAAAACTTAGAAACGTTTTTTCGCCTCAGGTCATTCTCAGTGGAAGGACGCACTCTGCCCACGGAGAAGACCCGGATGAAAATATTTCACCTTGCCGCGCTGCTGGTCGTCGTTGCCTTCGCGACCGGTTGTCCTCAAACAAGAACGCCAATGCCAGGTCCTCTCAAGGACCAACTCATCAAGAACCGCGTCAATAGGCTGGTCCAGCTTGCCAATGATTACGACAACGCGGTCCAAACCGGCGGCGATCAAAACCTCGCCAGGGCGATGATCTTTCGCAACGAACTGATCTACCAGGTCCAGCAGTTGATCGACGACAACTACAACCAATTCGAAAACGACCTTTTTAATAGCCGCGCCACAGGAAATGTCGCCGGCGACATGCTCGAGCTTGGCCTTTCGGCGGCGACCGGAATCACCAACGGCGAACGGGTAAAGACGATTCTGGGAATCGCGTTGACCGCCATAAAAGGGACTCGCAAATCGATCGACTCGAACTATTTCAGAGAACGGACCACGGAAGTCATTGCGATGAGAATGCGAGCCTCGCGCGCCCAGGTTCTCCAGGTGATTCACCGAGGCATCGCGCTGCCCGTCGGTCAATACCCACTGGGGGCGGGGTTGGACGATCTGATCAATTACCTGTACGCCGGGTCGATCAACGCCGCTTTAATTGACCTGGCCCAGGACACGGGAGCAACCGCAAAAGTCGCGCGTGCGGAAGCCGCGAGGCTCAAGATCCAACCTTTCTTGAGCGAAGGGCTAGGGCAAACGATCGACACGATCGACACTGCGCGTGAAGAGATCTTTCTTAATCTATCGTCAGGTTCCGACGAAACACGGGAAAAAACGGCAGCGGGGCTGAGGAAAGCACTGCCAAAGTTTGGTTACACCGAGGCAGAGGTCAATGCCGCAGACATCCCCGGTCTCAGAAAGTTGCTCGGGGCCAAGATCCGCCAGGCGACCAAGGAACGAAACGAGACGCTATTGAACACCATCCACACTGAGCTCAACGGAATCCTGGATGGGCTCCCGTAATAGAGAAAGGAACATTCGAATGGAAACCGAAACCAACGATTACCCTGACAACGGAACGCTCGACGACTTGAGCAGAACTTGCATCGGCGACGAAAAAGGCTTCCGAGGCCGGCTCGCAGGGCTCGAGCGAGGCCAGGACGATTCGGGGAAAAACGGAATTCACGCTACTTACAATCTGGTCCCGGACGATCAACCCTTTCCGAAAAAGAAACTATTCTTCTTTGACATCACCGACTCGTCGGCCGATGAGGTAAAAGACATCACGGTCGCTGAGTTGGCAAAGGGACACGCCCTCGCATACCCCGATGCAGATGCCGCCGAAGTTTTTCTCGGAGGAAAAGAAGCGATCGTCGCCGTTTTTCGCGAAGGTTAGGCACGCGGATCACCAGCGAAGCAGGCTTGTTTGACACTGTCATACCTCCTTCCTATGATCTCCTCACATGCCTGCCGTACAGTCTTCAGCGAACAAAGAGCGACCCGAACGTGTTTTCCTGATCGACTCGATGTCGCACATCTTTCGGGCGTTCTTCGCGCCGATGCAGAATCGCGCGGCGCCGCTTGCCACGTCTCAGGGCCAGGTCACGCAGGCCGTCTACATCTTCACCAACATGCTGCTCAAGCTGTTGCGCGAAGAGAAACCCGAATACATCGCCGCCGTCTTCGAATCGCGCGAAAAAACGTTTCGCCACGAGATGTTTGCCGACTACAAGTCGAATCGTCTCGCCATGCCGGACGATCTGGCGAGCCAGATGCCCTACATCTTCCGGCTCTGCGAAGTGCTGAACATTCCCGTCATCAACGTTCCGGGCTACGAAGCGGACGACGTGATCGGCGCGCTCGCACACCAGGTCGCCGCGAAGGGCTTGCAGGCGGTCGTCGTCTCAAACGACAAAGACATGTGCCAGCTCGTGCGCGATCCGCTGATCATCTGCATGAGGCAGAACTCGCAGGTCGTGAAGCGAAAAGAACCCGTGCCGCCGGTCGAGTGGTGCGACGAGGCGTGGGTCGAGAAGAAGTTTGGCGTCACCTCCGACAAGCTCGTCGACCTGCTGGGACTGATGGGCGACTCGATCGACGACATACCCGGCGCGCCGGGGATCGGCTCGAAAGGCGCGGTGCAGATCATCCAGCAGTTCGGCTCGATCGAAGCGGCGCTCACGAATTGGGAATCAGTCAAGCACAAAACGTATCGCGAGTCGCTGCGCGACAATGCCGACCTGATTCGCCAGTCACGCGAACTGGCGCGCATCCGCACTGATCTCGACGTCGAACTGAACCTCGATCAGATCAAGACGCGGCCGCCGGATCGCGCCGCCGCTTACGAGCTGTTTCGCGAGCTGGAGTTTACGTTGCTCACTCGCGAGTACGCGGACGCCGCCGTCGAAAAACCGGCCACGGTCGAAGCGACGCGCAACTATCGCATCGTTCAAACAAAGGCCGACCTCGACAACCTCGTGCGCACGCTTTTCGACGCGGAAAACGTCGGCATTGCAGTCGCGGATTCAACTCCCGCGGGAACAGGCGAACAGGAGTGTTTCACCGAGCTCGACACGACGCGCGGCATTGCTTTTTCAACGGCCGCAGGCGTGGCAGCTTACGTCGATCTCGAAAAGTTTGCCGGCGGCGCGGCAGCGGCAATCGGTCCGTTGCGCGAAGTGCTTTCGAATGGTTTGGTTGATAAGTCGGTACACGACGTCAAGCGGGCGGTGGGCCTGCTCGATCGGTTCGACGTCAAACTCGAAGGCGTCAAACACGACACTTATCTCGCCGCGTATCTGCTCGATCCGACGCGCAGCAAGTACGACTTAGCTGATCTCGCGAAAGACGCGCTCGGCGTCGAAGACGGTCACAAGCCGCCCGCAAACTGGCCGGAGACGGCGTGGCAAACGGCCACCGCCGCGGATCTCACGGCGCAAACCGCCCGCGTGCTCTACGCACGAATTGTCGAGAAGAAACTGGAGACGATCTACTCCGAAGTCGAACTTCCGCTGGCGCCGCTGCTCTATCGAATGGAGCGCGCCGGTCTTAAAGTCGACAAGAAAGTGCTGGCAGACCTGTCGAGTTACATCGGACAGGAGTTGCACAAACTGACGGTCAAGATCTATGAGCTGGCCGGACGCGAGTTCAACATCGGTTCGCCGAAGCAAGTCGGCGAAGTGCTTTCCGATCTGCACATCGACATCGGCAGAAAGACTTCGACGGGACGCATCTCGACCAGCAAAGCGGTGCTCGAAGAGCTGGCGCAGCAGTTCGAGCTGCCGCGGTTAATCATCGAATATCGCGAGCTCGACAAACTGAAGAGCGTCTACACGGATGCGTTACCACATCAGATCGCTACCGACGGACGCATTCACTGTCAGCTCAACCAGACGGTTGCCGCGACCGGACGCCTGTCGTCGAGCGATCCGAACTTGCAGAACATTCCGATCCGCAGCGAGATGGGCCGCCGCATTCGCCGCGCTTTCGTCGCGGAGCAGGGAAACAAGATCGTCTCCGCCGACTATTCGCAACTCGAGCTGCGATTGCTGGCGCACATCACGCAGGATCCGGTGATGCTCGAAGCGTTTCAACACGGCGAAGACATTCACGCGCGCACGGCGCGGCTGGTGTTTGGCGCGAAGACCGATGCGGAACTGAAAGAAGCGCGCCGTTTTGCGAAGATCGTGAACTTCGCGATCGCTTACGCCATCGAACCGTGGGGACTGTCGCAGCGCGTCGGCATCTCGCGACAGGAAGCGAAGAAAGTCATCGAAGATTACTACAACACGTACAAAGGCGTGCGACGTTACATGGAAGAAGTTCCGATTCGGGCGCGCGAGCACGGTTACGTACGTTCGATCTACGGGCGCATCCGTCCGCTTCCCGGCATCGCGGATCGCAACGCGAACATCCGCAAAGCCGCGGAACGCGAAGCCATCAACATGCCGATTCAGGGGACGGCCAGCGACATCGTGAAGATCGCGATGTTGCACGTGGACGAAGAGTTCAAGCGGAATAATCTCGAGGCGCGGATGTTGATGCAGGTACACGACGAGTTGCTGGTTGAAGTGCCTGAAAAAGAAGTTGAGAAGGTAACGGAGATACTGAAGCACGAGATGGAAACGGCCGTCGAGCTCGACGTGCCGCTCGTGGCCGATGTGGGAGTCGGCGACAACTGGATGGACGCCAAGCCTTAAAGAATTTGGAATTTCGAATTGCGGATTTCGAATTTGATCCGCAACTCGTAAAATTCGCAATTCGAAATTCGAAATTCGAAATTTTTTGATGCAACCTTCGGAAAAACCTGAAGTAGTTTACCGGCGGCGACCCGATCCGAATTCGGCGCGGCCCGCGGGACCGGTGTCTATCCTGCGCGGCTTTGCGCCGGCGTTGTTGCCGTTGGTCGTCGGTTTTCTCCTGCTGCTCGCCGTCATCAGCGTGCTCGGTGTGCGCAACGTCAGCAAAATGGATGAAGTCGCACTCGATGCGCGCGAGCTCAGTCGCCAGCATTCGGCGCGTCTCAGTCTGTTGCTGAACTTGCGGCTCGCAGTCACCAAACTCGATAACGAAGCTCGCACGCGGCATAACGAAGAGTCGATGCGCATTGCGCCACCATTCGATACCCGCCTCACCAAAGCTCGTGAGGAGTTGAATCAAATCGTAAAGGAGCTGAGTCAGCCGCTGGTTTCTGACGCCGGCTCCTGGGAACAGATGCGGGTGGACCTGCAAAAGTATATCGAGATCACCGAGGACCGCAGGCGGTACAGCCTCGAAGGATTTGACGCGTTCAAGAAAGTCAATAGCGAGCTGAATGGCTTGTTCAACGAACTGGAAGCTGAGCAGACGCAAATCTTTCAGCAGGTGATGGCGATGCAGGCGAATGCCAAGCGGTCGAACAGGCTTTGGACGCTGGTCGCGTTGCTGGCGGGCGCTCTCGTTGCCGCGGGGACGATCTGGCAGGTGCAGCGGCAGTTTCGCGAAATGCGGCGCAGCATGTTTGAAGCGCGCCGCGAACGGACGTTCACGACGCAACTGCTCGAAGGAATGGTGAGCGCCGTCGCCGCGATCGACGAAGACGATCGCATTCGCAGTGCAAACGCCGCGTTCTTCCGGATCTTTCCGAAAGCGAGCATCGGCGCGTCTGTGTTGGAGAGGTTCGCGGACGACGACGTGATGAAGATCCTCGACACCGTCACCTCCGTTCGCGTCACGAAGGCGACGTATCACGGCCGTCTCGTCGCTCACGTCGAAGAGACTGACAAGGCGTTTGACGTTTATTCGGCGCCGCTCGCGATCGATGGCGATCGCGGGCAGATCGTCACGCTCGTCGACGCGACGGAAGCAGCCGAATCGGAGCGCACGCTGCGTCGGAGCGAATCGCTCGCCGCGGTCGGACGGGCCACGACGCAGGTTGCGCACGAGATTCGCAATCCGCTCGGCAGTATTCGACTCGGCGTCTCGATGCTGCGCGACAGTGTGAACGACGACGACGCGCTGAATACGATCGAGCTCGTCGAGCGCGGCATCAAGCACCTCAACAAGCTCGTCGTCGACGTCACGCAGTTCTCGCGGCAGAAAGAGCTCGAGCGGTCGGAGGTCGATCTGCACGAGTCGATCGAAGGCAGTATCGACCTGGTCAGCGACCGTATTCAGGAGAAGAACGCGACGATCGAGAAGTCGTTTATCGAGGGAACGATCGTCGGGCAGTGGGACCAGCACCAGTTGCGGCAGGTGTTTGTGAACGTCATCGCCAACGCCGTCGACGCCAGCCCGGAGGGATCGGTCGTGCGCATCTCGACGGAACTGGTGACGAGCGGAGTCGAAAGCAATGGCCAGGCCGGAAAGCTTTACGCGCGTGTCACCATTACCGACCAGGGAAAGGGCATGGACAAAGCGACGCGCGATCGAATCTTCGAACCCTTCTTCTCGACCAAGAAACGCGGCACCGGACTGGGCCTGGCGATCGTGAAACAGATCGTCGAGCAGCACGGCGGCAAAATCAGCGTCGCCAGCGAACCCGGCAAAGGTTCGCAGTTCAAGATCGACTTACCTGTGTAATAGCTTTCACGAATCCCACCAACGGCAGTTGGTGGTAAGTTCAACCCGACCTACAAACTGCCTGCGCAAACTCTGCAAATCCCACCAACGGCAGTTGGTGGATTCTTCACTTGCAGCCTCGGCTGAACGTGAAACATCTACCAACTGCCGTTGGTAGGATTTATTCTTTTGCCTCGCCTCCTGTAGGTTGGTTGTAAGCTTCCACCCACTGCCGTGGGTGGTGTTCTACTCCAAGCGTGCAAAGGCCTGGCGTGCGGCTTCGATGGTGCGGTCGATGATCTCGTCTGTGTGAGCGAGACTGACGAAGGCCGCCTCGAACTGCGACGGCGCGAGATAGACGCCTGCCTCGAGCATCGCGTGAAAGAACTTTCCGTACGTCTCGCGGTTGCACTTGTTCGCCGTTGTCCAGTCGACCACCGGCTCACTCGTAAAGAAACCGGTCCACATCGATCCGACGCGGTTCGTCACTGTCACAACACCGGCTTCCCGCGCCGCGTCAGCAAGCCCGTCGCACAGCCGCTTTGACGACCTTTCGAGCCGCTCGTAAACCGTTTCATCACGAAGACGCCGCAACGTAACGAGCCCCGCCGTCATCGACAGCGGATTGCCGGAAAGCGTTCCCGCCTGGTAAACGGGTCCCGCGGGCGCAACGTTATTCATCACTTCGCGACTGCCGCCGTACGCGCCCACCGGCAAACCTCCGCCGATGATCTTCCCGAGCGTCGTGATGTCAGGTTTGATATTGAACAGCTCCTGCGCACCGCCCCGAGCCAGACGAAACCCCGTCATCACCTCGTCGAAGATCAACAACGCGCCGTGTTCGCTCGTGAGTTTGCGCACCGCTTCGAGATAACCGGGTTGCGGCGGCACACAGCCCATGTTTCCCACCACCGGCTCGATGATCACGGCAGCGATATCAGCGTATTCGGCGAACGCCTTTTCGAGCGCTTGAACGTCATTGAACGGCAGCGTAATCGTGTTTTCGGCGAGGACCGCGGGAACGCCCGGACTGTCCGGCAGCCCGAGCGTCGCAACGCCCGATCCGGCTTTCACCAGCAGGCTATCGCCGTGCCCGTGATAACAGCCTTCGAACTTGATGATCCGATTGCGTCCCGTCACGCCGCGCGCGAGTCGAATCGCCGACATGGTCGCTTCGGTGCCGCTGCTCACCATGCGCACCATCTCGATCGATGGAACAGCGTCGACGACCTCCTGCGCCAGTTCGATCTCGAGTTCAGTCGGCGCGCCGAAACTGGTCCCACTCTCCGCGATCTTCTGAACCGCAGCCACGACCTCTTCGTCCGCATGGCCCAAAATCATCGGCCCCCACGACCCGACGTAGTCGATGTAAGTCCTGCCGTCGACGTCGGTGATCGTCGCGCCGCGCGCCGACTTGATGAAACGAGGACTGCCGCCCACGCCGCGAAACGCGCGCACGGGCGAGTTGACGCCGCCGGGGATCAGATCGATGGCCTTAGCGAATAATCGTTCGGAATTGGTTTCCATGGTCATAGTCTACTGATCGCTTCCTTCGGTTCAACTGTAATCGAGCGAAACCGCGTCAACCGCACCAGCCCCGGCGCGGCGCCTTTCGGTTTCGTAAGAAACTTGCGCGGCGTGTAGTGGACGACGACTTTCGCGTCCTCGCTCGCCTGGCTGAACTTGCCGGCGAGCTGGGCCGCTTCGACGAGGGTGCGATGCGGGATCTCCTTGCGTGTCGGGTTGCGAACGACGACGTGCGAGCCGGGATAGTCGCCGCTGTGCATCCACAGGTCGTTTGGTTGGGCCACGCGAAAGGTGAGGTTGTCGTTGTCGCGCGCGGTGCGTCCGACGAGGACCTCGTAGCCGTCGGTTGACAGGTAACGGCGCACGCCGGGAATCGTCTTGTTTGCCTCAGGCTGCTTCTTTTTCGAAACGGTGGCGGCGGGCGATGGAGTCTTGTCGAAGTCTTCCAGGGCGGCGGCGTCACGTTGTTGGATGACGCGTTCGAGCTCGCCGGCGCGGGCTTCGAGTCGTTCGATCTCGCGATCGACGTTCGCGAGGCGCGTGGCGATCTCGTCGCGGGCGTGTTTTGCTTTCGTGTAACTGCGGAACCGGCGCGCCGCTTCGTCTTGCAGCGAGGTGTTTTCGTCGAGTTCCAGTTCGATGATGGGCGTGCCGTCGGAGTAGTAATCGGTTACGAGGACTTTGTTGCCGTCGCGAACGGCGGTGGCGACGTTGGCGAGCAGCAAGTCGCCGGCGCGCTTGTGCTCTTCCGGGTCGCCGTGATTGGCGAGGTCGTCTCGTAGGTGGTCTTTTAGTTTTCGCTGTCGCTGAATCGAGCTTCGCAGATGCGAGCGCAACGCAGCCGCGCGTGAGTCGAAGGTTTTGACGGCGTCGAGTTCGCTGAAGTAGTTGTCGGCGTATGCGGAGGGTGAGCCGCTCGGAATGTCGATAGTTTCGCGGGGCTCAGTTTCCGGCGCTCTGGGTGGTGAATAGATCTCGCCTGGAAGTTGTCCTCGCGGGCTGCGCAACAGGGCGACGATGCGGTTCAACTCATCGAGTAGAAACAGGTTCGACGTGCGGCCCGTTAGCTGAATTACGAGTCTGCGAAAGTGTGTTGCTCCGGTTTCCTGATCGTCGCAGCGGAAGGTCAGACGAACGACGCGGTCGAGTGGATCTTTCTCGACGTTGGCGACGGCGCAACCGTTCGTTCGCGCTCTTAGCAGTTGACCGAAATGACTGAGTTGAGTTGAAGCTTTTTGCAGCTCTCGGCCGCGGCGCTCGATGAGATAGAGACGCGGGCTCGATGGCTCGACGCTGACGTAGAGAAAAATTCCGCGCAGTCCGAAGTCGAATGCAAACGACAGCGGCGTGAGTTGATAAATCTTTCCGAGAAATCTTCCGCTTAACTCAGTTCGCAGTTCTGCGACGACGCGGCGGATAAGTTCCTGATGCATAGCTCGGCTATGCAGA
>DASURS010000368.1:0-6605 GCA_036279935.1 Pyrinomonadaceae bacterium
GAGACCGGCGGCGTCGGCATCGAGGTGCTTGGCGCCGGTGAGATCAAGGACCGGCGCTCGCAGGGTCTCGAAGAAGCCGAAGCGAGCGAGTTGGGCCAACTAATTTCGAGCCGTCCTTCGCCGTCGTTGATGGCGTTTCGACTTCTTCCCGCGGACGGCCACATTCCGCGAACACTGGCGGTGACCGTCGCTCGTTACACACCGCAGGCAGTGCTCACCGCGAACATCGAAGAGGCTGACTACAACGCGCTGATCTCGTCTGACGGAAAGATGCTGGTGCAGTCGCGCTTCGCGGTGCGAAACAATCAACGCAACTTTCTGAAGCTCAGCCTGCCCGCGAACGCCGTGTTGTGGAGCGCTTCGGTTGCCGGGCGTCCGATTCGGCCCGGACGTGCGGCTGACGGCTCGCTGCTGTTGCCGCTCGAGAAATCACGTTCCGGAGACGAAGCGCCCGCTTTTGTCGTCGAGATTTCTTACATCGATCGCGCGCCGGCGTTTACGGACAAAGGCCGCACGCGCGTGTCGCTCGTATCAGTCGATCTGCCGATCTCGAAATCGAGGTTGCTGGTCCATCATCCACCTCTGTTTCGCCTGACACCGGCGCCGGGACTCTCGGGAAGTTTTCGCGTCGCGCCTTACGTCGACCCGGAATCGCCTGCACTTCGCTCTAACGCCGTGCCAACGCTCGCCAGCCAGTTGCAACCACTTGTCCAGCAACAGTCAGACGTGACGAGCAAGCTGGTTTCGCAACTGCCAACCACGAAACGCAGCGCGCGTCCAATGCGCAACCTTCCGCTCCGCGTCGCATTCCCGCACATCGGTCCATCGATCTTTCTCGTGTCCGAGCTGACCAGCGAGAACCAAACACCCGCAGTCGAATTTGATTTTTCACGCGACCGAAAGAGAGGCGACCGATGAGAGCAACCGTAATTTCAATTCTGATCCTGCTGCTGACGATTACGGCTTACGGCCAACAACGAAACACGTCGTTCGCGACAGCGCTTCCGGCGCCGGGCAGTCCCGGCACCGTAACGCTCTCGTTGAGCGAGTACAACCGGCTCGTCGAGCTTGCAACGCGCAAACCCGAGACGCCCGACACCGCACCGCTTCCGTTTGTTCTGTCCCACGCTGTTTTCAAACTGAAGCTCGTGAATCAGACGCTGATCGGCACGGTCGATATCGACGGCGCGACGCTGACGAAAGGCTCGATCAAAGCGCCGCTCACGACCGGTTTGACGATCCTCGAAGCGCGCCAGTCGAACAATCCGTTGCCGCTGTTACAGGAAGGACCAAACCACGCGGCGATACTCAGCGGGCCTGGTCCGTTTGCCGTATCGCTCGGCATCGCGTCGGGTCTCACGATCGACGCCGGACGCGCGGCGTTCACATTGCCGGTGCCGCTCGCAAGCAGTTCGCTTCTGCGCCTGGAGCTGCCGGGAAACCACGCGAACGTGCACGTCGAACCCGGCATCGTGACGAGTCGCACGACCGAGAACGGAAACACGATCGTCGAGGCGACGCTCGAGCCCGGCAAGGCCGCACGCGTCTGGTGGACCACGCGCGAGGTCGCGGCGCCGGTGGCCCAGCGCGAAGTGCGCTTCTTGTCTGACGTGAAAACTGTCGTCTCCGTCGGCGACTCTCAACTGCGTCTGACAGCGCTGTGCGATGTGACGGTGATCCAGGGCGAAGCGGCCGAGTTCACCGTGCCGATGCCGGCCGGGTTTGAGCTGACGGCCGCATCAGGCACGACGCTCGAATCGGCGGATGCTGCGAACGGCACGTTGACGCTGCGAGTTCACGAACCGAATCAACGCAATCACCAGTTTCTGATCGCTTTCGAACGCACAAACGGCGACACGAAAGTGGAGACGCCGTTTCTGACATTCACTGGCGCGCAACGTGAAACGGGCGAACTGCTCGTCGAAGGCGTGGGCGCGATGGAGTTGGTGGCGCGCGAAAGCGGCGCTCTGCGGCGGATGGACGTGCGCGAAGCCGGCGCAGTAACGCGTTCGCTTTCGCATTTCCCGTTGCAGGCTGCGTTTCGTTACAACCGCCGCGCGGCGGACGCGCCGAAGTTGCAGCTCGAATGGACGCAGTTTCCTGACGCGAACGTGCTGTCGGCAGTCGCCGAGCGCGCCGTGGTGACGACGCTGGCCAACGTCGAAGGCCGCGCGCTGACGGAAGTCACTCTGCGCGTGCGCAATCATGCGCAGCCGTTCATGAAGGTCGAACTTCCGGCCGGAGCGCAAATGCTTTCCACTGAAGTCGAAGGCCAGAGTGTGAAGCCGATGAAAGACGGCGATGGGAGTCGTGTGCCGCTGTTGCGCGCGGGCCTGGATTCGTCGCGTGCGTACACTGTCTCGTTCGTCTATCTCAACACGGGATCAGCGTTCGCGAAAACCGGTTCGTACGACATCGCGCTTCCGCGGGTCGACATTCCGATCAATGTGTTGACGTGGGAACTGTCGCTTCCCGATCGGTTGGAGGTGAAACAATTCAGCGGCAACGCCTTCGCCGCCGAGCTTTTGCCAGGAGCGGCGCAAGAGATTCTCGCTGCTTTGGACGACGTCTCCGACGAGGATACGCTGGCGCACGTTCAATACGAGATTGACCTGGGCAACATTCAACCGGGACAGATCGGCGGCATCGTCGTCGATAAGATGGGCGCGGTCATTCCGAACGCGTCAGTGACTGTCGTAAACAAGCAAACGGGCACATCTTTGTCGACGAAATCCGACTCGGAAGGACGATGGTTGATTCCGAATGCTCCGCCTGGGCCAACGCGAGTGCAAGTCGAGTCGCAGGGATTCAAGACGACGCAGTTTGAGATGAATCTCGTCGCGTTGCAGCCGGGAGTGGTCAGCATACCGCTTGAAGTCGGCACAGTTTCCGAGTCTGTGACTGTGCAGTCGGGGCGTGGCAACACGTTTCTTGTCGACGGTGTGGACAAGTTGGAAGAGCAGGCGCGCAAGAACCGTGCGCTTCAGTTGTCGACGGCGTCGCAGAACGTTACGAACCTTCAACGTCGGGTGGCCGGCATACTTCCGGTTCGAATCGAGGTGCCGCGCAGTGGCCGCTCGTACCGTTTCGTTCGTCCACTGGTGCTCGACGAGGAGACGAAGATTGCGTTTCAGTACAAGCTCAGATAAAGATTCGGTTTCTTCAAAACATGAACGGTTCGCCTAGCAGGCTGATGAAAAACCGGCTAGCAACAACTCTCTGCGCAAACTCTGCGGGCTCTGCGCCTCCGCGGTGGGCCTGTTCTGTAGGAGTTTCACCGCAAAGACGCAAAGAACGCCGAGGCAGCACAGAGAAAAATTTAGATTCAAAAGTACTTTTTCAGAAGCCTGCCAGGACTTCGGCAGGACCTCTGGCGAACGTCAATAGTTAGTTACGAGGCGGCGGCGCCGTACCAGAGGACGGCGAAGAAGTGGCACGTTGTTCCGGCGATGACGAACAGGTGCCAGATGAAGTGGTTGTAACGCATGCGATGCGCGGCGAAGAAAGCGAGGCCGCCGGAGTAGGCGATACCACCGGCGAGTATCAGCAGTATGCCGGGCAGCGGCACGAGTGTCAGTATCGGTTTGACTGCGACTATCGCCAGCCAGCCCATCGTGATGTAGAGGACCATCGAGATCCACCAGTGCTTCATGCCGGCGAAGCATTTCAGGATGATTCCGAGCACTGCGAGCGTCCAAACGATGCCGAGCAGCGTCCAGCCCCACGGCCCACGCAACACGCCGAGCGAAAACGGAGTGTACGAACCGGCGATCAGCAGGAAGATCGCACAGTGATCGACCTGGCGAAAGAAGTGCTTCGCGCGTTCGTGAGTCAGCGAGTGGTAGAGCGTCGAAGCGAGATAAAGCACGACGATCGTCATCCCAAACACCGCCGCGCCGATGGTGAAGTGCGTGCTGCCGGCCCGCATTGCCGACATGAGCAATATCGGCAGCGCGGCGAGCGCCAATACCAACGCCAGCCCATGACTGATGCTGTTCGCGATCTCTTCACGAGTGTGGACGGGGCGACAGCGATTTGCGCTTGATTCGATGTTTTCCATATTTCCTAATCGACGAACGTTACGGCAAAGCGGTGAAACCCTTTAACGGGTTGCCATAGAACGCTTCTGTTTGCCAGGCGGTCTTGTTCCACACGCCGTCCTGGTCGCCGATGACCTGCACAGGAACAATGACGATATCCGAGCCGAGTTGGTTGCTGGAAGCGATGCCGTTGTCGAATTTTCCGCCCGGCGCGACGGTAAATTTTATCGACCGCGCCAGCTTGTTGTTCCAAAGCAGCTTGAACTCGTACTCGCCGGGGTTGTTGGCGAGCGTGAACGTATCGCCAAACAGCACGTTCTTCTCACCCGTGGTATCGCTGCCCTTGATGTTCGGAAAATCGCAACGCACTCGCGCCCATTTCGCTTTCTGCGGAATTGACTCCTCGACGTAATGCGTCGTGTTGTTCTCTACTTCCGCTTCGCAACCGGCCTTTCCGACTTCCATGCCGTCAAGGAACTTCTTGCCGATCTCCTTGCCCTGATAAAAAACGTGCGGGTCGAACTTGTAAGCGTCGCCGCGCACCCAGAACGAGATGTGAAACGCCGGCAGTTTCCATCCGTAAATGTCGTCGGCGGTCAGGTAGACGTAACCGATCGGCAAATTCCAGTCGTGGTCCACCCAGTAAACGAACTTGTTCACTGCTTTCGGTCCGTGCTCATTCGAGCGGGCCTTGGCGACCTTCATTTTGCCTGTAAAGAGGGTCGAGTCTGTACCCTGAAGCTCATTGCGCATCTTTATCGTGAAGCTGACCGGGCCCGTGTAAGTCGAGCTTTGCGCTTCGGGGATCTGCCGGCCGCCGCATTCAGTTTTCCACCAGTAACCTTTTTCGATGTTGTTCGTGTCGCAATCAAACTTGACCCATGGGCCGGTCGGAAGATTGTACTGGACGTAAAGCTGACTGCCGCTGGCGATCGGGCCGTTAACACGGAACTTCATCGTGGGCACCCAACTCCAAACGTCGTAGTTGCCTTTGTAAACGTTGAACGTAAACGCGGTGATCTGAATGGAATCTTTCGCGATCGTTGGCTGGTCCTGGGCGACCGCCTTGTTAACAACGCTCGTCAAAGTGATGAGAAAAAGAAAGAACACGAGGGAACGCAGCTTGTTCTTCAATCGGGGAAAACCTCCTGTTTGTTCTACGTTCTGGGAAAACGTCTTTGCAGTGTACTACGAATTGCAGCAAAAAAGATGAGCAAGAAGCAAAAAGCAGGCGCAGAGAAAGCTTCAGAACGCACTACCAACGAAGTCAGTTCAGGCTGGCGAGGGTTTCTTTTCTAATAGTGCTTTAGCCGCCGTGAGCCGCGCCCAGGCCTGGAGGTATTTATTTTCGAGGTTTCGCGCGGCGAGGTCTGTGCCGATCCAATCCTGCCTGCCGGCTTCCGTGAAACAGTCTTCAAAGCCAATTTCCTTGATTTGATATCCAAACTCGCTATTGTTCGGCGGCAGAGGAAGCACGGCGAAATAGTTTTGACCCTGGTATCTTTCCACGGCGTTTATCGTCCGTGACAGATCGTTCAAAGAGATTCGGGCAAAGCCGGGATCGATGCGCTGTGTCAAAGCGAGTGCCGCAACTGCGCCGGCGGCTTTCTGCAAACCGTTATCGAGCGCTTCCAGAAGCTTACGCCCATCGTTCAAATAGCGAGAGGCCACCTCGCGGTCCGATTTGTTCGTGCCAATCACGCGCGCCGCCTCCAATAATAAATAGAGCCTCACCGTCCGGTCGTCTATCTTGTCGATCTTCTGCGACACTTCATTCCAGCGACGCGTATCGATGGCGTCTTTGAGGGCCGCGACGCGAATGACCTGGACCATCTGGTTGCGCATATTGAGATCTTCCAGCATCTCAACGGTCTGTTCAGCCGCGGAAAATCGTTTTTGCCGCAACAACCACATGATGCCGCTTACGAGGAGCCGAGCTTTCTTTCGCGGATCCTTCTCTTCCGCAGCGCGGGCGAGCGCGCTCTCATTCTCCATGTCCGATATTGAAGACTGTTGCTGGCCGACCTTCTGTGCTGCATCAGCCAACAACGCCAAATCACGATCAGTAGCACCGGCTTGACGCGCCAACGCGATCAGGCCAGTCTCGTAGCGCAGCCATTGGGCGTCCGGATCGAGACTGTAAAGTTGCGCATATGCCTTTATCTTTTGTTCCAGAAAGTAGTTCGAATAAAGAGCCGCCAGATCAGAGCGGTCTACGCCTGTGTCGTGCAACACTCGGACTTGAAAATACTGATACGCCGCGGATACGAACGCCTTCGCGAGCCCCACGTCAACGGCATCGCGAGACCGTTCGTATGAAGTGGCTGGTGCAAGAAGCGCTACGTTCTGTCTGCCGTCATCGCCTTTCCAAACTCCCGGCGAAACCGATTGACTCTCATTGAATGCATACACCGAGATGGAGATCGCCGACCGCGGCGAATAGTGCTGTCCTGAAGCAAGCAAACGCAGCATGGACTGGTTGAGTTGTTGAGCGAGTTTCGGCGCGCGACGTTGGAGGTCAAACAGGTACTGAATCGCGCTCTCAGGGACCACCTTCTCAAACAC